>NZ_JBHUYK010000007.1:0-301837 GCF_042668615.1 Nocardia sp. NPDC057272 | reverse complement strand
GACGCGGCCCTCGTCGCAGCAGGCTGGTTCGATCAGCCGGCGCTGATCGAACTGAACAGGTTCTGGATGGTCTGCAGGATGATCTCGGTCAGCAATTCAGCGGCGGAACCGGCCATGACAACGCTCCTCGTAAGTCCTCATCAGGTGAAACGAACAAGTGAAGCGTGCCCTATTCACTTGCCACCGCGCAGCGTTTCGGTGAAAAAAAGTGAACAGAAACGCGAAGGCCGCGCCCCACCGGGACGCGGCCTTCGCAGATCGTGACTACAGGTACTGACCGGTGTTGGACTCGGTGTCGATCGCCCGGCTGGCCGAGGCGTTCTTGCCGGTGACGAGCGTGCGGATGTAAACGATCCGCTCACCCTTCTTGCCCGAGATCCGGGCCCAGTCATCGGGATTGGTGGTGTTGGGCAGGTCCTCGTTCTCGGCGAACTCGTCGACGATCGAGTCGAACAGGTGCTGGATCCGCAGACCCGGGTTACCCGTGTCGAGCACCGACTTGATCGCGTACTTCTTCGCCCGGTCGACGATGTTCTGGATCATCGCGCCGGAGTTGAAGTCCTTGAAGTACAGGACCTCCTTGTCACCGTTGGCGTAGGTGACCTCCAGGAACCGGTTGTCGTCGCTCTCGGCGTACATCCGCTCGACGACCTTCTCGATCATCGCCTCGACGCACGCCTGCTTGTCGCCGTCGAACTCGCGCAGATCGCTCTCGTGCAGCGGCAGCGTCTCGGTGAGGTACTTCGAGAAGATGTCCTGCGCCGACTCCGCGTCGGGGCGCTCGATCTTGATCTTCACATCGAGACGGCCCGGCCGCAGGATCGCGGGGTCGATCATGTCCTCGCGGTTGGACGCACCGATCACGATGACGTTCTCGAGGCCCTCCACGCCATCGATCTCCGAAAGCAGCTGCGGCACAACGGTGGTCTCCACATCGGAGGAGACACCGGAACCACGGGTGCGGAAGATCGAGTCCATCTCGTCGAAGAACACGATCACCGGGGTGCCCTCGGAGGCCTTCTCGCGCGCACGCTGGAAGATGATCCGAATGTGACGCTCGGTCTCGCCGACGAACTTGTTGAGCAGCTCGGGGCCCTTGATGTTGAGGAAGAACGACTTGGCTTCCTTGGCATCCTGACCACGCGATTCGGCGATCTTCTTGGCGAGGGAGTTGGCCACCGCCTTGGCGATCAGCGTCTTACCGCACCCGGGGGGACCGTAGAGCAGCACACCCTTGGGCGGGCGAAGCGCGTACTCACGGAACAGATCCTTGTGCAGGAACGGCAGTTCCACCGCGTCGCGGATCTGCTCGATCTGACGGCCGAGGCCACCGATGTCGGTGTAGTCGACGTCGGGAACCTCTTCCAGCACAAGGTCTTCGACCTCGGCCTTGGGAACGCGCTCGAACGCGAAGCCCGCCTTGGTGTCGACCAGCAGCGAATCACCCGGGCGCAGTTTGCGAATCGGCGAATCGGGGTCTGCCATGTCGTCGTATTCGGCGATCTTGGACAGCGGACCCGACAGCCACACCACCCGCTCCTCGTCGGCGTGACCGACCACGAGCGCGCGCCTGCCGTCGTCGAGAATCTCACGCAGCGTGCCGATTTCGCCGATGGCGTCGAAATTTCCGGCCTCGACGACGGTGAGTGCCTCGTTGAGGCGCACGGTCTGGCCGTATTCCAGTGCGTCGGCGTCGATGTTGGGCGAGCAGGTGAGGCGCATCTTGCGACCGGAGGTGAAGACGTCGACCGTCTGATCCTCGTAGGCGTGGATGACGATGCCGTATCCGCTCGGCGGCTGGCCGAGACGATCGACTTCCTCGCGCAACGCGATCAGCTGCTGGCGCGCTTCTTTGAGCGTGTCCATCAACTTGCCGTTGCGGATGGTCAGCGAATCGATCCTGGCTTCCAATTCGCGTGCGCGATCCGGCGAATCGGCGAGTTGCCTGCGAAGAGCAGCCGACTCGGCGCGTACCGCCTCGAGCTCTCGCCAGGCCGCCGAATCCGAATTCTCGTTGGGGCTCATGATGCTGCTCCTCCCAGTCCCGGTCTATCAACGCTACCGGGCGCGGTCCGTTCTCGCTTTCCGACATGGTTTCGTCGTGATCACATCTTGTACGGTCGGTACGACATCAACCACACATTTGCACCTGTTAGGCTCCCCTAACACCCCGTACGGGGCACTCGCCCAACGAGTCGAAAGGTTGCTGTCCATGCTCCTTCCTCCCCGCACGATCCGTGTCACCGTCGCCGCCGCCGCTGCGGCGCTCGCCGTCACCGTCGGACTGACCGGTTGCGGCGATTCCGACGATTCCTCGACGAATGCCACCACGAGCAGTACCAGTATCGCGGCCGCTCCGTCCAGCGTTTCGGCAACTCCGGCACCTTCGGGTGACAACGCCGCGGCACCCACCGCCGATTCCCTGAAGGCGACGCTGATCAAGTTCGCCGATCCCGGAGTATCCACCGACGACAAGGCGAAACTGATCGTCAACGGCGACGCGCACAAGTCCAACATCGATCAGATGAACGGCATGCTCGCCGGCTACACCCTGACCTTCGCCGTCGACAATGTCGCGGCCAGTGGTGACACCGCCACCGCCGATGTGACGATCACCTCTCCGCACGGCACGGCGCCCGCGTTCCCGGTCACCTGGCAGCAGGAGGGCGGCACGTGGAAGCTCTCCGACGCCAGCGGCTGCCTGCTGCTCGGCTTCGCCCAGGCCCCCTGCACGCCCGCCTGACCGATCGGCACGGCCCGGACGGTCCGCGAGTACCACCCCGGCCGTGTCGTCGCTGTGCACCGCACGCAGGCCACAAGATCACCCGGCCTGGATCGCTCGCGGCCGGCCGGCGGGCCACACCCCCGTAGTTTCACTCAGCGGCCGGGGTAGTTCCGCGCTGTGTCGGCGGCGCGAATTCTGCGATGGTCTCTGGCATGAGCGTTGTTCCCAGTGTCGCGGTGGTCACCGCGAACACCCCGGCCGATCGTGACCGGTTCCTGGATCTGCTGCGGATCTCGTCGCTGGTGGTGGTCGTCGCCGGTCACTGCCTGATGCTGACCGTGACGGTGTCGGGCACCGAGGTGCGTTTCGGCAATGTGCTCGCCGATCTGCCGATGCTGCGCCCGCTCACCTGGGTTCTGCAGGTGCTTCCGCTGTTCTTCTTCGCGGGCGTGGCCGCGGGTGCGCGCGGCATCGGGCCGGGAACATCATGGGGCGCTTGGCTTTTCCGGCGCGCCCAGCGGCTGGTCCGACCGCTCGGCTACTTCGTGGCCGCCTCGGTGGCGCTGCTGGTGGTGGCCGATCTGGTGCTCGCGCCGGGGTGGCACCGTCCGCTCGCGGTGACCAGCGTGCAGCTGCTGTGGTTTCTCGGCACGTACCTGGCGGTGCTGGCGTTCGTGCCGTCGCTCGCGGCGCTGATCACCAGCGGTGGCCGGATGTTCGCCGCGGTCGCGGTGATCGTGGCAGGCACGGCGATCGTCGACGTGGTGCGGCTCACCGGCGGGCCGACCGAGCTCGGCTACCTCAACATGATCGTCTGGCTGGTGCCCGCGGTGCTCGGGATCGGGTATCTGCGTGGCCTGCTGCGCCGGCGGACCGCGGCGGTGCTGGCCGCGGTGGTTCTGGTCGTCGACGTGCTCTTGGTCCTGGTCGGCCCGTACGAGGTGAGCATGGTCACCGTGCCGGGCCAACGGCTGTCGAATCTGGCGCCGCCCTCGCTGCTGCTGGCCGGGCACGCGGTGATGCTGTGCTGCGCCGCCGTCGCCGTGGCGCCCTGGCTGCGCCGTCTCGCCGCCCGCCCGCGCGTCTGGTGGTCGACCGTCATCGGCAACACCGGCGCCATGACGCTGTACCTGTGGCACATGCCCGCCCTGCTCACCGTGCTGGTACTCAGCCACCTGGCAGGCGCCGACCGCGCCGCACCCACCGAATCCGGATTCTGGCTGCTCACGGCGGTGCAGCTCACCGCGACCGCCGCACTCACCGGCGCGCTGTTCCTCGGCCTGCGTGGCCTCGAGAACACACCGCTGCGCTGGTGGGACGGGCCGGTCGCGGCAGTGCGGGGCGTCCGCTCGGCCGCCACCGTGCTGACCGTGATCGCCGCCGGGATCGCGATCCTGCAAGCCACCCGATGGGGCCTCACCCCAGACGGTGGGCTCTGGTTCGCAGGCGCGGCGGCAGCGTTGCTCGCCGCCCGCCTGCTCACCCGCGCGTGATCAGCCCTTGGACGGACGCCGCTGCGGCTTGGGCGTGACGGTGCCCTCGGCCAGCCGCCGCGCGCTCACCAGGAACGCGGTATGGCCCTGCATGCGATGCTCCGGACGCACGGCCAGGCCGACGACGTGCCAGCCACGCACCATCGACTCCCACGAGCGCGGTTCGGTCCAGCATTCCTGCTCACGCAGCGCCTCGACTACCTTCGACAACTGGGTGACGGTGGCGACGTAGACCACCAGCACCCCACCGGGAACCAGCGCCTTCGACACCGCGGGCAACGCGTCCCACGGCGCCAGCATGTCGAGCACGACGCGATCGACCTGCGGGCCCTCGTACTGCGCCACGTCGGCGATCGCGATCGACCAGTTCGCCGGCCGCTCGCCGAAGAAGGTCTCCACGTTGCGGACGGCGTGCTCGGCGTGGTCGTCGCGGATCTCGTAGGAGATCACCTCGCCCTCGGGACCGACCGCGCGCAGCAGCGAGCAGGTCAGCGCGCCCGAACCGGCGCCGGCTTCCAGCACCCGCGCGCCCGGGAACACATCGCCCTCGTGCACGATCTGGGCGGCGTCCTTGGGGTAGATCACCGCGGCGCCACGCGGCATCGACAGCACGTAGTCGGTGAGCAGCGGGCGAAGGGCCAGATACGGGGTGCCGTTGACCGACTTCACCACGGTGCCCTCGTCGTTGCCGATGAGGTCGTCGTGCTTGATGCCGCCGCGATGGGTATGGAATTCCTTACCCTCCTCGAGCACCACGGTGAAGAGGCGTCCCTTACCGTCGGTCAGCTGCACGCGGTCCCCGATAGCGAATGGACCGGTTCGTCTGGCCGTCATTGATCTCCCGTTCTTCGAATGGACCTGTCAGCCTGCCAGGCGCGGCGATCCGCGCGATCGACGGGTCAGCTATTTCGCGGCGGCCGCGCGATCGTGTCGGTGTGTGCGGTTAACCTGCGAAACATGTCAGTGCCCTTGTCCGTGCCCCTGACCGACGACACCGCCGACGCGCCGGTGCATCGGTCGCGTCCGGCGTTGTCGCCTTCGCGGGCAAGCGATTTCAAGCAGTGCCCACTGAAGTACCGGTTACGGGCGATCGATCGGGTGCCGGAACCGCCGTCGCGAGCCGCGGTACGCGGGACCGTGGTGCACGCGGTGCTGGAAGACCTGTTCGGGTTGCCCGCGGCCGAGCGTCAGCCGGCACGGGCCGCCGAGCTGGTACCGGGGGCGTGGGAGCGTGTGCGCGCGGAGCGCGACGGGGTGGACGAGCTCGTCGCCGAGGGTGGGCCGGAAGCGCTGTTCGACGAAGTGCGCACACTTGTCGCGAGCTATTACGCGCTCGAGGACCCGCGCCGATTCGAGCCGCACGCGCTCGAGGAACGGGTCGAGGTCGACCTCGACGGCGATATTCCGCTGCGCGGCTTCGTCGACCGCATCGACGTGGCGCCCAACGGCCTGCTGCGCGTGGTCGACTACAAGACCGGTCGCTCCCCCGGCCCCCTGCACGAGGCGCGAGCGCTGTTCCAGCTCAAGTTCTACGCGCTGATGATCTTGCGCACCCGCGACATCGTCCCGGCCCAACTGCGCCTGATCTATCTGGCCGACAAGAACATTCTCACCTACACACCCGAGCGCGAGGAACTGGACCGCTTCCAGCGCATCCTCACCGCGCTCTGGCAGGCCATCATCGACGCGGGCCGAACCGGGGACTTCCCGCCCACTCGTAATTCGATGTGCAAGTACTGCGACTTCAAGCCTCTGTGCCCCGAGTACGGCGGCACACCCCCGCCCTATCCGGGCTGGCCGGTCCAGGCCCCGGTCCCGGCCGACCTGGTGACAGAACGTCTCCCCGAAGACGTGTGACCGCACTCACTGCGCGGGTTAAGCTACGCACACCCTATGCAACTCGTTGAATATGAGGTGAGCTGACAGATGCATCCTTTCCGCACGGCGGTCGAAGCACGAGACGAAGCGGCCATCGAGGCATTGCTGGCCGAGAATGTGGTCTTCACCAGCCCCGTCGCTTTCCAGCCCTATCCCGGCAAGGCCATCACCGCGGCCATCTTGCGCGCGGTGATCCGCGTCTTCGAAGACTTCCGCTACGTGCGCGAGATCGGCGAGGGGCGCGATCACGCCCTGGTGTTCGAGGCCACCGTGGACGGCAAGCAACTCACCGGGTGCGATTTCGTCCACCTCGACGAGGACGGCAAGATCGATGAGCTGATGGTGATGGTCCGTCCGCTGTCGGCCGCGACCGCACTGGCCGCACGGATGGGCGCGCAGTTCGAACAGATCAAGGCCGAGGCGACCGCGAGCAGCCGGGCTGATTCCTGAGGCTGCCCGCGGCGCGTACTCAGACCGCGAAGTCGCGGAACAGCAGCACCGAAAGACCAAGGCCGACAGCGAGGTTCACCACCGCCGCCGATCCGAAGACCACGATCGGCCGCCAGCCGGCTTCGCGCAGCCCGCGCAGCGAGAACTCCAGGCCGATGGAGACGAAGGCCAGGATCAGGAACCAGGTGCGCAGGTCGTTGATGACGGCGATGTGCGCGGCACCCGTCTTCTTGTCGACCGACTGCAGATACAGCGTGCCGATGATCGACGCGGCGATGAATCCGAGCACGAATTTCGGGAACCTGGCCCAGAATTCGCCGATACTCGGACGAGCGGCACCCTCGGTGCGATCCACGCGGAACGCGAACCAGGCGGTGAGAGCGATCGCCACGAGACCGATGAGCGCGTTCTGCGTGGTCTTGACGATCGTCGCGATCTGCAACGACTGCTCACCCGCCAGCGCACCCGCGGCAGCCACCGCGGCGGTGGTGTCGATATTGCCACCGATCCACGCGCCCGCCACCGCATCGGAGAGCCCGAGAACATCGGCGAGCCAGGGCAACAGGAAGATCGAGGGCAACGCGAAGATGATCACCAGCGACGCCGCGTAGGCGATCTGCTCGCGTCGCGCCTGCACCGCACCCGCCGCCGCGATGGCCGCGCTCACCCCGCAGATCGACACCGCCGACGACAGCAGCGCCCGCAACTTGTCGTCGAGACCGAGCACCCCGCCCAGCCACCAGGTGAACCCGAAGACGATGGTGATCAACGCCAGCGCCTGCACGATCGACGGAGCGGCCGCCGTCACCAGGATCTTCAGATTGATCGAAGCGCCGAGCAGCACCACCCCGGTCTTGATGAAGAATTCGGTCCGGAACCCAGCCGAAAGCCGGTCCCGCAGGCCGATCTTGCTCAGCACCACATTGCCGATCAACCCGATCGCGATCGCGTACACCGGATACTCGACCGTCTTCGCGACCCGCTTGAACGGCGTATCCGCGGCCCACTGCGGAACATGGGTGTCGAAGAACCGCGTCAACGCGCCCAGCGCGAGCACCAGCAGGATCCCGGCCACGATGTCGCGCGCCGTCGGCCGCGTATTCGCCTGCAACGCCGCGGTTTCCGACGTCGTCCTGACCTCCCCCATCACGGCACCAGCCAATCCGGGATCGCGCCGACCAGCACCAGGCCGATCAGGACGAGCCCGACGACGGTAGCCAACCAGTCTTCGTTCCAGCTGAATGCGCTGCCCGGCCGAGGCTCGGGTTGTGTCTGCGACACGATGACTCCTCGCGTTCCTCTTGAGAAACGCAAGGTAGCAACGGGATAACGCGAGTACACCGATTGCACTCACGCTGAATCAATCGACGAGATCGCGGCCGGGGCGCCGCGCGAAACTACCGCAGACGGCGTTCCTCTTCGGCTTCCAGCCGGCGCCGCTCCTCTTCGCGCTCGACCTGCTCCTTCTCGATCTTTTCCTCGTGCTCGTTCTTGTTCGACATGTTCGCCCCGATCATGGATTGCCCGGACAAATCTGCCGTCCAGCCTACTCGCGGCGAGGTTCCAACGGCGGTCGTGACCGATCGCGAAGCAGGGGTCTGCCCATGTACGCGACCCACGCCCCGAGCATGCACAACGCGGCGGCAGGCATCGACACCAGACCGATCGTGCTCATCTCTCGCAGCCACTCAGGCGCTGCGCTGCCCTCGCTGTCGACCCCGAGAATTTTCGACGCCGGGGACTGCCACGCGGCGTTGTCACCGCCGTCGGCCAGGAACCAGCAGAACAACGTCAGGCTCAGCAGATGAGCCCAGAGCGCGACAACAACACATCCCTGCAGGACGCGTGAAGCGGACAGGAACCGCTCGTCGACCACGAGGCCCTTCGCGATCCACCAGCCGGTGCCCAGGCATCCCAGCCACACCGGAGCTCCGAAGAAGATGAAGAAGGCAAACATCCACCCGGCGGGCGCATACGACCGGGCTATCCAGTCGACAATGGGGACCACGAGCACCGCCATGGCAGTGATCCACCTGGTCCAACGCGACATCGAACATCCCTCCCGCAACGACGACCCGCGCCAACTCCCCCGGCACAGCTTCCGTCCCACTCACCGTACCGGCGAGCGCCGAGCACGATCGGGGTCCTACCTTTGGGTCGGCGGATTCCGTTGACGCACAACCGAACCCGAACGTCGCGGGCCCCGAGCGCATCGTGTCCGTAGAGTATCGAGAACCAACAGCGAATCCGCTCGGTGAGGAGAAAAGGTGAACAGCGCTCTATCCAGGACCGTCGCCACTGCCGCTATCGCACTGTCGATCGGAGCCTTTCCCGCCGTCGCATCGGCAACCCCGATCGCGCCCCCGACCGTCGCCCAGCCCATCATCGGAGGTATGCCCACGCCGCCGTTCGACCCGGTGTGCCCCCTGTGCTTCATTCGCGAGGCGCTAGAAAGTCTCTCCGCGCAGTAGGCGGCCGGCGCACGAAGAAGCCCCCCGCCTGACAAACAGGTGAGGGGCCTCGGTCGGAACAGCTCAGAAGGCTCGGCAGGAGCGGATGTCGGTGGCGAGGATGGCCTTGGCGCCGAGGTCGGCGAGGCGGTCCATCAGTTCGTTGCCCTGCTTGCGGGGAACGAGGGCGCGCACGGCGACCCACTCGGGATCGGTGAGCGGCGAGACCGTCGGTGATTCCAGCCCGGGGGTGATCGCGACGGCCTGGTCGAAGAGCGACTTGGGGCAGTCGTAGTCGAGCATCAGGTACTGCTGGGCGAAGACGACGCCCTGGATGCGGTTGATGAGCTGGTTGCGGGCGCGATCGTCGCGGTCGGACCCGGTGCGTTCGATGAGGACGCCTTCGGAATCGCACAGGGACTCGCCGAACGCGACCAGGTTGTGCTGACGCAGGGTGCGCCCGGATCCGACGACGTCAGCGATGGCGTCGGCGACACCGAGCTGGATCGAGATCTCGACCGCGCCGTCGAGGCGGATCACCTCGGCGTCGATGCCGAAGCGGGCGAGGTCGGCGCGGACCAGGTTCGGGTAGGAGGTGGCGATGCGCTTGCCCGCCAGATCCTCGACCTTCCAGTCCTCGCCGGCGGGGGCGGCGTAGCGGAAGCTCGAGCGGCCGAAACCGAGCGACAGCCGCTCGCTCACCGGGGAACCGGAGTCGAGGGCCAGATCACGGCCGGTGATGCCGAGGTCGAGCTCACCGGAGCCGACGTAGATGGCGATGTCCTTGGGACGCAGGAAGAAGAACTCGACCTGGTTGGCGGGGTCGAGAACAGTGAGATCGCGGGAATCGGTCCGTTTGCGGTATCCGGCCTCGCTCAGGATGGAGGTGGCGGCTTCCGACAGCGAACCCTTGTTGGGAACTGCGACGCGCAACATGGGAATGGGGTCCTTTCGGGGAAGTGAGAAACGTGTCGATCGAGACGGATCAGCCGTCACAGATGTCGGTACACGTCCTCGAGCTTCAGCCCGCGACCCAGCATCATCACCTGGACCCAGTACAGCAGCTGGGAGATCTCCTCGGCGAGCGCTTCATCGCTCTCGTGCTCGGCGGCCAGCCAGATCTCGCCGGCCTCCTCCAGGACCTTCTTGCCCTGGAAATGAACGCCTGCGTCCAGCGCGGCCACGGTGCCAGAGCCCTCGGGACGGGTCTGGGCACGCTCGGTCAGCTCGGCGAACAGGGATTCGAAGTTCTTCACGAGTAGAGATTGTTTCATACCCGACCCAGCGGTTTTCCCGGCGCACCGCGCGGTGCGGCACGCCGGGAAACGATCACGCCGGTTGAGCGAGCAGTTCGCGCAGGTCGGCTACGGCGGTGCGCAGGTGATCGGCGAAGGCGTACATCTGGTCGGACACCGATTTGGGGGTGGCCAGGTAGATGTTCCACCGATCCGGCAGCAGCACGTAAGCGATGCCGATGCAGCGCGGGCTGGTCGAGCCGAAGCCGAAGTAGCGGATGTACTTCGACGGAGCCGAGCTGGTCGAGAGGTAGTCGTCGCGCATGACCGTCCAGCCGGGGCTGTCGAACAGCGCGATCCGCTCATCGGCGACGCCGAGCTGTTCGCCGCGGCGGCGCTGGATCCATTCCAGTTCCCACAGGTGCTGCTCGGGCGCCTGCCCGGCTTGGCATTCCTTGGCCCGCGCGACGTGGGCGGACGCGGCGGTGCGCGCCGCGGCCAGCTTGGTCGCGGAGTCGGCGTCGTCGGACACCATCGCGTCGACGAACGCCACCATCTCCGGGGTCACCACGCGCATGGCCTCGGTGCGGCCGTTGCGGAACTGCCGGGTGGCGATGGATTCGTAGGTGGCGCCGGTGAGCCCCTTGCTGCGCCGGTGGGCGAGCTGGTAGCTGAGCTGAGCGAAGGCATCGGGTGAGATGCCCAGCTTCTTGGCCTCGCCGGTGCCGAAGTCGTCGAACGACACCAGCGAGGTGGCCGTGTCGGCGGCGAAGCGGGCGAAGTCGGCACCCGCCGCGGCGATGTCGGCGCGCGCGGCGGAGTCGAGCACGAACTCGATCGGCTCCACCGAGGGCAGCCCCTGCGACTGCGCGCCGCTGGTCGCCGCGTGATCCTGGGCGGTCCGCTCGAGCAGCGCGTCGACGAACGACAGCACGGTGGTGCCGTCGAGTCCGCAGTGCTCGATATTGATGCCGGCCTGACCGTCGGCGAAGACGATGAACGACACCGACTTGTCGAAGTAGCGGTTGCCGCTGTCACCGTGGAGCAGCTGATCGCAGGCGTGCAGTTCGTCGCGCGGGGCGAAGTCTTCCAGGCACACCGAGAACAGCGCCGTCTCCACCGCGTCGAAGGCCTCGACATTGGCGGGCTCGGTGCGCAGCACTTCCCGGCTGCGCGCCCATGCCGCACGGGCTTTCGTGGTGAGATGGCCGACCGAGGTGTCGGTCGCGGCGGGCTTGGTGCCGCCCTTGATCACCGCGCGCAGCCCGTCGACCACGTCGTCGAACGCGTACGGCGCGCCGTCGGGTCCGATGACATCCATCCGGAAGATGTTGCCGCGGTAGAAGACCGCGATGTGCCGGGCATCCGAGGGGCCGGGCCATTCCGGGCTGTAGGGCTTGCGGACGCTGTCCTGGATCTCGCCGGGAATCCGGGTCTCGGAGAACAGGTACTTGTTCTGCCACATCGACAGCGCCTGCCCGCGCTGGGTCACCGGCGGGATCTTCTCCGCGTCCAATGCCAGCTTGTAATCGACTGCCGCCCCGATGATCGCGGCGGCGCGCTCGGCCTGCCCGGCGACGGTCGACGCCGCCAGCGGGGTGTCGTCACGGAACAGGAACACGAAGTTGGCGTTCAGCGCGATCCGGTCCCGACGGCCCAGATACCGGGACGGCCAGAATTCGTCGAGCCAGCTACCGACGCCGGGGGTGGCGTCGTAGTCGGCGAGGGCGGCGTGCAGCGCGCGCCCGGCCCCACCGGGGCGCAGCAGCTCGGCTACCGCGCCCTCGGTGGTGGCGTAATCTTCGGCGCCGAGCAGGGGCTGACACCACTGCAGGAACCGCGCGCAACTGTCGTCCAGACTCGGCAGCGGTACCCGGGGCAGCGTGTCTTCGGCGGCGAACGTGGGTTGGTTCAATCCAAGTCCTCAGGTCTCGATGGGATGCGGGCGGGACAGGAACAGGTTGGCGTAGAGCCAGCCTTCGGCTTCGTGGTCGGTGGTGTCGATTCCCTTGGCCGCCAACGCATCCAGCACTTGTTCACGTTCCTGCGACGAGGCGAACCTCCGCTGCTGGAACATACCGGGACGTTGCTCGCTGCGGTAGCCGAGCGCGGCCAGTTCCTCGGCGATGGGACCGAAATCGAACATCCGCAACACGAAATGCGCCATCCACGGTCGCTTGCGCGGATCTGCTTGGGCGACCCTGGACAGGGTTTTCTCGGTGATGTAGCCGACGCATCCGGTGGAGATCACCAGATCGGCGGAGGCCAGCACACGGCGCTGCGCCTCGGTGGGCTCGGTGGCCTCGAGGTCGGCGTGCACGTAGTCGTGCAGGAGTCCGGCGGCGTGGGCGTAGGTCAGCGCCGGGCGTGCGGCGTCCATCCCGATGAAGCGTACGTCGGGCATCAGATCGCCACGCAACCGCTCCCGGTCGGCGGCGATCAGCCCGATCTTGTCGGTGTCGACGTGATCACGGTAGTGCCCGGCCAATTCGTCGACGGTGGTGTCGGTGCGCAGCAGTGCCGCGTTCACCCCGTAGGAGCACCCGAGGTCGAGCACCGTCGGGATCCGGCCCGGCCGAGCGGCCCGCAGCTGGCGCAGCTGCTCGGCGAAGTGCGGCTTCGCCAGTTCCGGGATCCGGTAGTCCAGCTCGTTCATCCGTGCGAAGTACGCACGCGGATCCGGACTTTCGTAGATGTCGTCGAAGGATGCTTTGCCGGTGGTGTGCAACGGAACGGACATGGGCGGTTCCTCTCAGTCGAGCAGTCGGTCACCTCGGACGGCGTCGGCCGCGGCGGCCACATGGTCGGGCAGGACACGGCCGAACAACTGCCTGGTGCGTTCGACCGTGCCGATCACCCCTGGACGGTCCGTGTAGGCGAAAATCGCCGAATGTCGTTGGCTCGCACCGGCCACCTCGGTGACGCGGTGCAGAGAGAAGCGGCCCTTGAACAGCTGCAGATCGCCGGGGCGCAGTTCCAGCGCGCGAATGAACCGGGTGCCGTTACCGGTGAGCACGGCGCGCACGTCGTCGAGGTGCTCGGCGTGCGGGTCGCGGATATTGGGGCAGTACTCGAACACGCCGCCGGCGTCGGGCTTGCGCGTGAGCATGCTCACGGTGAATTCGTTCGTGTCGAAATGCCACGGATGCGACATCCCCGGCTCGACCACGTTCAGGCACAAACCTGCCAGTGGGTCGGCGAATTCGTGCAGATCCTCGAGTTCGAAACAGTCGGCGACGAAGCGCTGGAACACCGGGTCGGTGTAGAGGCGGTGGATCAGCGCCTCGGCCGGGATCCGGTCGCGGGCCACGAACGCGTTACCGCGATCGAGCACGATCCGCGCCGGATGGCCGGCGGGCAGATCGGCGTCGAGGGGAATGTTGTAGGCGTTGACCCGCTCCACCTTGTAGTGGGCGTGCGGTGCGATCGCCTCCCCCTCGGCGCGCAGCGTATCGAGCAGCTGCGGGCGAATGAACTCGCGCAGCACCGTACAGCCGTCCTCGGCCAGCCCGGCGCGGGCGGCGTCGACAGCCGCCTGCCTGCCCGAACCACCGAGATCGGTGAGTGGATACCGTGCGATGTCGACGATTTCGTCAAGCCCCCGCGTGCCCGTCATGTACCCAGTTTGCGGGAATATTCGGGCGAGCGCCCGTGGTTTCGACAAATCGGGCATATCCCGGGAAGATCACAATCGGGCGAAATCAACTGTGCGGCAACAGTTTTCGTAGATTCAACCTGGGTTTCGGTACTATCACGGTAGGCTATTACGCCCTATCACGCTCCGCTGTCGAAAGATTCACACGCGTGCGTCGAGTGCGACTCGCAGATCATCGACCGACAAACCGATCAGCGACTCCCGGAATACCCGCCCCGGCGCCTCGGGAACCGCGATCTCGCACGGAATCACAATCAGACCGCAGCCCGCGCCCTGTGCCGCGAGCGAACCGGTCGGCGAGTCCTCGATCGCGACACAGTCACCCGGGTCGACCCCGAGCAGTTCCGCGGCGCGGCGGTAGACGGCCGGATCGGGCTTGCCGTGGGCCACCTCGTCACCGCAGACGGAGGTGTCGAAGAAGTCGCGGCCGAGGGTGTCGAGGCCGTATTCGGTGAGCGAACGCTTGGTGTTGGTCACCAGCGCGGACTTCATGCCCGCCTCGCGCACCATCGCCAGCGCGTCCTTGGCGCCGGGGCGCCACGGGATCGGGCCGAGCATCAGCTCGGTGACCCGGCGCTCCAGGAACTCCCCCGCCTCGACGATCGTCTGCGGCGACGGGTCGAGGCCGATACCGTCGAAGAGCATCCGCAGCGCGTTGGGGCCGGAGGCGCCGATCAGGGCGTGGCGGACCTCGTCGGTCAGCTCGCGACCGTGTTCGCGGGCCAGTTCACGAACCGCGATGTCCCACAGCTTCTCCGAATCGAGCAGCGTGCCGTCCATGTCCCACAGCACCGCGGCCGGTCGCGCGCTCACCTGTTACTCGCCTCGTTCTCGTCACACATCGCCGAAATGCCCTGCGCTCGCCGGACCCCGTTCAGGGTAACGGGTCTGCCTCAGACGCCCGATCCGGCGATCTGCAGGTTGCCCGCGTCGCCGGAGACCTGGATCCACCGGTTCTCCGAGGTCACGGTGCCATTGGCGAGCTGATAGGTGAGCGTGACGACCGCGCGGTTCGGCCCGCTGGGGGTGATCGAGCCGACAGTCACCGACCGCACCGACGACCAGAACGACGAGTACTGCCCGAACCCGCCGGTCTGCGCCTGGTAGCCGGGAGCGAGCTGCGCCCACGCCCCGCCGATATTGCCGGGCAGCATGCCGTAGTACCCGGCGATGAACTGGTTGATCCGGTCCGGGGTCGGTGGACCGAACGGCGTGGTGGTGATGGTCGTGCTGGTCGGTTTCGAGGTGGTGGGGGTGGGCTTGGCGGACGTGCTGGTCGGGGTAGCGCCGGTGCTCGTCGCACCGCCCGGCAGGGCCTCGGGCGGGGCGGACACGGTGATCGTTTCCTGCTCGGGCACGATGACGACCGTGCTCACCTTGCCGTCGACCACGGTGGTGACGGTGACCGGCGATGCCGGGACCTGCGCCTGCTGATCGGAGTCACCGCCCCGGTCACGGGTGACCACCAGCACCACCAGCATCACCGTGAAGGCGGCGACGGCCGCGGCCAACAGCAGCACGGCGCGGCTGTTGTTCGCGCGGTCGGTGCGCGACGGCGGGGCGGGGAACGCGGGGTGCAGGCCGGAGCCGTCTGTCGGCCCGGCTGCGGCCTCGGCGCGCAGCTGCGCCTGGGCACCGGCGCGTTCGACACCGTCCGCGGCCGAGGACACGGCGTCGCGCGGCCGAACGAGGCCGGGATCGCCCGCCGCTGCCTGCCGCACCGCGCCTGCCTGCCCAACCCCGCCTGCCGCCGCTCGGTCGCTTGCCCCATCCGCTCGGCCCGCGGCGTTGCCGCCCGCGCCGGACGCCGCACCCCCGCTGACGTCGGACGCATGCGGCACGCCGGTCGAATTTCGGCCAGAGATGGCCGAGCGGGCAGCTTTGGCCTTCGCGAGACCGCTGCCGAACAACGCTGCCGCGCCCGACTTCGCCGGTGCGCCCCCGTTCGCGGGTGCGCCAGCCGACGGAGTCGGCGTCGTGGCCGCCTCGCTCATCGGCAGAATCTTCGTGGCCGAGGCGGGCAGCGCCGGAACACGGCCCGCCGCGACGTCTTCCAGCGCGACCCGGGCCTGCGCCATCGTCGGCCGGTCGTCGGCGGAAGCGGTCAGCAGCCACATCAGGACCGGGGCGAGCGGGCCCGCGTTCTTCGGCTCGGGCACCACACCGCGCGCGACGGCGTGCAGCACAGCCAGGGGGTTGTCGCCCTCACCGAACGGCGGGGCGCCTTCGGAGGCGGCGTACAGCGTCGAGCCGAGAGCGAACACGTCGGCGGCGGGTTTCGGGTTGTCGCCGCGCGCGATCTCGGGCGCCAGATAGGCGGGGGTGCCCGCCAGGAAGCCGGTGGCGGTGACGGTGACGTCGCCGGTCGCGTGCGAGATGCCGAAGTCGGTGAGTTTGACCGTGCCGTCGTCGCCGACGAGCAGGTTGGCCGGTTTCACATCCCGGTGCATGATCCCGGCGTCGTGCGCGGCGGACAGCGCCGCGGCGGCCTGGGCGCCGATCCCCGCCACCTCGATCGGCGGCAACGTCACCCCACCCGCCAGCTTCACCGCGAGGCTCGGCGCGTTCATGTATTCCATGACCAGCCACGGCTGGCCGTCCTCTTCGGCCACATCGAAGACGGTGATGGCGTTGGGATGGTGCAGACGGGCCGCGATCCGGCCCTCCCGCATCGCGCGCAGTTTTCCTTCGAGTGCTTGCGTACCGGTGAGACCGGGTGCGAGCAGCACTTGCTTCACCGCGACGGTGCGCCGCAGCCGGACATCGGTGGCGCGCCACACGACTCCCATCGCGCCCGTGCCGATCGGGTCGGTGAGTCGATAGCGTCCCGCGATCAACCGATCCGATGTCATATCGTGTGCCCCTCCTGCTTACCGCTGAGTCGTCTCGCCCTCCGCGCCACAGCGGGATGAAACTTTCGAAAATCCTACGTGCTGAACTGCTTCGATCCTGTTGCGGGACAGCCCGGTCCATGGACCCAGCGCCGCATCGTGACCAGACTCACATGCGCCGCAACGACAATCGGACCGGTCCGCGGGACCGGTCCGATCTGCCGACGCGTGTATCTCTGTGCCTGCAGTCTCTCAGGCGTTGAAGTATTTCGCCTCCGGATGCAGCAGCACGAACGCGTCCGTCGACTGTTCGGGGTGCAACTGCAGTTCCTCCGACAGCGTCACCCCGACCCGGCCCGCGTCGAGCAGGTCGACCAGCTTGGCACGATCTTCCAGGTCAGGGCAGGCACCGTAGCCGAAGGAGTAGCGAGCGCCCCGGTAGCCGAGCTTGAAGTAGTCCTGGATGTCGGCGGGATCGTCGGCGGCGACGGACTTGCCGTCGACGGTCAGTTCCTCGCGCACCCGGCGATGCCAGTACTCGGCCAGCGCCTCGGTGAGCTGCACACCGATGCCGTGCACCTCGAGGTAGTCGCGGTAGTTGTCGGCGGCGAACAACGCGTTCGCGAAGTCGGCGATCGGCTGACCCATCGTCACCAGCTGGAACGGCAACACGTCGACCTGTCCGGTCGCACGAGCTTGCTCGCGCGAGCGGATGAAGTCGGCGATGCACAGGAACCTGTCGCGCTGCTGACGCGGGAAGGTGAACCGATACCGTTCCGGCGCATCCGGATTCGGCTCGGTCAGCACGATGACCTCGTCACCCTCCGACACCGCCGGGAAGTACCCGTAGACCAGGGCCGCGTGCTGGAGCACACCCTCGGTGGCGAGCCGGTCGAGCCAGGCGCGCAACCGCGGCCGGCCCTCGGTCTCCACCAGGTCCTCATAGGTCGGCCCGTCCCCGGCACGCTGACCGCGCAGACCCCACTGGCCGAGGAACAGTGCCCGCTCGTCGAGCAGACCCGAATACTCCGCCAGCGGCAGACCCTTGATCACCCGGGTGCCCCAGAACGGCGGCGTCGGCACGGGCAGATCCGTGGCCACATCGGAGCGTTCGGGCACCACGATCGGCGCCTCGGCGGCCTTGCGCTCGGCCGCGATCCGCTTGGACCGCTCATGACGCGCCTTGCGCTCGGCGGCCTTCTCCTTGGCGGCGATCGCCGCCGGGCTGTCCGGGTCGAGCCCGCCGCCACGCTTGACGGTCATGATCTCGTCCATCAACCGCAGGCCCTCGAAGGCGTCGCGGGCGTAGTACACGTCGCCGTCGTAGACCGCGGTGAGGTCGTTCTCCACGTAGGAGCGAGTCAGCGCGGCGCCACCGAGCAGCACCGGGAACTGTTCTGCGACACCCTTGGAGTTGAGTTCGCCGAGGTTCTCCTTCATCACCACGGTCGACTTCACCAGCAGCCCGGACATGCCGATCACGTCGGCCTTCTTGTCCTGCGCGGCGTCGAGAATGGTCGCGATGGGCTGCTTGATGCCGAGGTTCACCACCTCGTAGCCGTTGTTGGACAAGATGATGTCGACCAGGTTCTTGCCGATGTCGTGGACATCGCCCTTCACCGTGGCCAGCACGATCCGGCCCTTACCCGCGTCGTCGGTGGCTTCCATGTGCGGTTCCAGGTGCGCGACAGCGGTTTTCATCACCTCGGCCGACTGCAACACGAACGGCAGCTGCATCTGGCCCGAACCGAACAGTTCACCGACGGTCTTCATGCCCGAGAGCAGGGTCTCGTTGATGATCTGCAGCGGCGGCACGGTCTGCATCGCCTCGTCGAGATCGTCACCGAGACCGTTGCGTTCACCGTCGACGATGCGCCGCTCGAGACGCTCGAACAAGGGCAGCAGCGCCATTTCCTCGGCGCGCGAGGCCTTCGACGAGGCCGTCGAGACACCCTCGAACAACGCCATCAGCTTCTGCAGCGGGTCGTAGTCCTCGGTGCGGCGGTCATAGATCAGATCGAGGGCCACCTGCTGGTGCTCGTCGGGGATCCGGCTCATCGGCAGGATCTTCGACGCGTGCACGATCGCCGAATCCAGTCCCGCTTCGACACATTCGTGCATGAACACCGAGTTCAGCACCTGCCGGGCGGCCGGGTTCAGACCGAAGGAGATATTCGACAGACCCAGGGTGGTCTGCACCTGCGGGCGGCGGCGCTTGAGCTCGCGGATGGCCTTGATCGTCTCCTCGCCGTCCTTGCGCGACTCCTCCTGCCCGGTGCCCAGGGTGAACGTCAGGGTGTCGATGATGATGTCGGACTCGGCCAGGCCCCAGTTGCCGGTGATGTCGTCGATGAGCCGCTGGGCGATCGCGACCTTGTGATCGGCCGTGCGAGCCTGACCCTCTTCGTCGATGGTCAGCGCGACGACGGCGGCACCGTGCTCGGAGACCAGCCGCATGATCTGCTGGAACCGCGAATCCGGGCCCGCGCCGTCCTCGTAGTTCACCGAGTTCACCGCACACCGGCCACCCAGGTGCTGCAGACCCGCCTGCAACACCGGCACCTCGGTGGAGTCGAGCATGATCGGCAGCGTCGAGGCGGTGGCCAGCCGTGAGGCCAGCTCGTTCATGTCGTCGGCACCGTCGCGGCCCACGTAGTCGACGCAGAGGTCGAGCATGTGCGCGCCGTCGCGGGTCTGGTCCTTGGCGATCTCGAGGCACCGCTGCCAGTCGGCGGCCAGCATCGCGTCACGGAAAGCCTTGGAGCCGTTGGCATTGGTGCGCTCGCCGATCATCATGATCGACGCGTCCTGCTCGAACGGCACCGCGGTGTACATGCTCGAGACGGCAGGCTCGTGCTCGGGGTGGCGCCGATCCTCGATCGCGGGCAGCGTCTTCTCGACCTCGCGCACCGCCTCGGCGACCTGGCGAATGTGCTCCGGGGTGGTGCCACAGCAGCCACCGACCAGCGAGAGCCCGAACTCGGACACGAACCCGCTCATCGCGACGGCGAGCTCTTCGGGGGTGAGCGGGTACTCGGCGCCGTTGGCACCGAGCACGGGCAGACCGGCGTTCGGCATCACCGACACCGGGATGGTGGCGTGGCGCGACAGGTGCCGCAGGTGCTCACTCATCTCCGCGGGGCCGGTCGCGCAGTTCAGCCCGATCATGTCGATACCGAGCGGTTCCAGCGCGGTGAGCGCCGCGCCGATCTCACTGCCGACCAGCATGGTGCCGGTGGTCTCCACGGTGACGTGGGTGATGATCGGGATCCGGCGGCCCGCCGCGATCATCGCCCGGCGGCTGCCGGTGATCGCCGCCTTGACCTGGAGCAGGTCCTGGCAGGTCTCGATGAGGATGGCATCGGCACCGCCGTCGAGCATGCCGAGCGCGGCTTCGGTGTAGGCGTCGCGCAGCGAGACGAACGGCGCGTGGCCCAGGGTCGGCAGCTTCGTGCCGGGGCCCATCGAGCCGAGGACATAGCGCGGGGTGCCGTCGGCGGACGGACCCATCTCGTCGGCGACATCGCGGGCGATGCGGGTGCCGCGCTCGGACAGATCGCGGATCCGGTCCTGGATGTCGTAGTCGGCGAGGTTGGGCAGGTTGCAGCCGAAGGTGTTGGTCTCCACCGCATCCGCGCCCGCGGCGAAGTAGGCGCGGTGAATCTCGGCGAGCACATCCGGGCGGGTGTCGTTGAGGATCTCGTTGCATCCCTCGAGGCCGCGGAAGTCGTCGAGCGACAGATCCGCGGCCTGCAACATCGTGCCCATCGCGCCGTCGCCGATGACGACACGCCGCCGCAGCGTGTCGAGGAGCGTGGTATCGAACCCGGTGGGCAAGGACGCAGACATGATTCAAGACTAGAGGGCACCCCCGACGAACGAGACCACTGTGGGTGAATCGAGTGGCCTGCGCCACTGTTCCCGGTGGAAACACGCAACACCGTCGGTCACCGCAAAACAATTCGCACAAGACACTAGGCTGACCGGGTGGATGCCAGTGAGACCCCCGAGACGGAACTGCCGACGTTGCGCAATCCCGTCATGGTTGCCGCCTTCGAGGGCTGGAACGACGCCGGCGATGCCGCCAGTGGCGCCATCGAACATCTGGAGTTGATCTGGGATGCCGAGCCGCTGGCCGAACTCGATTCCGAGGACTACTACGACTACCAGGTGAACCGGCCGACAGTCCGTCAGGTCGACGGGGTGACCAGGGAGATCCAGTGGCCCTCGACGATGCTGTCGGTGTGTTCCCCGCCCGGTAGCGACCGCGACGTGGTGTTGCTGCGTGGCATCGAACCGAACATGAAATGGCGCAGTTTCTGCGACGACCTGCTCGAGTTCATCGAGCAGCTCGGCGTGGAGACGGTCGTCATCCTCGGCGCGCTGCTGGCCGATACCCCCCACACCCGGCCGGTGCCGGTGACCGGTTCGGCCTACAGCCCCGAGGCCGCCGAGCGATTCAGCCTGGAACAGACCAGGTACGAGGGTCCGACCGGGATCACCGGCGTACTGCAGGACCAGTGCGTGAAGGCCGGGGTGCCCGCGGTGTCGTTCTGGGCCGCCGTCCCGCACTATGTGTCGCAGCCGCCGAACCCGAAGGCGACGATCGCGCTGCTGCACCGGGTCGAAGACGTCCTCGATATCGAGGTTCCGCTCGGTGAGCTGCCGAAACAGGCCGAGGAGTGGGAAGCCGCGGTCAACGAGATGACCCTCGGCGACGAGGAGATCAGCGAGTACGTGCGCTCGCTCGAGGAGCGCGGCGACGCGGCGATCGACCTCAACGAGACCATGTCCAAGATCGACGGCGACGCCATCGCGGCCGAGTTCGAGAAGTACCTGCGCAGACGCGGGCCCGGCAGCTTCGGCCTCTAGTTCTCGTTCACCGGGAGTTCGCCGCACAGGCGCCTCTCGGCCGCCCTCGGCACGCCGCCTAGACTTTTTCGCGTGCCGACCCTGCCGATCGTCGCCCATCTGCGTGGTTTCGACGACCGCATCGCGGTGCTGCACCCGGCGGGGCCCGACTCCACCGGCACCATCACCTCGGTGACCTATGCCCAGCTCGCCGACCGCGTCGCGGAGTTCTCGGCCGGACTGGGACCGGTTCGCCGGCTCGTCGCGCTCACCGCGGGCAACGATCTCGACTCCCTCGTTGCCTACCTCGGCGCACTCGACGCGGGGTGCGCGGTCTTGCTCACCGGCGAGCTCACCGGCGAACTGGCCGCAACCTACGACCCGGACGTGATCATCGACCGGGGCCGGGTCATCGCGAACCGCTCGCGGTCGGCGCACCGGCTGCACCCGGAGTTAACGCTGTTGCTCAGCACCTCCGGGTCGACCGGGTCGCCGAAGCTGGTGCGGCTGTCGGCGCGCAATCTCAGCGCCAACGCCGAATCCATCGCCGAGTACCTCGGTATCGGCCCGGACGACCGCGCGGCGACCACCCTGCCGCTGTTCTACTGCTACGGCCTGTCGGTGGTCCACAGTCATCTGTTGCGCGGCGCGAGCCTGCTGCTCACCGAGCGCTCGGTGCTCGAGCCCGAGTTCTGGGACGAGTTCCGCGCGCACCGGGCCACCTCGCTCGCCGCGGTGCCCTACACCGTCGATCTCCTCGACCGGATCGGCTTCGCGCGGATGTCACTGCCTGATCTGCGATACGTGACCCAGGCGGGCGGCAGGCTCGACCCGGCCAGGGTCCGGACCTACGCGCGGCTCGGCGCGGCCGCGGGCTGGCGGTTCTTCGTGATGTACGGCCAGACCGAGGCCACCGCCCGAATGGCGTATCTCCCACCGGAATCGGCCGACGAGCACCCCGATTGCATCGGAATCCCCGTCCCGGGCGGCCATTTCACCTTGGCACCGGTCGACGACGGCGCCGCGGAGGAACTCGTCTACCACGGCCCGAACGTGATGCTCGGCTACGCCCGCTGCTCGGCCGACCTGGCCCTGGGCCGCACGGTCGACGCCCTGCGTACCGGCGATCTGGCCCGGCGCACCCCCGACGGGCTGTACCAGGTCGTCGGCAGGCGCAGCCGCTTCGCCAAGCTGTTCGGTCTGCGCATCGATCTGGGCCGCGTCGAATCGGAGCTGGCCGCAGCCGGTTTCGCCACCGCCTGCACCGACGACGGCAGCCGGGTCATCGCGGCGATACTCCCCCGCCCGGCAGCGTCGGCGACCTCGCGCCGAGCGCACGGGGCGGCGGCCGCGCGACTGATCGCCCAGGTGACGGGGCTGCCCGCCACCGCGATCAGCGTGGCCGTCGTCGCCGAACTGCCTCGGCTGGCCACCGGAAAAATCGACTATCCGGCAGTGCGCGCGATCGCGATCACACCGGCGAGCCCGGGTGACGACGTCGGCGCGATCTACGCCGACGCCCTCGGCCTGCCGATCGAGACGATCTCGCCCGCACACAGTTTCGCGGACCTGGGTGGCAGTTCGCTGAGTTACGTCACCGTGGCGGCACGCCTCGAGCGGGTGCTCGGCACCCTGCCCACCGACTGGCCACAACGTTCGATCGCCGACCTGGGGCGATCTCCCCGTACCCGCGCCCGCTTCGGCCGGGCCCTCGACTCCTCGACGGCTCTGCGCGCGATCGGGATCGTGCTGATCCTCGGCTCGCACATCCAGCTGTTCGAACTCTGGGGCGCCGCGCACGTGCTGCTGGCCGTGGCGGGCTACAACTTCGCCCGGTTCGCGGTGAGTTCGGCCCCGCGCGCCCGGCGACTGCGACTCACCGGGCGGGCCGTGGCGATGATCGCGGTGCCGACCGCGCTCTGGGTCCTGATCACGATGGTCTGGCAACCCGGCTATTACGGCTGGCAGAATGTGTTGCTGCTCAACAAGATCCTCGGACCCCGCAATGACACGGCGGGACACCTGTGGTTCCTGGAAGTGCTCGTGTACTGCACCGTGGCCTGCGCGCTGCTGATCCGGATCCCCCGGATCGACGGCTGGGAGCGGCGGGCACCGTTCTGGTTCGCCCTCGGCCTGCTCGGCCTCACCCTGGTCTTGCGCTGGCATTCGTTCGGGCTCTATCCCGCACGCGATATCGCGTTGTCACCGCTGGCCTGTTGGTACTTCGTTCTCGGCTGGGCCGGAGCGAAGGCGACGGCGGTCTGGCAGCGGCTGATCGTCAGCGCCGTGCTGCTGGCTTGTGTGCCCGGATACTTTGGCGTCACCGAGCGGGAACGCCTTGTCATGGCGGGCATTCTGATCTTGATCTGGCTGCCCGCGCTGCGCGTGCCCGCCGTCGTCGCCGTGGTGGCGGTGGCGGTGGCCGACAGCTCGTTGTTCGCGTATCTGCTGCACTGGCAGGTGTACCCGGCGTTCGGCGACCAGCGATTGCTCGCACTGGTGGCCTGCCTGGCCGCCGGAGCGGCCGCTACCGAGATGGTGGATCGGTGCAGGCATCGGATCCCATGGCTAACGCTCCAGGGTCAGCACTTGAGCGGCCGCCTCGTGCGCCAGCTTCGCGATCAGCAGGTCACGCGGAATCGTCTGACCGGCAAGGTGATCGAGTGACGGCACCACCACGTGGTGAGCATCGGCCCGCTTCAATTCCTGGGTGAGTTCGGCGAACGCCGCACCGTCACCCGCGGGTGCTTCGTGGAACGTCGCGGCGAAACACATGCCCGCGGTCCGCGCGAGGCTGCGTAGCGCATCCTCCAATTGGTCGCTCTGACCATCAGCCAGATCGTCCCGCAAGTATCCATAGATCAACGCTTCCACCCGAACCTCCGTTGGATTGGGATCGCTGTTCTGTTGTCGGACCTGTCGTGTACCGATCCCCCCGCGTCGCGCGGCACGCCACGCGGGGGTACTTCGTTGCCCTGCAAGCTCTCCTGCAAAGCCGGCATCCGGTTGTCGAGCCGAGTACCTGCTTACATCATGAACAATCATGGCCCCCGGCAGCAGATGTCAATCCGATGACATCTACATGCCCTATCCGGGACGCCGAACGT
This sequence comes from Nocardia sp. NPDC057272, assembly GCF_042668615.1. Lineage (NCBI taxonomy): Bacteria > Bacillati > Actinomycetota > Actinomycetes > Mycobacteriales > Nocardiaceae > Nocardia > Nocardia sp. NPDC057272. Next base: position 277,162 of record NZ_JBHUYK010000007.1, on the reverse strand, counting down.
TAACTGGTGGAATACTACCGCCGTGACCGCAACTGATGATCGACCCGTCTGGGCTGTTCGGATGCGCTCGGAACGTGACGCGAGGGGGTGGTCGCAAGCCGATGCCGTTCGCGCTATGCGTGCCAAGTCCTCCCACAACCTGCCGACGGACAGTACCCTGCTGCGCAACTGGCGCCGCTGGGAATCCGGGGAATCGCGACCTGACGAGTTCTACGCGCCGATCATCGCGGCCGCGTTCGACACCGTCCCCGCCGCGTTCTTCCCGAAGTCCCGTCCTAACCGGGATGACGAGCTGTTATCGGCAACCGGTATGGACACTCTGGAGTTCATCGGACGACTCAGAATGTCCGACGTCAACAGCGCCACCCTGGACGCGGTGCGGATCACCGCCGAAAGGCTGTGCTGCGAATACGCCTACGCCGACCCCTACGCACTGCACACCGAGGGGACCGCGTGGCTGCGCCGGATCACCTCTCTGCTCGACGGCAGACTGACGCTGAGCCAGCATCGCGAAATCCTCGTCCTGGCAGGCTGGGTCGCGTTGCTGGTCGGTTGCGTCGACTACGATCTGGGCCGCCGGGGTGGCGCCGAGGCCACCCGCCGAGCCGCCGATTCGCTGGGCCGCGAGGCGGGCAATGCCGAGATCGTCGGGTGGGCCGCGGAGATGTCGGCGTGGTTCGCGTTGACCCAGGGCAACTTCCGTGGCGCGATCGATGTCTCGGAGAAGGCGATGGCGGGTACCACGTCGTCGAGCGTGGGGGTGCAGTTGGCGGCGCAGCGCGCCAAGGGCTGGGCCCGGCTCGGTGATCGCCGCAATGTGCAGACCGCCCTCGACGAGGGCAGGGCGATCCTGTCGCGGATGGGTCATCCGGCCGATCTGGACAACCACTTCGTCGTCGACGCCACGAAGTTCGACTTCTACGCGATGGACTGCTGCCGGGTGGCGGGCCAGGATCGACTGGCCGAGCGCTACGCCCAGCAGGTGATCAGCGATTCGACCCGACCGGACGGTTCGGTCCGCAATCCCATGCGGGTCTCGGAGGCGCGGCTCACCCTGGCCGTCGTGGCCGTGCGCGATCGCGATCTCGAGCGCGCGGTCGAGGAGGGTGTCGCGGCGTTCTCCGCGGGGCGCAAGTCGCTGCCGTCACTGGCGTGGATCGCGGGCGAGGCGGCCAGGGAGATCATCGAACGGTACCCAGGAGATCACCGCACCCAAACGTTCCTCGAGCAGCTGCGATCGCTCAATGTCGGGTGAGCTCGCGTGGCGATGCCACGCCGATCGGGGACGGGTCCGGCGGAGCACGGGAAGGCCACCACTAACCTGTCTACGGTGACCGACTCCGCCGACGGCCTGCCCAGCGCCGTACCCGCCCTGTGGGACGAGCGTCTGCGGTTGTTCTCGTTCGCGACCGCCGAGAAGCGCGCCGACTACCTGCGGGTGCTGCGCGCCTTCGACAGCGCTCGTGCCGCCTACGTGGTGTTGTTGCACGCCGACGACGTCGCCGAGTGGATAGCGCGAGCCGAGGCGGGCGGTCGAGCCGAGGCGGCCGCGGGCGTCCCACTGCCCGCGGTCGAGATCGGTCCCCTGCTCGAGCAGCTGCATCGCTGGGGTGTGCTCGAACGCAGCTACGACGGCACCCGTGCGGCCACCCTGGCCGAGTACCGCAACCGGCACTACGTCTACCAGTTCGCGCAGGCCGGGTTCCAGGCCTACCGGGCGGTGGCCGGGGTGCTCGCGGCCCGGATGGAGGACGCGTCGCTGTCTCGGCTGGTGCTGCCCGAGCTGCTCGCCGACCTGCGCACCCTCTCCGCCGCCAACCGCGACGGCGACGCCGAGCGGGTCTACACCACCTTGCGCAGGCTCGACGCCGCGCTCACCGACATGGCCGCGCGCGCCGCGCATTTCTACCTGTCACTGGGCGATCTGGTGCGCACCACCGAGATCACGCCGGAATCCTTCCTCGCGCACAAGGACGCGCTGCTGGCACACATGCGGGAGTTCAGCATGGATCTGGCCCGGTTCGCCCCGCGGCTGGCGGCCGCGATCGGCGAAGTCGAGGAAACCGGCGTCGACCAGTTGATCGGCCGCGCGGCCGGGTGCGACGAGCGGGTGCTGTTGAGTATCGACGAGCGCGAAGCGGATTGGCGTTCCCGCTGGGACGGGCTGCGCACCTGGTTCGTCGCCGCGGGCACCGAGTCGTCGGACACCTGCGAGGCCGATCGGCTCCGCGAGGCGACGATGAGCGCGATCGCGGCGGTGCTGTCGCTGCTGCGCCGGGTCACCGAGACCCGCCGAGGTGGCGTCAGCCGGGAATCGGCGTTGCGTCACCTGGCCGAATGGTTCGTCGCCACCCCCAGCGGGGGCAGTGCGCACGCGCTCTATGACGCGGTGTTCGGGCTCGGCAAGCCGCGCCACCTGTCGCTCGAGCATCCCGATGCGGAGCTGATCCCCACCAGCCGATCCTGGTGGGAAGCGCCGCCTTTGGAGATCTCCCGCACGCTCGCCGAAACGGGTCGCGCACCCACGGCGGGCGCCCCGGCCCGGATCGCGCGCAACGACGCGGGCGTGCGGCGGCTGCGGGAGGCCCAACTGGCGGCGCAGCGTGAACGCGCCGCGGCCGCCGCCTCGCTGTCCCAGGGCAATGTGCACGACCGAGTGCTGGATCAGCGTGAGACCGAGGTGCTGTTGCGCCTGATCGACGCCGCCTCGACCGCCTGGGTTCCGGTGAGCGGAAAGGTCGACGGCACAACAGGTTCCGACAACGGCGTCACATTGACAGTGCGCCCCTGCGACGGGTCGACGGTCATCCGGACCGCCGCGGGGCTGCTCCATCTGAACAACCGTCGCCTCGAAGTACGCGAGTCGAGCCGCCGCGGGGTCGCGCGATGACACTGCGCATCGACTCGCCCGATCTCGGCGTCCATCGCTCGGTGCGACTCCGGTCGGCGCGACCGACGTCGGCACGAGGGGCAAGACTGTGAAGCGACAACGGATCGATGCGCTCGCGCTCGACAGTTATCAGCGGGCGGCGCGAGTGATGCTCGCCAATCACCTGGTCACCCGGGTGTATCCCGACCGGATCGCGCTGCCGTTGATTCGGCGGTGGGCCACGGAACTGCGCGAGGATCTGGCCGAACTGTTCGGTTACCGCTTGGAGGTCACCGAGACCACGGCCCGGCTCTACCCGGTGCACGATCGGCTCGACGACGCCCGGCCCGCCCGCAGCGTCAACGATCGGGTCTTCGACCGCCGCCGCTACGCCTATCTGTCGCTGGCGCTGGCCGCGCTCGGCCGGGCAGGCGACCAGATCACCCTGTCCGAATTGGCCGAGCACGTCGCCGATTACGCGAGCCGGATCGAGGGCCTCGACCTGTCGACCGAGCGAGCCGCCGATCGCGACGCCTTCGTCGATGCCGTCGGCTGGCTGGGCGCGCGGGGTGCGCTGACGTTGGCCGACGGCGACGCGGGCGGTTGGGCCAGCGATCCGGAGGCGGGCGAGGCACTCTACGACATCGACCGGCCGGTGGTGTTCGCGCTGTTCCGGCCCTCACGGGCACTGCAGCATCTGCACAGCGTGCGCGGGTTGCTGGCCGAGGACACCGACCAGGCTGATCAGGCTCGCCGGGTTCGCCGTGCGCTGGTCGAGCGCCCCGTCGTGTATCTCGACGAACTGTCGGCAGCCGAGAGTGCGCTGCTCGGCCAGGACCGGCTGGTCGGCGAGGTCGAATACTGCACCGGCTTGCGGGCCGAACGCCGGGCCGAAGGTGTGGCGCTGATCGACAGCTCGGGGCGACTGTCCGACACCCGCTTCCCCGGCACCGGAACCCTGGCGCAGGTGGCGCTGTTGTTGATCGGCGAGATCGCCGACACGGTCCTCGACATCGACAACCCGATCCCCCGGCGCCCCGGCGCACTCACCCCCGATGACACCCTGCTCGAGCACCTCGATGCGTCCATCCCCACTGCGGGCGTGTTCGCCCCGCTCGCCGAGGACCTCGAAACCAGCACGCAGGCCCCGGATTTCACCGACGACCTCGACGACCTCGAACCCGTCACCTATCCGTTCCTCGACGACGCCTGGGTGCGCACGACCGTCACCGCGCTCACCGACCGCTACGGCGCGACCTTCGCCGCCCAGTGGCAGGCCGATGTCGGCGGGCTCACCACCGAGGTCCTCGCGCTGCTCACCAAGCTGCGGCTGATCCGGCCAGTCGAGGACGGGCTGCTGGTATTGCCCGCGCTGGCCAGATATCGCGGCGCGGTGGTCACCGTGCGCGTGCGCAAGGCCGAGGAATTGTTCGTCACCGCCGCCGATACCGACGGCAGCACCGGAGAGGGAGGGGTCTGAGCATGTCACTCATCCACGGCGGAGTGCGGTTCGTCCCGACCCGTGCCGGCATCGTCAACCTGTGGGACTACCGCGACCAGGAATTCAGTTTCGCCGACGGGCGCCTGGTGCTGCGCGGGCCCAACGGCTCCGGCAAGACCAAGGCCCTGGAAGTGTTGTTCCCGTTCGTGCTGGACGGGCGGATCGAACCGCGCAGGCTGAACCCGTTCGCCGGCGAAGAACGCACCATGAAGTCGAATCTGCTCTATCGCAAGCAGGAATCGGCCTACTCGTATGTGTGGATGGAGTTCGCGCGCGGCAGCTGGGACGACCCGGAGACGGTCACCGTCGGCATCGGCATGCGCGCCACCCGCTCCTCGGACAAGGTGACCCGCTGGTACTTCGTCGCCGACGGCCGCGCCGGAGTCGACTTCTCGCTCATCGGTCCCGACGACCGCCCGCTCACCCGCAAGCAGCTGGCCGAGCAGATCGGCAGCGACGCGATCGTGGACCGGCCCGTGGAGTACCGGGCGGCGATCGACGCGCGCATGTTCGGGCTCGGCGTACAGCGCTACGACCAGCTGATCAATCTGATCCTCACCCTGCGCAGGCCCCAGCTCGCCAAGAATCTCGACCCGCGCGGCCTCTCCCAGGCACTCACCGACGGTCTTCGGCCCCTCGACGAGCAGTTGATCCTCGACGCCGCACGCTCGTTCAGCGATATGGAGGAGGTCGGCCGCACCCTCGACGGGCTCGTCCAAGCCGACACCGCCACTCACCGATTCGTCGATGTGTACCGCAAATACCTTGCGGTACAGGCGAAAACGGACGTCGACCAGCTCCGCACCCGCCTCCATGCCGTGACCAACGCCTCCACCGCGCTCTTCGCCGCGACCGCCCTGCGCACCCGCCGCGACACCGACCGCACCGAAGCCGAGACCAGGGCCGAGAACGCCGACCAGGCCTACGAGCAGGCCATCGCCGACCGCGAGAATCTCCAGCGCTCCAGCGCGTACGAGGGCAAACAGCAACTCGACGACCTGGCCGACGCCGTCCGCCGCCTCGAGACCTCCGCCGCGGCCCACCGCGACAAGGCCGCCGAAGCCGCGCACACGCTGCAACGCCGCGCCGAGGAAGCCTCTCGCGCCACCGAAGCGGTCCGCACAGCGGCCGCCGCCCTCGTCCGCGGCGAGGACGCAGTCCGCGCCGCCGCCGAAGAGGCGGGCATCGAATGGACCCCGCCGAGCGCCGAGGGCCGCGGCGACCAGTTCACCGCGGCGGTGCGCGGGCACGCGGAGGAACGTGACGCCGACGTGCGTGCGGTGCGACAAGCAGTGGGCAAGTGGGAAACCGCCGCCGCCGACCGCACCCGCTCCGAGCGCCTGGCCGAACGCGCCGTCGAATTGCGCGACTCGGCCGCCGCCGAAGTCGCCCACGCCGAAGCCGCGGTCGCCTTGGCCCGCAGCGAATCCGCCGCTGCCCTGCGCACCTGGTGGAACGCGCACAGCGAGATCTTCGGGGCCGTGGCCGAACCGGGGGCGCACGACGGCCGCTCGGATGCACATCCCGACGGACAGGACGGTAAGGGTGAACGTCGCCGAAAGGTGGCGTCCGATACCGCCGTCGGCTTGTTCGCCGCGCTCGACGCTGCCATGGCCGGTGCGGGCGTAGAGGACATTCCCGCCGCCTCCGAGGTCTTGGCCGAGTGGTGCGAGCCGCTGCGGGAGCAGATCCGCACCCGCCGCGAGCAGGCGCGCTCCCGTGCCACCGCCGCTGCCGTGCGCCGCGATGCCCTGGTCGCCGAACGCACACAGATCGCCGCCCAGCGTGACGATGCTCCCCCGGCCCATCCCGCCAGAACAGTTGTCCGCGAAGGACTTCCGGGTGGGCCGCTCTGGCAGCTGGTGCGGTTCGCCGACTCGGTGTCCCCACGGGACGCGGCCGGTATCGAGGCGGCACTGCAGTCCAGTGGTCTCCTCGACAGCTGGATCTGCGGCCCGGGTCTGCCCGCCGGCATCGACTCCGATCACTTCCTGCTCCCCTTGCCGATCGATCAGCGCCCGTCCGGCCGTACTCTCGCCGATGTCCTTGTCGTCGAAGACGATTCGGCCGATCTCACCGTGCCTACCGAGACCGTTGCCGCGGTGCTGGCCTCCATCGCCCTCCACGACACGTCCGCACAGCCGGGTACGACGACCGATGACACGCCGGACGCAGAACGATCCGTGTCCGGCGATGCCACCCGGCAGGTCACCGGCGCCACCCTCACCGCGCTGACCACCGCCGCCGCGCCGCAGGTCGTGGTCGGGCTCGCCGGAACTTTCCGGCAGGGCGTTCTCGTCGGCCACCACCACAAGCCCGAAGCCGAGTTCATCGGGACCACCGCGCGAGCGCGCAGGCGTGCGACGAGGCTCGCCGAAATCGAGGCGGCGATCGAGGCCGCCGCTGCCGAGCACCAGGCGGCGAGAGACGAAGATAGTTCCGCCACTGCCGAATTGGCCGCGCTGTCGGCCGGTGCCAAGGCACTGCCCCGCCCGTCGGCGGTGACCTCTGCCCTGCGTGCCGTGTCCGAGGCCGCCGGCCTGATGCGGTCGAGGGTGGAGGCCGCTACTCAGTCCGAGCGCGAACTCGACCAGGCCGTCGCCGAAGTCGCGGCCCTGGACAAGAAGGTGCGCGCCGCCGCCCAGGCGCACCGAACCCCTCGCGAGGCACGCGAACTCGACGCGCTGGCCGCCGCGATCCGCCATTTCGAGAACACCGGTACGGGACTGCTCCGCCTGCGCGCCGAACACGAGCGCGAACGCGAACGCGAACGCGAGGGCACCGACCGGCACGACGAGGCACGCGCACTGGCCGAGGCGTTCGCCGAAGAAGCCGAGGCTGCCCGACTGGGCTACACCGAGCAGCAGCGCAAACTCGAAACGCTGCGTGAAGCGCTGGGCGCCAGTGCCGCCGACATCGACCGCGATCTCGACCTGGCCCGCGGTGCCATCGAGGCGGCCAAGGCCGAGCAGCGGGCCGCGCGCAAGGCCGCCAATGCCGCCATCGAAGCGGTCGGCGATGCCGAGGCGGCCTATCGCACCGCCAACGAAGCGCTCGCCACCGCACTCACCGAAGTGCTCGCCGAGGTGCGTTCACTGGCCCCGTACGCCCGACCGGACCTGTTGAGCCTGCTCGGCGCCTCGGTCGAACACCGCTGGCCCAGTAGCGATGCCGCGTGGTCCACGCCGGAGCAACTGCAGTACCGCATCGTCGCCGCGGGGCCGGAAACCGATCCGGTGGTGCTGCCCGACGAGGTGGCGGCCCTGTTCGCCGACCTCGACACCGCCACCAGCCAGGTCCGCGCCACCGAGGCGGGCCGCAAGTCCACCCGGTCCGCGGTCACCACCGCACTCCAGGAATTCGACGCCGCGCTCACCGCCTCCGGCCGCGACTACCGGCTGAACTGGGACGCCGCCGACGGACTCACCGTCGTCGCCGTCCACGACGAGAACGGCCAGGCCGCCCTCGCCGACTTCGCCGCCCGCATCGACGCCGCCCGCCGCGACCAGGAACTGCTGCTCACCGACGCCGAGCGACGCATCCTCGAGGACGCGCTGCTCACCGGTCTGGCCCAGCAGATCCACGAACGCACCACCGACGCTCGCGAGCTCATCTCCCGCATGGGTGCGGAGATGAAGCAGCGGCGGATGTCGTCGGGCAACACCATCGGTGTGCACTGGATCCTCGCCGACGGGTTGTCGGAGTCCGCGCGCTCCATGTGCAAACTCCTCGACCGCGACACCACCGCCCTGAGCCCGGAAGACCTCGGCTCGGTGCGCGCCCACTTCGCCGCCGAGATCCGCGCCGCCCGCACCGCGCACCCGGAGCGTTCGTACCCCGAGATCCTCGCCGCGACTCTCGATTACCGGACTTGGCGAGTCTTCTCCTTCACGCTGATCTCCGGCGACGGCACCGAGGACAAACTCACCGTCGCCCGCCACAGCGCCCTCTCCGGCGGCGAACAGTCCGTCTCGCTGCACCTGCCCCTGTTCGCCGCCGCCCACGTGATGCTCGACTCCGCCGACCCGCAGGCCCCTCGCCTACTGGCACTCGACGAAGCCTTCGCCGGCGTCGACGACAACGGTCGCAGCGAATTGCTCGGCCTCAGTGTGCAATTCGACCTGGACCTGTTCATGACCGGCTACGACCTGTGGATCACCTACGCCCACGTTCCCGGCTGCGCGCACTACGACCTGGCCCACTCCACCGCCGAGAACACCGTCAGCGCGACCCTTCTCGTGTGGGACAGCGGTGAGCTTCTCGCCGAACACGACGGCGGCGACCTCACCACGGCGCTGGGCTCCCCCAACCGCCGCCGCGTGCCCAACACCATCGAGGGCGGATTGACGCTGGAGGGCATGCCCGGCGAACCGGCATCGGTCGGCTGAGCTGCCGACCGCCGGCGCCCTGCTCACCGGCTGTCCGGCTCGCGACCCATCACCTCGAACGAGGAGTCATAGCGGGCGACGATGGCGGCGGCGCGCTCGCGCAGGGTGGTGCGCAGCCACTGCGGGTCCAGCACTCGCGCGCTCGTGGCGAGCTGCCACATTGCCCATTCGGCGTGTCTGCGGTCCTGGAAGGTGACCTCGAGCCGCAGTCGGCCGTCGTCGTCCGCTTCCTCGCTGTGGACAGCCAGCGCGGTGCCGAGCAACTCCTCCCGTCGTGCCGGGTCGAGCAGAACCCGCACGGTGACCAGGTCGCCGCCGGCGCGAAACCGGGCGCTGCGGTCCCGCCATGCCTGGTCCAGGTCGACCCGACCCGGTCGCTGGGCAGGTTCGGGGAGCTCCTCGGCGGCCGTCACCCGCGACAGCCGGTAGGTGCGGTCGGCGCCGGATCTCGTGGCGAGCAAGTAGCCCTGGCCTCGGACGGTCACCAGGCCGATCGGGTCCACCGTGCGCCATTCGGGGCTCTGGTCGACGGCCGCGTAGTGGATGCGCAGCTTGTGTCCGGCCAGCACCGCGCGCCGGACCTCGGTCACGATCGTGTCGGACAATTCCTCGGCGTCGAGCCGACGCGACAGCAGATCGGTCTCGGGATCGATGAGCAACCGCTCGGCCGCGTCGCTCGCGGTCTCCCGATAGCTTTCCGGCAGCGCGTCGACCACCTTGAGCATGGCCGACGCGAGCGCCGAGCCGAGCCCGAATGCCTGTGCGCCACGCCGTGATCCGGCGATCAGCAGGGCGAGCGCCTCCTCGTGGTTCAGCCCGGTCAGCTCGGTCCGGAACCCGGGCAGCAACGCGAACCCGCCATGCCTGCCACGTTCGGCATAGACCGGAACGCCCGCCGTGGACAGCGCCTCGATGTCGCGCAGCACGGTCCGGGTCGACACCTCCAACTCGCGCGCGAGCGTCTCGGCCGACAACTGCCCGTGCCGCCGCAACAGCAGCACCAGGGAGACCAGCCGGTCAGCTCGCATACGAAAAACTATGCCAGGAATACACGACACAGGATGTCGTGTATTCCTGGCAGGTTCATCGCCATGACAAACATCGACCACGCGCGCCACACCATCGTCAACCCTGACGGCCTGCACGACCCGACCCCCTTCGGCTACAGCCACACCGCGGTCATCCCCGCGGGCACCGAATTGGTTCTCGTCTCAGGACAGTACGGATCCCGACCCGACGGCGCGGTCGTCTCCCCCGACTTCACCGAGCAGGTCGACCGAACCTTCCGCAACGTCGCTACCGCCCTGGCCGCCCATGGCCTCGACCTCCGCCACGTCGTCCAGCTCCGCACCTACGTCGTCGATCACGATGTCAGCAAACTCGGCCCCATCGCCGGTGCCGTACAGGCGAACTGGGGCGCGACCCCACCCACCCAAACCCTCATCGGCGTCGCGAGCCTGGCCACCCCCGACGTCCTGTTCGAGGTCGAAGCCGTCGCCGCCCGCCCCTGAGTGTCTGCCCACCTGCATCGGGCAATCGGACCGGATGCAGGTGGGTCCGGATCTGGGGTCGCTTTCCTGACCTGGTAAATCGGCGACAGCCGCCACCGCGCCGGTGACGATCCGAGATGCTCGAACGAGCACGGCCGGTCGCTCAATCACCCACGGCGGCGTGCAGGCGACGCGTGAGGGAACGCAATGCCGCCGTCAGCTCTGGTGAAGCGTGGACGTGGAACGGCACTCCCAGCGACGTCAGTTGTGCGGCGAGCCAGGTGGGGTCGTCGTCTCGGGTGCCGGTGAGGCGGCAGGTGGTGTCGCCGTCAGAGCGCAGGGTGTTCGGTTGCTCGCCGAGGCGGCCCGCGATCCGGCCGGGTGGCGCGTCGATGGTGACGTCGACGTGGTATTCGGGTGTGGCCCAGTCGGTTCGGCGGCCTGCGACGTAGTCGGCTGGGTCGGCGGCGGGGAGGTCGCGTGCAGTGATGCGGGCGCCGGTGGGGTGGGGGGTTTCGATGCGGTCGGCGCGGAAGCTGCGCCAGGCGTCGCGGTCGAGGTCGTAGGCGACGAGGTACCAGCGGCGGCCTGCGGCGGCGACGCCCGCGGGTTCGGTGTGGCGGCGGGACTCGGCGCCGGTGGCGTCGCGGTAGGTGAAGCGGAGGCGTTCTCGGTTGGTGACGGCGGCGGCGAGGGTGGTGAGGACCTCCGGGTCTACGGTGGGACCCTCGCCCGCTCGGACCGTGACCGCCGCGCCGACCACGCGCACTCGTCTGCGCAGTGTCGCGGGCAGGACTTGCTCGAGTTTGGTCAAGGCTCGCACCGACGCGTCCTCGATGCCCGCGACCGCCTGTCCCGCGGCGACTCTCAGCCCTACCGCGACGGCGACGGCCTCGTCCGCGTCGAGGATCAGCGGCGGGAGCGCCGAGCCCGCGGTGAGCCGGTAGCCGCCTGCCGCACCCATCGCGGCGACTACCGGATAGCCCAGATCACGCAGGCGGTCGATGTCGCGTCGCACGGTCCGATCGGTGACGCCGAGCCGGTCGGCCAGTTCACTGCCCGGCCACTCCCGTGGCATCTGTAACAGGGAGAGCAGGCGGAGCAGGCGGGCGGCGGTGTCGGTCATGTTTTCCATTCTTCCGCACATCTAGGACCAGAACCGTCCTAGATGGTCGATAGCGTCGACATCACACCGACGACGAGGAGTCCCGATGACCACCATCCGCCCGTTCCGCATCGACATCCCCCAGGCCGACATCGACGATCTGCACGACCGGCTGAGCAGGGCGCGCTGGGCGGCTCCGCTGCCGGGCGAGGGCTGGGAACGCGGCATCCCCACCGAGTACCTGCGCGAGCTCGCCACCTACTGGGCGAACGAATTCGATTGGCGGGCACAAGAAGCCGCGCTGAACGCGTTTCCCCAGTTCATCACCGAGATCGACGGCCTCGACGTCCATTTCGTGCACGTGCGCTCCCCCGAGCCCGACGCGGTGCCGCTGCTGCTGACCCACGGCTGGCCCAACTCGTTCGTCGAGTTCACCCGCACCATCGGCCCACTCACCGATCCGCGCGCCCACGGCCTCGACCCCGCACTCGCCTTCGACGTGGTGATCCCGTCCGTCCCCGGCTTCGCCTTCTCGGCGGCGCCACGCGAACCCGGAATGACCACCGCACGGGTCGCCGCGATGTGGGCCACCCTGATGGACCGCCTCGGCTATGACCGCTACGGCACGCAGGGCGGCGACCTCGGCGCCTACGTCGCGCCGGAAATGGCGCTCGCCGCACCGGAACACGTGATCGGCGTGCATCTCGACGGCGGGATCGGCATGCCGACCGAGGCCGACGTGCCCGCGATGTCGGCCGAGGATCGCGCGCAGTGGGCGCAGATGCAGCAGTGGATGACCGGCGGCGTCGACCACCACGCCCTGTTGCGGGCGGCCCCGCAAACCTTCGCCCTCGGCTGGAACGATTCGCCGGTCGCACTGCTGGCGTGGATGATGCAGAAGTTCCAGGAGTTCGCCTATATGGCCGACCGCGCCGAAGACGTGATCGAGCGCGACCACCTGCTGACCAATATCGCCCTGTACTGGTTCACCCAGACCACCGGCACCTCGTCCTGGCCGATGTACGACGGACTGCGCGACGGCGGCGGCTTCGGCTGGCCTACCGACCAGAACCTGGTGCCGACCGGCGTCTACGGTGGCGGTTCACCGCTCATGCGCAAACTCGCCGATCACGGCAACAAGATCACCCATTGGCCGTCGGGAAATCCGGGCAACCATTTCGTCGCGATGGAAGAACCCACCGCGCACGTCGCCGACATCCGGACCTTCTTCGCCGGGCTGCGCTGAGCCCTCGTGGCAGTGCACCCGGGTGCACTGCCACGACGGGGTTCGGCTCTAGCGTTGACTCGCGTCCGGCACCCGCGGCGGACACGGCGCACCGGGCGCGGTCACCAGCTCGAAATGCCACCACTCGTTGTCGAAGGTCCGGCACAGTCCCCACCGGTTGCCGTTGTCCTCGAGCCACTGTGCCCCCACCTGTGGGCCCACATCGACGGCATGGCCGGAGACATGGGTGGACTCCTCCGGCGGCAGCACCCAGCGTCGCGCTTCCTCGGGGCTGCCGTAGGTGGCCAGGCCGTCCTGCCAGAGCCACAGCTGCTGCTCGTAGGTGCGATGACCGGAGGTGATCGACAGCGGCACGTTCTCGGCGTGCGCCTGCTGTTCGGCGAGGGTGTAGGCGGCGGCGAGCGGCGGGTCGAGGCCTTCGGTGCCCGCTGCCGATTGGAACTGTTCGCGCGGCTCGGGTTGGGCGTCGGCGGCGCCGATGCCGACGGCGGTGACGGCCGCGGCGGCCGTCATGGTCACCAGGATCCGGTCGGCTACGCGGCCGAGCACAGTATTCATAGGCGGATTCTATCGACCGGTCCGGTCATCGAGACCACGGCGCCACTGCTCGATCGCCCGGCCGATCTCGGTCTGCGGGGGTTCGTCGTAGAGCCATTCGCGGGCGAGCTGATGCCAGTTGGCGGTAACGCGCAGCTGACCGAGGGTGGCGAAGGTGAACAGGTCGGCGCGGCGGGAGAACACGTGCTCGGGCGGCAGCAGCTGTTTGTGCATGCCCTGGAAGTCCGACGCTCTCGGGTCGACGGCGAGAAGTAGTGCGCCGGTGGCCAGTTCGGGGGTGATCGTGACTTCCTCGTCGAGCAGGTGCCAGCCGGTGGCGGCCCAGACGTAGGCCAGACTCTCCTCCACGGTGACCTCGGAATCGGGGTCGATGATCCCCCGGCCCAGCCACGCGGCGAACAGATCCTCGCCCCGGCCCTCCGCGGCGGCCCGCAGGACCGAGCGCTCGAACTCGACGTGCTCCGGATCCATCTCCTTGTAGAGGCCGAAATCGACGAAGGCGAGTTTGCCGTCGGCGGCCAGCAGCACATTGCCGGGATGTGGATCGCCACAGAACTCGTTGTCGGCGAACAGACCGGCGATGTAGAAGCGGTAGATCAGCTCGCCGAGCCGGTCCCGCTCGGCGGCAGGCAGTGTCTGGATGTGCGAAAAGGGATGCCCTTCAACGAATTCGGTGACCAGCACATTGTGCGTGCAGAATTCCTCGATGCTGTCGGGCACGGTGATGAAGGGATGGCCACGATAGCGTCGCGCGACCCGATGCTGGGTCTGAGCCTCGCGTTCGTAGTCGAGTTCGCTGCGCAGATTGCTGGCGACCTCCTCCAGCACACCGGTGTCGGCCATGCTCGGCAGCACTGTTCTGGCCATTTTGCCGAGGAACTCGAGATTGCTGATGTCGGCGTGGACGGCACGCTCCACCCCGGGATACTTCACCTTGACCGCGACGACGCGTCCGTCGTGCAGTCGCGCCCGGTGTACCTGCCCGATCGACGCCGCCGCGATCGATGTCTCACCGAACTCGGCGAATGTCTGGGCCAAGGGGCCGAGGTCGTCCTCGATCACCTGCCGCATCGTCGCGAACGGCATCGCGGGCGCTCGGTCCTGCAGGGCCGCGAGCTGGGCGCGGAACTGCTCGCGATGGGCTTCGGGAACGAAGTCGAGATCGAGCACCGAGCCCATCTGCCCGAGCTTCATCGCCGAGCCCTTCATGCTCCCCAGCACCGCGACGATCTGCTGCGCCTTCATCATCGCCGACCGCTCCGCCAGCACCTCACGGGCCTCGTCGGTGCGCCCGATCATCGACAGCCGACGCCCGACTTCGCGCACCGCCTGCCCGGCGGCGAACTGCCCCAGCTTCGCGCTCCGCGTCGCCCGCCCCCGGGGAACTCCACCGCTCGCCAATCCGCACCCCTGTCAGGCTGTACACCGTATGTCGTGCGTCACATTACACCGGGGTGGCGGTCGTCGCCGGGCCCGCGGAACAGACGAAACCCCGGCGCCCACCGCAGCGGACACCGGGGCTATCTACGACCGGATGGCTACACGCGTTCCTTGGAACGGGTGCGCACGCGCAGGGCGATCGGCTTGGAGGTCTCGGCGAAGAAGTCGTTGCCCTTGTCGTCGACGACGATGAACGCGGGGAAGTCCTCGACGTCGATCTTCCAGACCGCTTCCATGCCGAGTTCGGCGTATTCCAGGACCTCGACGTTCTTGATGCAGTCCAGCGCGAGACGGGCGGCGGGACCACCGATGGAGCCGAGGTAGAAGCCGCCGTGTTCGTTGCAGGCCTTGGTGACCTGGGCCGAGCGGTTGCCCTTGGCGAGCATCACCATCGAGCCGCCCGCGGCCTGGAACTGGTCGACGTAGGAGTCCATGCGACCCGCGGTCGTGGGGCCGAAGGAGCCCGACGCGTACCCCTCGGGAGTCTTGGCCGGACCGGCGTAGTAGACGGCCATGTCGCGCAGGTACTGCGGCATGGGTTCGCCCGCGTCGAGCCGTTCCTTGATCTTGGCGTGCGCGATGTCACGGGCCACGACCAACGGGCCGGTCAGCGAAAGACGGGTCTTGACCGGGTATTTCGACAACTCGGCGCGGATCTCGTCCATCGGGCGGTTCAGATCGATCTTCACCACGTCGCCGCCGAGGATGTCGGCGGTCTGCTCCGGTAGGTACTGGGCCGGTTCGGTTTCCAGCTGCTCCAGGAAGATGCCGTCCTTGGTGATCTTCGCCAGCGCCTGGCGGTCGGCCGAGCAGGAGACGGCGATCGCGACGGGGCAGGAGGCGCCGTGGCGGGGCAGACGGACCACGCGCACGTCGTGGCAGAAGTACTTGCCGCCGAACTGCGCGCCGATGCCGAACTCACGGGTGAGCTGGAAGACCTCCTCCTCGAGCTCGACGTCGCGGAACGCGTGACCGGTGATCGAGCCCTCGGTGGGCAGGTTGTCCAGGTAGTGCGCGGAGGCGTATTTCGCTGTCTTCAAGGCGAATTCGGCGCTGGTGCCACCGATGACCACCGCGAGGTGGTACGGCGGGCAGGCCGCGGTGCCCAGCGAGCGGATCTTCTCGTCGAGGAACTCGAGCATGCGCTCGGGGTTCAGGACGGCCTTGGTCTCCTGGTACAGGAACGACTTGTTGGCCGAACCGCCACCCTTGGCCATGAACAGGAACTTGTACACCGGGTTGTCGGCGTCGCCCTCGGTCGAGTACAGCTCGATCTGGGCGGGCAGGTTGGTGCCGGTGTTCTTCTCGTCCCACATGGTGATCGGGGCGAGCTGGGAGTAGCGCAGGTTCAGCTTGGTATAGGCGTCGAAGATGCCGCGGCTGAGCCATTCGGCGTCGTCGACACCGGTGAGCACGCCTTCGCTCTTCTTGCCCATCACGATCGCGGTGCCGGTGTCCTGACACATCGGCAGCACGCCGCCGGCGGAGATGTTGAGGTTCTTGAGCAGGTCGAGCGCGACGAAGCGGTCGTTGCCCGAGGACTCCGGGTCGTCGATGATCTTGCGCAGCTGACGCAGGTGCGCGGGCCGCAGGTAGTGGCTGATGTCGTGGATCGCCGTCTCGGTCAGCAGCCGCAACGCCTCGGGCTCGACCTGCAGGAAGGTGCGCCCGTTGTGCTCGAAGGTGCTGACCCCCTCACTGGTGAGCAGGCGGTAGGGCGTCTCGTCGGCGCCGATCGGAAGCAGATCGGAATAGCGGAACTCCGGCGCGGTCACGGATCGCACTCCTTCGGGCAGGGCGGGCACCGCAACACTGCGGAGCACCAGGCAAGGCTGGTCACAAAGCAATCCGCAGCCTAACGACCACCCACACCCGCACTGCGGTTAGGCAACCCTATGTGAGGTTCCTGACCGACCCTAACTAATATCGAGGTTGCACGTTCAACCCAAACGGTGCTACCCATTCTCCCGGGCGGTGGCGGGAGTGCACCGTTCAATCCGAAGCCTGCACCTTCAGAATCTGGAGCTCGATCGTGACCGATCCACAGTGGCTCGATGATGTCGAAATGCGTGCCTGGCTGGGCTATGTCCGAACCCGCGACCTGATCGCCGCGGCGATCGGGCGCGACGCCGGCCGGGCAGCCAACCTGAGCTATGTCGAGTATTCCGTGCTGGTCTACCTAGCCGACGCACCAGGTCAGCGACTCACCTTCGCCGACCTGGCCTGCGCGCTCGAATGGTCGCAGAGCCGGCTCTCGCACCAGATCACCCGCATGCAGAAGCGCGGTCTGGTCTCCCGCGAGACGATGCCGCACGACCAGCGCCGGACCGTGGCCAAGCTGACCCCGACCGGCGGGCAACTGCTCACCACGGCCGCGCCCGCCCATGTGCGCAGCGTGCGCAAGCACATGATCGACGTGCTCGATCGCGACCAGCTGGCGACCCTCGCGGAGATCTACGACGTGCTCGTCGATCATCACCGCGGCGCGAAGTCGGCCGAACCGATCGGCCGGCTACAGACCGCCGCGCCCGGCGAGGACTAGGACCCGCCGCTGCCGCCCCCACCGGAGGAGTCGGGACGGGCCTTGCCCAACCCACCGCGCGCGATGGCGCCACCCTTGGTGGGTGCGCCGCGATCGAAGACATCGCCGCTGGTCGGACGCAGGAAACTGCCCGCCGCCAGGGCGACGGCGACGCCGATCGCCGGGTACACGAACGTATCGGTGTGCTGATACCAGAAGCGCGAGTACGTGGTATCGCTGGTGTCGCACCGGTCGTCGGCCACGCGGACGTTGGTCGTCTTGTCCACGCAGACACCGACCGACGCCGGTGTGGCGGCGGTCGAGGTCGTGGTGGTCACCCGCGATGTCGTCGTCGGCGGCTTCGAGGTGGTCGTGAGGGTGGCCGACGCCGCGCGCGGTGCCGGTTTCGGGGTGGCGGTGCCACATCCGGCCGAGACCAGCGCCACCGCCACCACGGCGGGCAACGTGTAGGACACGCTGCGCGACATCATGATTCGCCTGCGCGAACCCTCGATTTCCGAAACCACACTCACGAAATTCCCCCTCGGGCGGTGTTGACCAACCGCCGATACTATCCAGCAGCGGCGCCGCTCACGACAGTTCCGTTGGTAGCGAATTCCCCTTTGCCGGAATCCTTTCGACCCGAACCGACGCCCAACGCGCGTTCGAAACCGGCGGGAACGATGATGTCGTCGCGGGCCAGGTCGGTGATCGAGGTCTTGCGTAGACCCAGCAGCGCCGAATCGATACCGCCACGCAGGATGTCGAGAACGTTCTCGACGCCGGCTTGACCGTTGGCCGCCAGACCCCACAGGGAGGCGCGCCCGATCAGCACCGCGCGCGCACCGAGCGCCACGGCCTTGACGACATCGCTGCCGCGCCGGATACCGCCGTCGAGGAGCACCTCGATCTGGTCGCCGACCGCGTCGGCGAGCACCGGCAGGGCGCGGATGGCGGCGGGGGTGCCGTCGAGGTTGTTGCCGCCGTGGTTGGACACCGAGATGCCCGCGACGCCCGCGTCGACGGCGCGCAGGGCGTCGTCGACCCGCATCACACCCTTGAGCAGTACCGGGCCGTCCCACTGCGCGCAGATCCAGGCGACATCGTCCCAATCGGGTGCCGGTGTCTGCATCCATTCGCCGTAGGCGCCGAAGAACCCGGGGGCCGCGCCGCCACCGACCGCCATGTTGGGCGCGGTGAGGTCGGGGATGCTGCCCGAGCGCAGGTAGGTCGCGAGCCAGCGGGGGCGCGCGAGGGTCTGCGGCGCGAATTTCATCATCGTGCGCAGGTTCAGCGACTCCGGGATCACCGGGCTGCCCCAGTCCCGACCGTGCGAGAACGACCAGTCCAGGGTGAGGATCAGGCCCACCGCACCGGCCTTCTTCGCCCTGGCCATCCGCTCGAGGATCTGATCCTTGTTGCCACACCAGTACAGCTGGAACAGGGTCGCCGGGTTGGCCGCGACCACGTCCTCGACGGGCTTGCTCGCGAAGGAACTGAGCCCCATGGCGATTCCGCGGGCCGCCGCGGCGCGGGCGACGGCGACCTCACCGTCGGGGTGCACCGCCTGCACGCCGGTCGGCGAGATCAGCACCGGCATCGACACCTGCTGACCGAGCACCGTGGTCGATTGGTCACGGTCGCCGATCGGGCCCGCGCAGTGCGGGGCGAAACCGAGTTCGGTGAACGCGGTCTGGTTGTCTTCGATGGTCTGTCCGCGTTCGGATCCGGCGATCAGCGCGCCGTACACCGACTTCGGCAGGCGCTTGCGGGCGCGCCGCTGCGCCTCGGCCACGGTCTCGAACCAGGGATTCATCGGGGTCCTTCCTCATGATCCTGCGGCCACCATCGGCGCAGGTCTTCCAGCAATGCGGTAGTGGCGATCGTCAGCAGGTCCGCGCCTTCTTCGGCGCTCGATCCAGTGGGGTCGCCGAGGATTCCGTTGGGGCTGGCTGCCCGCACGCCGCCCGCGCGCAGCAGCGGCAGCAGTTCGGCCAGCGGGCGGCTGTCGCCCGGTTCGGCCAGTTCGGTGCGCACCCGGTCGGGGCACAGCGCGAGCTGGATCGAGGTCTCGGTGCGCCCGGCGTGCGGGTCGCCGCCGTAGCCGGGTGAGAACAGCCGCACGTCGCGCGACTCCGACCGCAGCAGCGCAACGGCTCGGCGCAGCGCTTCCATGTTCCCGCCGTGCCCGTTGACCAGCACGATCCGCGAGAACGTGTCCGTGGCGGAGCGGCACAGTTCGACGACGAGCAGTTCCAGCGCCGCCTGTCCGATCGACAAGGTGCCCGCGAACCCCGCGTGCTCGCCGCTGGCCCCGTAGGCCACGGCAGGCGCGATCAGCAGATCGGACCGCTCGGCCGCGGCCCGTCGGCTCACCGCCGAGGCGATATCGCTGTCGGTCGACAGCGGCAGATGCGGGCCGTGCTGCTCGGTCGCGCCGAGTGGGATGACCAGGATCACGCCCTCGGCGGCGCGCACACCCGCCTCGGGCGATGTGAGGTGCGCCACGAACATGGCGCCAACATTAACGTCAGTCACTGACATAATCAAGAGCGCGTGCAGGTCGAAAGCTCGTCCCTATCCTGTATCCATGTCCGCCCCGCCGCCGCGCGCACCGATGTCGATTCCGAAGCAGTCGGGGCACCGCGGGCGTCCGCCACGCACCACGCGCCGCGAGCTCGAGGTGATCGCGATGAAGCTGTTCGCCGAACACGGGTTCGACGACGTCACCGTCGAACGCATCGCCGCCGAGGCCGGAGTGAGCGAACGCACGTTCTTCCGCTACTTCCCCACCAAGGCCGAGGTGCTGTGGCACCAGTTCGACAACGAGGTCGACGACCTGCGCGCCGCGTTCGCCGCCGTCCCCTCCGACGAGCCGATGATGACAGCGGTGCGCCGAATTGTTGTGGCGGCCAACAGATATCGCCCCGAGGACATCCCTGAACTGCGCACCAGAATGCGGCTCGTCTCCGGAGTTCCCGCCCTCTCGGCAGGCGCCGGGGCGCACTACGACGCGTGGGAACACGCCGTCGGCGAGTTCGCCGCGAGCCGTCTCGGCGCGGGCGCGGGCGACCTGATTCCGCTCGCTATCGGGCGCACCACCCTGGCCGCCGCGCGGGCCGCCTTCGATGCCTGGCTCGAGCGCGGCGACACCGATCTGACCGTGTACCTGGATCGGGCACTGCGCGCGCTGGAACGTGGGTTCGCCCCGGAATAGCCGGGCGCGCCACGTTTGGGCAGCACCACGGAGGGGGTATGAGTAGGCTCAGGCTCAACGCGCACTGTGCGCACCGAAAACGTCCGTCGTCGAAAGGGGCAGGGGTTTCCATGTCCGAGGTGTCCACGAGTCTTTCGGCGGATTCGCTGCCGGCGCAACCGCTCGACAATCTGCTGCCGCAGCTGGTCGAGCACCTGCGGCAGAACCGCACCGGGCTGCGGGAAGAGTGGGCACGGCGCATCACCGAAGCCGAACTGCTGACCGCGATGACCCCGGAGGAGATCTTCTCCGAGGCGACGTCGATGTACGACAACTACGTCGAGGTGCTCGTCACCGGTAGCGTCGAGGCACTGCAGGCCTACGCCCGCGACCTGTCCGAGCGCATCATTCCGCGAGGCGTCGAGACCGACGAGGTCATCGGCATCGTGCTGCTGCTGCGCGACGTGCTGGCACGCAGCCTCTTCGAGAAGTACCAGTCCAACTTCGAGCTGCTCAATCGCGTGCTCGACGCCTACGAACCGGCCGCCAACCGCATCGCCAACACCGTGGCCGTGTCGTTCGTGCAGGAGCGCGAGCGCGTCATCAGCCGCCAGCAAGAGGCCATCCGCGAGCTGTCCACCCCGGTTCTGCAGGTCCGCGAGCAGCTGCTCATCCTGCCGATCATCGGTGTGCTCGACTCCCAGCGCGCCCGCCAGCTCACCGAGCAGCTGCTGCGCGCCATCCGCGCCAATCGCGCCAAGGTGGTCGTCATCGACATCACCGGTGTGCCCGCGATCGACTCCGTGGTGGCCAACCACCTCGTGCAGACCGTCGACGCGTCGGGTCTGATGGGCGCGAGCGTGATCATCACCGGCCTGTCCTCGGAGATCGCGCTGACCCTGGTGACCATCGGCCTCGATCTGTCCAAGATGAACGCGGTCGGCGACCTCCAGGGCGGTATCGAAGAGGCCGAGCGTCTCCTCGGCTACGAGGTCTCCCGAGTGACCGAGCGCTTGAGCGAGCGGGACGGGCGCTGACCAAGCCACCATGCCGGTACCTATTCTCAAGCAGGGCACGTACCTGATCGCCTCGGTACAGTCGGCCCTGACCGACGCCGACACCGAGCGGCTACAGGACGACCTGATGAAGCAGGTCAGTCGCTATCGCGCGACCGGCATCATCGTCGACGTCACCGCCATCGATGTGATGGATTCCTTCGCCGCGCGCTCGTTGCGCACCATCGCGCACATGACCCAGTTGCGCGGCGCGGAAACCGTCATCGTCGGACTGCAACCCGAAGTCGCCTTCGCCATGGTGCAACTGGGCCTTACATTCGAAGACATGCA
Source organism: Nocardia sp. NPDC057272 (assembly GCF_042668615.1). Taxonomy (NCBI): domain Bacteria; kingdom Bacillati; phylum Actinomycetota; class Actinomycetes; order Mycobacteriales; family Nocardiaceae; genus Nocardia; species Nocardia sp. NPDC057272. Next base: position 255,502 of record NZ_JBHUYK010000007.1, on the reverse strand, counting down.
CACCGCGCTGGATCTCGAGGAAGGCCTCTCCTGGCTGAATCGGCACCCGCGGCGACGAGACGGTCGCGACAGTGGCCGCTGAGCAGGTGGCGATCGCGGTCAAGGTGTCCGAGGACATCGTTACCGCCCGGCAGGCCGGGAGCGAGTTGGCCGGTGACCTCGGGTTCACCCTCACCGACCGCACGATGATCTCCACCGCCATCTCCGAAATCGCTCGCAACATCACCAGTTACGCGGGCAGCGGCGAGATCAGGCTGCTCATCGACTTGCGCGAGGGTCGCCGCGCGCTCGTCATCCAAGCCGAGGACCAGGGTCCCGGCATCCGCGACATTCCCCGCGCGCTGGAGGACGGCTATTCCACCGGCCGCGGACTCGGACTCGGACTGCCCGGCGCGCGCAGACTGATGGACCGCCTCACCATCGATTCCGCCCCGGGCCGCGGGACGTTGATCGAGATGTGGAAGTGGGTACCCGACGTTGCATGAGGACGGGATCATCGGGCGCATGGAGTGGTCGACGGCCGGTCGGGCTCTGCCCGGCCAGGACGTCTCCGGTGACCGCGCGCTCGTGCTCGACACCGGCGCCGGTGTGCTGTTCGCGGTGCTCGACGGGCTCGGTCACGGTGCGCCCGCGGCCGAGGCCGCCGATCGCGCGACGGTCATCCTCACCGAGAACTGTGGCGAACCGCTGGATGTGCTGATGGTGCTCTGTCATCGCGCGATGGTCGAAACTCGCGGCGCCGCAGTGTCGTTGGCGTTGATCGAGCCGGGCGAGACGCTGCAATGGCTCGGTGTGGGCAACGTCGATTCACGACTGCTCACCCTCGGCCCGGCCGGTCCGGAGCTGCGGGCCACGATGCTGCTCACCGGCGGCATCGTCGGGTACCGGCTGCCCTCGCACCTGCAGCCGCAGACGCTGCCGATCCGCCCCGGCGATCTGCTGCTGATGGCGACCGACGGGATCGTCGCGGTCGGCCCGGAATCGCTGGACCTGGCCAAACCGGCCACTGCCATCGCGGGCGATCTGCTCGCCCGCGACGCGAAGGACACCGATGACGCGCTGGTGCTCGCGGCGCGTTTCCGTGGGCCGTGCCCGTGAGGCCCCGAGACCGCGGTCTGTTCACACCGACCCGGCCGATGAGAGGTTGCCGATGAGCGCTGTCCTGGTCGCATTTCTCGACGACTATTCGGCGGCCATGCGCCGCCATGTCGCCGCACCAGGCCAGGCCGGCCTCTCGGAGGGTTACGACCTGGGCAGGCGCGCCCTCGTGGAGGGCATCAGCCTGCTCGATCTCACCGAGCATCACTTCCGGGCGGTCGCCGAGGACGCCGGCACGCGGGCCGATCCGCGCCGCGCCGAAGTGGCACTGGAATTCCTGCTGCAGACCATGGCGGCCCTCGATATCGCCACCCGCGGCTATCTCGACGGCACTCGCCGCTACGAGCAACAGCGTTCCCGCGCGGAGGATCTCGAAGGCCGCGACGCGTTTCGCACCGCGCTCGTCGAGTCGTTGCAGGACGGGTTCTTCGTCGCCGACGACCACGGCACCATCGTCGAGGTGAACTCCGCGTTCGGGGTGCTCACCGGCTACGGCGCCACCGAGGTGCCGTTCTCGCTACCGCACCCCTGGGCACTGAGCGATCGCACCGGCTACCCCCAGATCGGCACGGAGGCAGCGCGATTCGTGATGCCGGTGCGTCATCGCGACGGCCGGGAACGCTGGCTGGCGGTGAGCGCGAGTTCGCTGGTGAAGCAGGAGAACGACGAGCGGATCTTCGTCGGCACCGTGCGCGATGTGACCGCCGAACACGACGCACAGGCCCGCGACCAGGCCGCCTCGCGTCTGGCCACCGCCGTCGGGGCCGCGACGAGCATGGTGGAGGTCCTCGCGGTCGGACTCGACGAGCTGCGCCGGACCATGGGCGCCGAGACCGCGCTGGTCGCGATCTGGCCGAGCCGGACCGGGCGCCCCGATGTCTACTCCTGCGGCGTGACGCCGTCGAGCAGCGAAGAAGCGCAGCCCGCTCCCGAAACCATCGCCACCGCATCACAATTCACCGCGACGCCGATGCGGCAGAGTGGCCCGCGCGCGGACGGCCCCGTTGTGCTCGACGACGACACCCAGGCTCTGCTCGATCGCTCGCGCAGGCAATCCGCCCGTGGCCTGTCGGCCATCACCGGTGACGAGGGCGGGGTCGACGCGGTCGTCGCACCGCTCGGCGAGACCGGTGACGCGGCGCTGTGGGTACGCTTCGGCGCGCCGCGCGCGGTGAGCGCCGCCGACTGGGCCCTGTACTCGCTGCTCGTCGGCCATCTCAGCGTGGCACTGCAGCGCGCCCGCAACTTCGATCAGGCGCGCGCCACCTCGCTCACCCTGCAGCGGGCGATGCTCGGGCCGATCGAACTGCCGCCGCGGTTCTCGGTGCACTACGAACCCGCCCTGCCACCGCTGGAGATCGGCGGCGACTGGTACGACGTGGTGCCGTTGCGTGACGGCACCATCGGCGTCGTCGTGGGCGACTGCGTCGGCCGTGGCCTGTCGGCCGCCGTGGTGATGGGCCAATTGCGTACCGCGGCAAGGGCTCTGCTGCTGCGCGGCGCCGGACCGGCACAGCTGCTCGCCGAACTCGACGCCGTGGCCTCCCGGATCCCGGGCGCCATGTGTACGACCGTGTGCGCGGCGGTGCTCGACCCGGAGCGCGGGATGGTGCGGTACTCGAACGCGGGCCACATGCCGCCGGTCCTCGCGCCCCCCGGTGGGCCGGGCCGGATCCTCGAGGGTGGACGCGCGGTTCCCCTGGCGACCTTCGACACACCGCGCAGGCCGGAGGCCACGACCGCGCTCCCGCCGGGCGCCACCCTGGTGCTGTTCACCGACGGCCTGGTCGAGCAGCGTGGGTACGACATCGCCGAGGGCTTCGTCAAGATCGCCGAAGTGCTCAGCGAAACCGGCGCCGCACTCCCCCGCGACGTCGCCGACGCGGTGCTGTCGCGGCTGTGCCCGCCCGCGGGCTACGACGACGACGTCGCCATGGTCGTCTACCGCCAGCCCCCGGAGCCGCTGAGCCTCGACTTTCCCGCCGCCGCCACCGAACTGGCCGGGGTGCGCCGCGGTCTCTACCGCTGGTTCGCCACCGCCGCGGTTCCGCACGACCTGGCCGCCGACCTGGTCGCGGCCGCCAACGAGGCCTGCAGCAACAGCGTCGAACACGCCTACCGGGACACCGAACCGGGCCGCGTGAACCTCACGGCCCGCTGCGACGGTGACCGGGTGGTCCTGGAGATCGCCGACAACGGCAACTGGATCCCCACTCCCACCGACCCCGGCTACCGTGGTCGCGGCGTGGAGATGATGCGGGTACTCACCGAGGATCTCACCTTCGACCACGACGAGACCGGCACCCGGGTGCGCATGTGGGTGACCCTGCCCTCGATCACCTTCCCCACCGCGAACCCGCTGCGGGCCTCGTCGCGGCCGCCGACCGTCAGCTCGCGGCAGAATTCATTCTGACCGGGTCGTCTCATAGGCCTCGACGTCGAAGGTCTTCAGCATCCGATGGAACCGGAAGCTGAAGTCCGGCCACAGCGTGGCGTTGTGGCCGTCCTCGTCGACGAACCAGCTGGTGCAGTCGCCCGCGTTCCACACGGTGCCGTCGAATTTCTTCTGCAGGTCCCGGTTGTAACCGGCCTGCGCGTCCGCCTTGACCTCGACCGTGCGCAACCCACCGGCCGACATCGTGGTGATCGCGTCGCTGATGTAGTTGATCTGGGATTCGATGGTGAAGATCGCCGAGGTGTAGCTCAGCGCGGAGTTCGGGCCGATCATCAGGAACATGTTGGGGAAGTTCGCGATGGTCGTACCCTTGTAGCCGCTCATCCCCTCGGCACCGAAAACCTCGGACAGCGTGCGGCCGTCCCGCCCGCTGATCAGGTCGTAGGTCGGCGAGTCGGCGATCCGGAAGCCCGTCGCCAGCACGATGGCGTCGACGTCACGCTCGGTGCCGTCGTTCGCGACGATCGACTGCTCGCGGATCTCGGCGATGCCGTCGGCGACGACCTCGACATTGTCTCGGGCCAGCGCGGGGTAGTACACGTTCGAGACCAGCATCCGCTTGCACCCGAGGCGGTAGCCGGGAGTGACGGTGCGGCGCAGCTCCCGGTCCCGGATCACCCACCACATCTTCAATCGCGCACCGCGCGAGAAGAAGTCGGCGAACGGTGGGTACTTGGACTGCCAGAGCACGAAAGACTCACGCACCCAGTACACGCCGATCCGCGCCAACCGCTGCGCACCCGGAACACGCCGGTAGTAGAGGCGTTCCAGCCACGAGTACTTGCGTCCCATGCGCGGCAACACCCACGGTGCGCTGCGTTGATACAGGTCGAGCTTGGCGACCTCGCCCGCGATGGACGGCACGATCTGGATCGCGGACGCACCGGTGCCGACGACCGCGACCCGCTTGCCCGCGAGCTCGAACTCGTGATCCCAGCGCGCGGAGTGGAACATCGCGCCACGAAACGTGGTGATGCCCTTGATGTCGGGCAGCTTCGGGGCACTCAGCGGGCCTGCCGCCGACACCATGATGTCGGCGGTGTAGGCGCCGTCGCTGGTCTGGATCTCCCAGCGCGCGGCGTCGTTGTCCCAGCGCGCGCCGATGACCTCGCAGTCGAGGACGATCGAGTCGCGCACCCCGTGCCGATCGACCACGTCCTGGACATACCGCTGGATCTGCGGCTGTGTCGAGAACGAATGCGTCCAGTGCGGATTGCGGGCGAACGAGTACGAATACAGCTGCGACGGGACATCGCACCCGGCGCCGGGATAGGTGTTGTCGCGCCACGTACCGCCGATATCGCTCGCCCGCTCGAGGACGACGAAGTCGGTGATCCCCAGCTGGCGCAGTCGAACAGCCACACCCAGCCCGGCGAAGCCGGCGCCGATGATCGCGACGCGGGTGGGACGCGTCGACGGTGCGGTCATCGTGTCTTCGTCGTGGTGTCGTAGGCGTCGATGTCGAAGGTGCGCACCATTCGCCGATATTTGAAGCTGAAGTCCGGCCACAGCGCCGAGTTGTTGCCGTGCTTGTCGAGGAACCAGCTGGTGCAGCCGCCGTTGACCCACACGGTGCGGGCCATCTTCGGCTGGAGCTGCTCGTTGTATTCGACCTGTGCGTCCAGGCGGACCTCGAACGATTGCAGGTTGCGCTGCTCCATCGTGGTGATCGCGTCGACGATGTAGTTGATCTGGGATTCGATGATGTAGATCAGCGAGGTGTAGTTCAGCCCGGAGTTGGCGCCGAGCATGAAGAAGATGTTCGGGAAATTGGCGACCGTGGTGCCCTTGTACATCTGGTAGCCCTCGGCATCGGCGGCCTCGGACACGGTCCGGCCGTCGCGACCGGTGTACAGGTTGAAGGTCGGTGAATCGGCGACGTGGAAGCCGGTGGCCAGCACGATCGCGTCCACCTCCCGCTCCGTGCCGTCCTCGGACACGATCGAGCCGCTGCGGACCTCGGCGATGCCGTCGGTGACGACGTCGACGTTGTCACGATCGAGCGCACCGTAGAACTTGTTCGACACGAGCATGCGCTTGCAGCCGATCCGGTGCTGGGGCAGCACTTTTCGACGCAGCTCCGGGTCACGGATCTCGAAGCGCATCTTGAATCGCCCGACCGTCTCGAGCACGATGCCGGTCCACGGATACTTCACCTGCGTGATCACGAACAGCTCGCGCGTGATGTAGATCAGCGCCCGGATGAACCGTTGCAGGCCCGGAACGCGTTTGAAGGCAAAGCGTTCCAGTCCCAGGTACGGCCGCGAGATCTGCGGCATCACCCAGGTGGCGGTGCGCTGGTACACGTCGAGGTGCTCCACCTCGGGCGCGATCGACGGAACGATCTGCACCGCCGAGGAACCGGTACCGATGACGGCGACCTTCTTGCCGGCCAGGGTGGCGTCGTGGTTCCACCGCGCGGAGTGGAAGATCTCGCCCTCGAAGCTCGAGATGCCCTTGATATCGGGCAGATTCGGCTCGGCGAGCACACCCGCCGCCGAGACGATGAAATCGGCGGTGAAGGTGCCCTTGCTGGTCTCGATGTCCCACCGGCCGTCGGCGTCGTTCCAGCGGGCCCCGGTCAGCGCGCAGTCGAAGATGTGCTTGTCGCGAACGCCGTAGCGTTCGGACACGGTGCGCAGGTACTGCTCGATCTCGGGCTGCGGCGAGAACGACCGGGACCAGTCGGGATTGAGCGCGAACGAATACGAGTACAGGTGTGAGGGCACATCGCAGCCCGCACCGGGATAGGTGTTGTCACGCCAGGTTCCGCCGACATCGGGGCCGCGTTCGATGACCACGAAATCGGACAGGCCACGCTGGCTGAGCCGGATCGCGGTGCCCAGGCCGGAGAGCCCGCTGCCCACGATCATGACCTGGACGTGGCGGGTGTCGTTAGTGCTCATGGGGCGACCTCAGCGGGATTCGTAGATGCGTTTGTGACCGGAGACGGCGGCCAGCCGGAACGGGCGCCGCGTTTCCTCGGCCATGGCGTGGTACGCGCCGTCACTGGGCGAAGCGGCCTCGTGCAGCGCCCGGTAGTGCTCGTAGCCGAGCAACTCACGCGAGGCGATCGCAGCCAGGTTCGCCTCGGTCCGCAGGTGCGCGCGGTAACCGGGCTGCACGGTGCCGCTGAAGAATTCGGCGACACTGCCCGACCCGTAGCTGATCATGGCCAGTGCCCGGTCGGTGAGGTCGTCCGCGTGATCGAGCAGCGAGGCCAGGCCGAGGTACAGCGAGGCGGTGTAGCTGTTGCCGACCGTGCGGTTGTAGGTCGTCGTCGTGCCGATGGCGGCCTCGATCGCGTCGGCGTCGGCGGTGTGGCCCTGGCTTTCGAGCAGGTGGCGGTGCGCCTTGTAGGCCATCTTGGTGAAGGGCTGGTGGTAGCAGAACGCGGCGAACTCACCGAGCTCGCGGCCACCCTGACGGCGGTAGTCCGACCAGGCCTCCTGGGCGGCCTTCTGGTAGGCGTTGACCGAGGTCTTGCCGTCCACGATGGCCTCGGTCCGGTAGTTCGGACGCCAGAAGTCCATGATGTCGGCGCTGTAGAGGCCCGAAATCGGGTCCAGCGCCAGGATCGCTGGATCCGCGGTGACCAGCATCGCGACAGCGGCGGCGCCCTGGGTCGGCTCACCCGGGGTGTCGAGTTCGTACTTCGCGATGTCGGCGGCGATGACCAGCACACGCTGCGACGGGTCGCGAGCGATCAGCCCCGCGGCGAACTGCAGCCCGGCGGTGCCGCCGTAGCAGGCTTGCTTGAGCTCGACGACACGAGCGGCGTTGGGCAGCCCGATCAGCGAATGCAGGTACAGCGCGGCGGCTTTGGACTGGTCGACACCGGTCTCGGTGGCCAGCAGCACGGTGCGGATGTTGTCGGTGCCGTGCCGTTCCAGGATCGGTTTGGCGGCGGCCGCGGCGATGGTGACGATGTCCTCGTCGGCGGCGGCGACGCTCATCTTCTCCTGGCCGATGCCGAGGTAGAACTTGTCGCGATCCACGCCGAGTCGCTCGGCGAGGACGGCGTGATCGAGAGCGTAGTGGGTGGTGGCGAACGAGAGGTCGTGGATACCGACCGGTGTAGTTGTCATCGTGGGCTTCCGTTGCTCGTGGTGGACCGCTCGAATTGGGTATGGGCACGCATCAATTCACCGCGATTGGTCTGTGCCGCCATCAGCGACAGCTCCCCGCACAACACGGTGGCCGCCCCGATCACCGCGAGGCGTCGGGCGTTCTCGCCGGGCTGCCGATCTTCGCGGCAGCCGAGGCGTTCCAGGTTCTCGTCGACGAAACTCGCGTGCTTGCCGTTGCCGACCGTGCCCACGATCAGGTTGGGCAGGGTGCACGAGAAGTAGAGGTCGCCGTCACGATCCTCGGCATGGGTGATGCCCTGGGATCCTTCGACGATATTGGCGGCGTCCTGGCCGGTCGCCAGGTAGTACGCGAGCAGCATGTTGGCGTAATGCGCGTTGGCGGAACGGATTCCACCCGCCAGCAGGGTGCCGATCAGGTTCTTGCGGATATTGAGCTGGGTCACCTGCGCCGCGGTGGTGTGCAGCCGCTGCTCGACCACCTCGCGCGGGATGAGCAGTTCGGTGATCACGTTCTTGCCGCGACCGAGAATGCCGTTGACCGCGGTGGCCTTCTTGTCGGTGCAGTAGTTGCCCGAGATCGAGCCGTAGCGCACCCCGGGCATGGTCGACAGGATGTGATCCATCAGGTGGTCACTTGCCAGGGTCGCCATGTTGTGGCCCGACGCGTCACCGGTGGTGAACTCGAAGCGCAGGAACAGCAGGTTGCCGGTGATCTGGTGGTGCAGGTCGATGAGCCGGGCGAAACGACTACTGCCGGCGACCACCTCCTGGAGCTCGGCCATGCGGCCTTCCAACTGCTGGACCGTGGTGTAGGCGGTGTACGCGTCGTCGGCTTCCAGCAGGATCGAGCGCGTCATCCGCTCGTCGATCAGCGTCGCGACGATGCCCTTCTCGGCCAGGGTGCTGATGCGCGCGCCGCGCCCGACCGAGGGCCACAGCGGGGTTTCGTAGGTGGCGAGGGGAACGTCGACGGCGTCGTCGACGACATTTCCGGTAATGCGGACAGGCCCCACCCACTGCAGCGGCACCGCCGCATACGACATGTCATTCATGGGTGACTCCTTCTCGATTTTCGGATTCACGCCACCAGGGGCTCCGGTGGGCAAGTGCTGCGGCGTCGATGCCGCGAAGCAGGCAGAAGTTCGCGACATCGCCGGTGATGAGCAGGTCGGCGCCGACCAGATCGGCGGGGGTGCGGGCGCCGAGGACGGTGAGGATGGTGCGCAGCTGGTCGAGCCAGGTCCCGATCTGGTCGACCAGGGCGGCGGTGTCGTGGCTGACCAGTGTTTCCAGGAACGCCCCCGCGACGCCGGTCGCGTCGGCGCCCAGCGCGAGCGCGCGCGCGATGTCCAGTGGCGAGCGGATGCCACCGGTGGCGGCAATGTCGATGCCGGGGATGCCGGCGCAGTCGAGCAGGCAGTTCGGGGTGGACTGGCCCCAGCTCTCGATGAACCCGAAGTCGCCGCCGACGCGCCGATCGTTCTCGATGCGAGCGAAGTTGGTGCCGCCACGACCGCCCACGTCGGCCACGGACACACCCGCGTCGCGCAACCAGGTGACGGTCTGCCTGCTCAGGCCGAACCCGACTTCCTTGACGAAGACCGGCACCGCGGTATCGGCGACGATGCGTTCGATCTGGCGCGGCCACGCCCCGAACGAGCGGTCGCCCTCGGGCATGACCACTTCCTGCACGGCGTTGAGATGGATCTGCAACGCATCGGCTTCGAGCAGATCGATGGCGCTGCGCACCTGGTCGACGGTCGCGTTCGCGTTGACATTGGCCATCACGAATCCGTGCGGATTCTCCTGGCGCAGCACGCGATAGGTGCCCGCGACCGACGGATCACGGAAGTAGGCACTCATCGAGCCCGACGCGATGGGGATGCCGGTCTCGCGCGCGGCGATGGCGAGCTGGCGGTTGATCTCGCCGGTCTTGGTGCTGCCGCCGGTCATCGCGTTCACGAACAGCGGTGTGTTCCACTGCTTTCCCGCGACTTCGACGGCCAGGGAGACGTCCTCGGCATCGATGCCGGCGAGGGCGTGGTGGACAAAGGTGACCGAGTCGAAGTCACTGACTCCGGTGGCCTGGCGGTGGTGGTTCACCGCGTGGCGAACGTGGTCGTCCTTGCGATCGGCGATCATCGTGGGTCCCCTTCGGCAAGGTGGGTTCGCAGGGGCAGCGGACGGATTCCGGCGGTGATCCAGCGCCCGGTGAGCTCGGCGATCGCCGCGGGCCGGGTGCGTTCGATGAGCGCGATACCGCAGTCACCACCACCGGCACCCGAGGGCTTCGCCGCCGCACCCACCGCGGCGCCCGCGTCGCACAGTGCGTGCAGACGCGGTGTCATGATGCCGAGGCCCGACGTCGCGTCGAGATCGACGAGCAGTGTTCGCGCGCTGTCGATTTCGACTCGCACGGCGCGGGAGTCGTCGGCCTCGATGGCGGCGACCAGCCGTTCGACACACTCGTTGCTGTGCGCCCGGAAGGTGCTGCGGTCGCCGTCGAGGCCGGCGACCAGCGCCGGTGTGGAGGCGGGGTTCCCGGTCCAACCGACCTGCAGGGTGAGCTCGGTCGGGGTGGGCAGCGGGCGCACCGACAGGCCCGGCCACGGCGAACGCAGGGTCGCGTCGACGCCGTCACGGGCGAGCGAGGCTGCCACCTGCGCGCGGTCCGGGGATCGATAGGCGAGCCAGCCACCCCAGGTACTCACGGCGACATCGCCGCCCGAGGCTCGCGGATTGACCGCGATCGTGGCGAGCATGGCCAGCCGGTACCGATCCATGGGATCGAGCCCGAGCGCGAAGTGCTGTCCGAGGGCGTCGACGGTGGCCACCGTGACGGCCGCGCTGGACCCCAAGCCGAACTTGCGACCATCGTCGTCGCCGAGGTCGGCGGTGACGCTCAGCCGGAAGTCGGAGACGGGGACGGCCCGTTCCAGGAGCAGCTGGTGAACAACCGAGACGGCCGCGAAGACGTACGAAAATGCCTCTGGTACAACAGCATCGGAGATAGGCGCCAATTCGTCACCGTGACGCGCACACGACAGCGTGACGCCGCCGTCCAGATCCGAGTGCAGGGTGATGCCCTCGCCGGGATCCGCCGCCGTGACCGTGGCGGTCGCGTAGCGGTCGACCGCCGTGAGCACCGCGAGGTGTCCCGGCTCGACCACGGCGTATTCACCGGCGATGAAGAGCTTGCCCGGTGCGCGACAACTGGTCATCGATCGCCACCCGCCGCCGGTGCACCGGCCGTCGTCAGCGACGCGCCGGGACCGATGTGCGCGGTCCGGGTGGTGACGAAATCGCCGAGACCGTCCAGGGTGGCATCGACCAGTGGCGCGTCCGCACGCGAGCACAATACTTTGACGTTCGGACCCGCGTCGATCGTGGCGTACGCCATGATCCCGTCGGCACGCAGCGCGAGGACCGCGTCGAGGATAGCGAGCGAATGCGGTGACAGGTACCGGATTCCGGGGCGTGCGGTGAGCATGGTGGCGTGCATGCCGAGGGCGTTGCGCTCGGCGATCTCCCCGATCGCGGGAAGGTCTTGCCGCGCGATGGCTTTGCGCATCTCCGCCAGATCGAGCACCGAGGATTCGGCCCACGGCCGATAGAACGGCGAGGTGGCGGTGGTCTCGCGCATGGCGACACGGCTCGAGACTGCCTTCGCGCCCTGGTTCACCACGGCGACCACCAGAGCCGGGTCCAGTTCGTCGCCGCCGATCGGCTCCGCGAACGAACTCAGGTCCCCTGCTTCGCCGTCGCCTTCACCGGCGTGCCAGACGACGAAGCCGCCGAAGATGGAGCGCGAGGCGGAGCCGGAGCCGCGCCGGGCCAGTCGCGAGAGGGCGCGACCGTCGAGGTCGAGCTCATAGGCGGCCGCCGCGGCGGTGGCCAGGGCCGCGAAGCCGCTGGCCGAGGAGGCCAGACCGGCGCCGGTGGGCCCGGCGTTGGACGTCACCACCATCGCACGGTCGGTCCGACCGGCCTTGGCGCGCACCAGATCCAGGAACGTCTCGATGCGGGTCCGCGCGGCACCGGTGGCCGCGACGCCGTTGAACTCGACGACATCGGCCGGTCCCTCGATCACCCGCACCGACGTGGTGGTCGGGAAGATGTCGAGGGTCATCGACAGGCTGCCCGTGACGGGCAGGAACAGGTCCTCGTCCCGCTTGCCCCAGTACTTCACCAGGGCGATGTTCGGGTACGCGACCGACTCGGCGGACGGCCCGGTCACGGCGCCGCGCTCGGCGACCGCGGGTGATGCGGGAGTGAAAGTCATGGATTTACACCGTGTTCCGAGGTCGAGACGGATAGGGACTCCGCGCCTGAACGCAGGCTGCGGGTGGGGACCGTCCAGGTCTGTACCGCGCCGGCGCGGCGCAACGCGGCGCTGACCGTGCGCGCGTCACCGGTCTCGGTGAGCGCGAGGACGCAGCCGCCCAGACCGGCGCCGGTGAGCTTGGCGCCGTACGCGCCCGCCTCCAGCGCCGCCGCGACCAGTGTGTCGATATGCGGGGTGCTCACGCCGAGTCCGGCGAGCAGGTCCTGGAAGTCGAGCATCGCCCGGCCCAGCGACGCGGCGTCCCCGGACGAGAGGTCTGCCGCGGCACCGCTGATCAGCTCGCCCGCCCTGGTCAGCATCCGGTGCGCGGACCGCGGATCGCGGTCGAGTGTGCGGCGCACCCCGGCGACCGCGTGCTGGGTGGACCCGGGCACCCCGGTATCGGCGATCACCAGCGCGGCGTCGAGACCGATGTCGAGTGCGGTGGCGGTGCCCTCGTGGAACAGGATCGGGCCGTCGGCCAGCACCGCGCTCGCGTCGATGCCACTGGCTCTGCCGTGCGCGACCTGTTCGCCGCACTGGACGAGTTCGTAGAGCGTGGCGGCCTCGACGGTCCGGCCGTGCAGGTCGGCGACCGCACGCACGGCCGCGCCGGCGCAGGCCGCACTCGATCCGAGCCCACGAGCGAGCGGAATGTCGCACTCCATCACCACATCGGCGATATGACCGGTCAGGCCCCAACGCCGCAACGCCTCCTCGACCGCTACGCGCGGCCCGGACAACGTGTTCTCCACGGCATTCGGGTTGCCGGCGACGAATCCGAAATGTCCTTCGGGAACCTCGACGACGCCGCCGGGGGTGCCGGGACGCGCGATCGCCCGCACCGACAGGGTCGGCAGCGGAAACGCGATGGCGGGCGTCCCGTGCACCACGGTGTGCTCACCCAGCAGGATCGCCTTGGCGTGGGCTCGGCCCACGCCACGGACCGGGCCGGTCGCTGTGGAGCTGTGTTCAGTACGTTCTCGAACGGGACTGTTCACGACGATTCCTCTCCAGACTCGGCCCGGCCGTGCCGGTTACCGAGACGATCGGCCGAAAATGGCGCGCACGGACGGGAAGAACGCGGGCACCTGCGCGGCGTACGCGCGATAGGACGCACCGAAACGAGCGATGAGATCGCGCTCCTCCAGGTAGGTTCCCAGCAGGATGTACCCGGTCAGCCCGAGCGCCCACACCAGGTGTCCGACGGTGAACTCACTGGCGAACCAGAACGACACCAGCAGACCGGTCATCAGTGGATGACGAACCAGCTTGTAGACGCCGTTCACCTGCAGACGGTCGACCGTCGCGTCCGGTACCTGGATCACGTACTGGCGGTAGGCCTGACTGATGCCGAGCAGGTGGAAGTGGTTCAGCAGCAGGGTAGCCGCGTAGACCAGCACGAAGCCGATCCAGAACCCGGTGTCGAGCACCACTGCGAGCGCGCCGTCGGCCGACCACAACACGTGCGGCACCGGCTGCCACGCCAGCATGATCACCCACATCACCAGGCACACGCCGATGATGTAGACGGTGCGCTCGAGCGCCTCGGGCACCCAGCGGGTGATGAACGCCTTGAAGGAGGGCCGGGCCATTCCCGAGTGCTGCAGCGCGAACAGCGCGAGCAGCACCAGGTCGATGGCGATCGCGGGGACCGCGGACAGGTGCGGTCCCTTGTCCACCGTCTTGGGCAGCCACCAACCGCCGGCGAACAGCAGCATCAGCGGCACCGTGATGCCGGCGAAACCGTAGACGGCGAAGGAGAACAGGAACGGGACGAGCCGCGAGGGACTCGTCACCACGCCCCGAACCTGTTGCGGTGACATCAGATCCATGCGAACCACGGCAGGTAGCGTGAGCGAACGGTGCCCGCTTCCAGACGCGACTCCAGGCGCGCCTTCCACTTGTTGCCGTAGCCCTCGTTGAGGAAGCCGCCAGGCACGACCAGACGCCAACCCGACTGCGCCACCATCCAATACGGCACGATGACGCCGGGGTTCACGTCACGCATGTAGTCGAGCTTGTCGGGGATCTGGCTCCAGTGGATGCCGGGGTAGCGGTGGTGCACGCTGTGGTAGCCCTGGTTGAAGATCAGGAAGTTGAGGATGTTGCCCGCGTTGTTCAGCGAGGTGCTCGGCTCATCGGTGAATCCGCGTGCGGGAGCGTGGCTCAGCCAGGCGAAGTAGCCGGCGTTGACCTGGGTGATCAGGAACGGGACCCAGTAGAACAGCACGAACTTCTCGAAGCCCGCGACGTACCAGACGGAGCCGATCACGACGGCGTACACCGCGAGATCGAAGATGAACTGGTGGCGCGTCTTGCGACGGCGCGGCGCCGGGTTCGCGGCGAACACCGTACGCACCGTGTGGATCTTGACGACCATGCCGTAGCGCACCCAGTACCAGAGGGCGCCGATGCCCTTGTCCAGGCCGGTGGTCGCGGTGACGTCGCCCGGGCCGTCGTTGAACCGGTGATGGTTGAGGACGTGCACCTCGCGCATCTCGGCCGCGGTCAGGTTGCCGGGCAGGCAGCACAGGATGTCGACCACCCGGTTGGGGAACTTGGACACGAACAGCGGGCGATGGGTGTGCATGTGCATCACGCCGATGGTCAGCGAGAGGTTCAGCAGCGAGAGCACGATGATCAGCGGTACCGCGATGTACCAGGTGGAGGTGCCGGGAATGAACAGCGCGGCTGCGGTCATGCCGATCCACAACGCGATGTGGAGCAGCGGGCCGACGTTGGACGCGTGCTCGAGTTTGAACACGCGCCGGCTGAACGGCGGTTTCTCTGTGGGCGCGACGGGCGTTCCGGTGCTCATGGGAGAGCTCCTTCGCTAGTAGTGACGATCATCGAGGAGGTGTTCCTCGACTACTGGTGGCTGCTGTTGTCGAGAGCGGCGAGCTGCAGCCGTGTGGCCAGCGCCCGGATCGCGTCGGGTTCGTGGCTCGGCACCCGCTCCATGGCACCGAAAGCCAGGTGATCGGCGATCATCATGGTGCGGATCGCCGAGTCGGAGAGTTCGCCGGTCAGGCGGCCTTCGGGCAGGGTTTGCACCAGCGCGAAGGTGGTGTCCACGATCAGCGGCATCAACGAGGTTTCCGTCGACGCGAGGTCGCCCGCACCGAGCACCTGCGAGGCCGACGCCGAGCCGGTGGTGAAATCCGGTGAGGCATCGAGCATTTGATGGATCGCGGCGTCGCCGCTGCGGCGCACACGCTCGAGCATCGTGGTCCAGTAGGCCGGCGAGGCGGCGGCCAGCGTGGCCGCGGCGACCGGGCGCCGGAAGGGCGCGGGCGCCCCGACGGCGCCACACAGGAACGCCGAAGTCGTGATCGTCATGTACGCCATCGCCGCCCGCGCGCCCAGGCTCGGTGTGCCGGGACCGAGCTTGGCCAGCAGTGCGAAGCCGCCGAGGGCGGGGGTGAGCTGGCGCAGCATCACCATCCGGGTGAGTTCCTCACGGTCGGCGGCGCCGTAGATCGCGAGTTCGTTGTCGCGCAGGTCGTTGGCCGACTGGGCGATCACGGCCACACAACCGGTCAGCTCCCGCAGATCCGCTTCGGGCAGTACATCTTCGGCGACCAGGGCGCAGGCGTAGTGGGTGATCCGGCCGAGCACACCTTCGCTGTAGGCGACGCGGGTCAGCGGTGCGTCGATGTTGCGCGCCATCACCCGGCCGACATCGGTGAGCACCAGCCCGACCCGCTGGCGACCCTGCTCGGACAACGCCGCGAGCAGCGCCCTGACGTCGGCGATGCGCTCGGCGAGTACCCGGTCGACGGCTTCGCTGTCGCGGATCTTGCCCTCGAGCGCGGGCAGCGGCGCCGGGAGGGTGTCACTGGTGCCGTTGAGGTAATCCACTGCCGCCAGCACGGCATCGCTGGCTACCGCGCGGTCGCTGAGATCTTCGAAAGCGTCGAGCACGCGACAGGCGAGCAGCGCGGCGGTGGCCTCGGCGCGCAAGGTCGCAGGTAGCAGGCCGACGGCGATGCCCAGGTTGCGGCCAGCGGGAATCAGCGCCAGCGCGGCCAGTTCCTGTGGAGACCGCGCGGTGCGCAGTGCGTCCAGATCCGGTGCGCGGCGAAGATTGCGCAGTCCGCGGATCAGGAGGGGAAGTCGTGCCGTGCTCATCGGGAGATCACCTGCTCGAGAAGTTCGCGCAGGTCGTCACGCGCGAGGGAAGGGGGGAAGACGTCGAGTGCGCGGGTGGCCTTCTCGGTGGCGTCCATCGCGACCAGGCGGGCGGCTTTGGTCGCGCCGCTCTCCACCAGGTCTTCTTGCAGGGTCGCGCTGGAAATCTCCGCGTCCAGCCACATTTCGCGGGCGCCGGGGCGCGAGCCGAGCCATTCGATGACCGGCCAGGTGGGCACCCGGCGTTCGAGGTCGCCGCCGGCGTCCTTGCCCAGGCCAGGTCCGCCCTCGATATCGCGGACGTCGTCCATGATCTGGAAGGCGAGCGCGAGCTGGTCGGCGTACTCCATCAGGGCGTAGAGCCGGTCGAGATCGACCCCACCCGCGGTGCCGCCGTAGGCGCACGACAGCCGGAACAGGGTGCCGGTCTTGGCCCCCGCCACGAGTTCGTAGTGGCGGCGCAGCGCGACCTCGTCGATCGAGGGCGGCAGGGTCTCGATGAGCTGACCGTAGGACAGGTCGGAGAGCCGGTCGGCGTAGGTGATGCCGGGCGCCTCACCGACCCGCGCGAAGACCTCGGGGTTGTCGGTCAGCACCCGGGCGACGACCTGCATCGATGCGCCGGCCAGGTGAAATCCGGCGCGGGCACTGGTGCGCACGCCGAATGCGGCGGGCACCGACGGTGCGTCGCGACGCAGCAGCGATCCGTCACAGATGTCGTCGTGGACCAGCGAGGATTCGTGCAGCATCTCCATCGCGCAGGCCAGGTCGACCGCATCGCCCAGCGGGGCGGCGGTGTCGGCGGCGTCGGGGAGCAACCCGGCACAGGCCAGGACGAGCCGGGCCCGCACACGCTTGCCGGGAGCGGCCAGGATGTGGGTGTAGATCGCGTCGAAATCCTCACCGGTGATGAGCAGTTCCCGCAGTCGTGCGGTGACCAGCGCCAGTTGCTCGGTCGGTCCGGCCGGTCTGGGCATGACCACCACTTGGTCGCCCGAGTGCTGGTCACCCGAGTGCTGTGCTGCGGGTAGCGCGGGATTATCCATAGCGCTGAGCTCCTTTGGTGTGGTCACGATGCGGAGAGGTTCACCGGCGACTGCCGGACACGGGTTTATGGAGTTTCCGGCGGGGCAGTCGTAGGGAGTCACCTCTCGCAGCCGACGGGGTCGAGCGTCCCGTTCGCTGGCTACCGACGGGTAGTTTTCTGGAGGAAGCTCGAGATGTCAAGCATTCCAACATGTTCCAAGTTTGAAACCTGCAATTGTGCTGTACCACAATGGTTTACGGAGATTTCAGGCGGGTGAGACAGCAGCGACGGCCGATTGCTGACACTAGGCGTGCGGCGTAATCGCCTGCACTACAATGGCTTCCGCGTCATCGCGAGAATCCTGGGGCGAACTCACGCGTCGCGGAGCCGCCCGAGATAGACACCTCGGGAGTCGTCCAGCGATGCGTGGGGTCGACCGCGATGCGGTCGAGTCGGAGCTCGCAACGTCAATGTTGTTGGCACACACATGATTCGGGACCGCAGTGACACGAACTGTCCGTTCGTCAACAACTCCGGTGACAGTGACAGCTCTGTCCAAACCATACAATCCGATTCGCGTTACCGCGAGCCGAGGCGCGCTCGAGAACCGACCCGAAGGCCCGCGACGATCCGTTGTCACGCCCAACGTAACGATGAAACCTTGTGCAGCACCGTTGGTTTCACCGGCAACGCGGCGGGCAGCGAAGCGGCCGAGTGAAAAGACGCGACCGGGTTCGGTCAGCGGGCGGCGGTGCTGCCGAGACGGCCGAGAACCCGGAGGTCCGGTGTCGGATGGTCGACGAGCGGGGCGGTGGACCGGACAGGGGGACGCATGATCGTGCAGCGACGGGCCAGAACGGTGCCGCAGGCATGGACGGTGGTGGTGATCAAGTCTTCGGCCAGCGGGAGGTCGTCGTCGCGATAGGCGTAGACCGAGAAGCGCACCGTGTGCTGCTCGTTGCGCGGGTCCGCCTGCTGAACCGCTTCGGCGGGGCAGCTCGACAGGAGCATGATCGCGGCGGCCAGGTCCGCGCAGGGATCTCCACCGACCAGCGAGCCGGAGGCGAAGGCGGCGAAAAGCGTGCGCAGGCAAGGCTGTTCGGGTCGCTGCTGGGAGTCCTGGATCTGCGACCAGCGGCGCAAAGCCGGGTGGTCGGCGATGTCGGGCCTGCCCTGCCACCGCCGGCGCGCGCAGTCGAGCAGCCGGGCGGAAGTCGAGTCCCACACGTGGGGCGCTTCGATTCGGGCGACGATCCGCAGCAGGCGGCATTCGTCGGCAGCGGTGGTCACGGGCGGTTCGATGAGCGGCGCCGCCGCCTGTCGGTGCGTCTGCATTGTCGACCTCCTACCGCACGAGAGAAGAACCGAGCGGGCGCTGCGCGGCAGCGGCGGAACCACGCCGCCACGCCAGGCGGAACGCCCACGCCGAGGCCAGCACCGACATGACGACGACGGTCGCGATCACCCCGAAGACCACCCCACCGGACCACCCGACGCCGTCGTATCGCGCGATCAACGCCGACGCGAGAATCGGGCCCGCCGTGATGAACACGGGAATCAGCAAGATCAACCCGAGGGTCACCAGACTCGACGGTGTCATCACTGTTTTCGCTGCGGAGAAATCACGTCGAGAGATCATGGTGTGCGGCCCCGACGGCTGCGTGACTGTAGCCATTTCCGCCCTCTCCGTTACCTGAATGGAACCCAGCGAAACTATCGAGTCCCAAACGTACAGCCCCGATCCGGCCAACCGCGTACTTCGTCACGAAACAGTGATAACTCGAAACTGAACCAAATCCGAACAGGAGACATATTCCCAGCTCAGGCGGCATTTATTCATTAGCTGTCAATTTGCTGTTCCGGTTTATTGTTCAGATCGGATAACAATCTCGGAGAGCGGGCATGCACGCGCCATCCTCCTCGGTAAGCAAGTCTTCACACCCGTTCGGAAAGGAAACAGTTCGACAATCCGCCTGATCGGAATCTCACCAAGCAATTGCCAAGCGGCGACAGATGTTTCGAGTCGGGACCATTGTTCGGCGCACTCGACGCACAGTCAGCCCGGTTCGCTACCGAAACTGCCTTCCAGCCGATTGCGCGAACCCGGATGCACGAGCCGTGCCATGCTGACCAACCCGCCCGAGGACCAGGTGCGGCGCCGGATGAGCAGGCACGGCTCGTCGGCGTCGATGCCGAGCAGCACACACTCCTCGCGGGCGGCCCGCACCGCCTCGACGACATGCTCACCGCGCAACAGTGGCGCGACCTCGCTGAGGTAGACGTTCGGAGTGACGGCGGTGAAGTCCTGGGCGAGGTAGTCGGGGGCCTGTGCCGGGTTGACGTAGCGGTCCTCGAGCTGGATCGGCACGCCGTCCTCCAAGTGCACCAGCAGCGAGTGGAATACGGTGCCGCCCATGGCATTCGCCAGCTCGGCATCGCCCGGAACCTCGGATCGCACGAACACCACCTCGGTGCGATGGCGATGTCCGCGACCGGTGATCTCGTCGGCGATGTTGCGGACCTCGAACAGCGGCGAGGAGGCCTTACTCGCCGCGACGAAGGTGCCCACACCCATCACCCGGGTGAGCGCGCCGTCGGCGGTCAGGTCACGCAGGGCGCGATTGATCGTCATCCGGGACAGGCCGAGCGCGGCGACGAACTGGTTCTCCGAGGGGATCTGCTCCCCCGCGTTCCACCGGCGCGCCTTGATCTGCGCCATGATCAGCTGCTTGACCCGCTCATACGCCGCGAATTCGCTGCCGAGCTCGCCGTAGAGCGCGGCCAGCTCCGCATCGACTACCTCGATCGCCACCACCGAATATCTCCTCGCCTCGCCCAGAGAATACGTTGCGCTCGAAACTCGTCGTTACTTGTATATACAGGAATATACTGGCCCCCATGACCGATGCGACACCGCCTGTCTCCGGCCCACGTCCCGTGTCCGCTCCGCGCGGCACCGAGCTGCACACCCTCGGTTGGCAGCAGGAGGGCGCCTTGCGGATGTTGATGAACAATCTCGATCCCGAGGTCGCCGAACGCCCCGACGACCTGGTCGTCTACGGCGGGACCGGGCGGGCGGTACGCAGCTGGGCGGCATTCGACGCGATCGTGCGAACGCTGGAGACCCTCGCCGCGGACGAGACGTTGCTGGTGCAGTCCGGGAAGCCGGTGGGGGTGTTCCGCACCAACGAGTGGGCGCCGCGGGTGCTGCTGGCGAATTCGAATCTCGTCGGCGACTGGGCTACCTGGGACGAGTTCCGCAGGCTCGAGCAGATGGGGCTGATGATGTACGGGCAGATGACGGCCGGGTCGTGGATCTACATCGGCAGCCAGGGCATTCTGCAGGGCACCTACGAGACCTTCGGCGCGGTGGCACGCAAGCGATTCGGCGGCACCCTCGCCGGCACCATCACTCTCACGGCGGGCGTCGGCGGGATGGGTGGCGCGCAGCCTCTCGCGGTGACGATGAACGACGGGGTCGCGCTGTGCGTGGACTGCGATCCGGCGCGCATCGACCGGCGGATCGCGCACGGCTACCTCGACACCAAAGCCGAGACCTTGCGGGAGGCACTGGATCTCGCTGTCGCAGCGCGTGACGAGCGCAGACCGCTCTCGATCGGGTTGGTCGGCAATGCGGCCGAGGTCTTTCCCGCACTGCTGGCCATGGGCGCACCGATGGATATCGTCACCGATCAGACCTCGGCCCATGATCCGTTGTCCTACTTGCCGATCGGGGTCGCGCTCGAGGACTGGCACACCCTCGCCGAGAAGGATCCGGTCTGGTTCACCACCGAGGCACAGGCGTCGATGGCCGCGCATGTCGAGGCGATGGTCGGCTTCATGGACGCCGGCGCCGAGGTGTTCGACTACGGGAACTCGATTCGCGACGAGGCCAGAAAGGGCGGCTACGACCGGGCTTTCGCGTTTCCCGGCTTCGTTCCCGCCTACATCCGCCCGCTCTTCGAAGAGGGCCTCGGTCCGTTCCGCTGGGCCGCGCTCTCGGGTGATCCGGCCGATATCGCCGCCACCGACCGCGCGATCGTGGAGCTGTTCCCCGACAACGACCATCTGCGCCGCTGGATCACCCTGGCGGGCGAGAAGGTGAAGTTCGAAGGTCTGCCCGCGCGGATCTGCTGGCTCGGCTACGGCGAACGTCATCGCGCGGGCCTGAGATTCAACGAGATGGTCGCCTCGGGTGAGCTGTCCGCTCCGCTGGCCATCGGCCGCGATCACCTCGATTCCGGGTCGGTGGCCTCCCCCTATCGCGAGACCGAGGCGATGGCCGACGGCTCCGACGCGATCGCGGACTGGCCGCTGCTCAACGCACTGCTCAATACCGCGTCCGGGGCGAGCTGGGTGTCGATCCATCACGGTGGCGGGGTCGGGATGGGCCGTTCGATCCACGCGGGCCAGGTGTGTATCGCCGACGGCACCGAGCTGGCCGCGCGGAAGCTGGAGCGGGTGCTGACCAACGACCCGGGCACCGGCGTGATGCGACACGTCGACGCGGGTTACGAGCACGCAGCCGAGGTAGCTCGTGAACGGGGTGTGCGGATTCCGATGCAGGAGGGCTGACCGGCCCGGAACAGACGAAGAGCCCCGGCATCGCCGGGGCTCTTTCCACTTTCAATATATAGCGTAAACAGGGACTTGCGGCAAGGCCCCGGGGTTGCTGCACAATCATCCGGTCGCACCGGAAAAAGTACAGTTAGGGGCCTATGTCAGCGCACGGGTACGAAGAGGAACGCCGATCCGAGCAAAGCTATGTCGCCGGGTTGTACTCACGCCTCGATGCCGAGCGGGCACGGGTGAAGGGCCGCTACAGCGCGGCGCTGCGCACGAAGGGCGACTCCCCCATGGAGCGCGACAACGAGGTGCGGGCGCTGGGCAAGGAAGTACAGCGCCTCGATGTGGCCGACAACGGACTGTGTTTCGGCCGGCTCGACGCGGCCTCGGGCGAGCGGTCCTATATCGGCCGGATCGGGCTGTTCGACGAGTCGAACGATCTGGAACAGCTGCTCCTGGACTGGCGGGCACCCGCGGCGCGCGCTTTCTACGTCGCCACCGCGGCCAACCCGGAGGGCATGCGCCGGCGTCGGCAGTTCCACACCCGCGGCCGCCGGGTGGTCGATTTCACCGATGAGGTGCTCGGGCGCCCGGACGGGAGCGAGGGCGGAACGGACGCCGCGCTGCTCGCCGCGGTCGACGCGCCACGCGGGGACGGGATGCGCGACATCGTCGCGACGATCCAGGCCGAACAGGACGAGATCATCCGCCTGGAGCACCCGGGCGTGACCGTGATCGAGGGCGGTCCCGGCACCGGGAAGACCGTGGTGGCGCTGCACCGCGTCGCGTATTTGCTCTACACCCAGCGCAGGCGGATGGAGCGCCAAGGCGTGCTCGTGGTGGGGCCCAATCCGGCCTTCCTGAACCACATCGCCCATGTGCTGCCCTCGCTCGGCGAGACGAATGTCGTGTTCGCCACCACCGCCGACCTGGTGCCCGGTCTGCGCGCGACGGCGGAGGACTCCCCCGAGGCGGCCCGGCACAAGGGTTCGCTGCGAATCCTCGACGTCCTCGCCGCGACGATCGCGGATCGCCAGCGACTGCCCGAGGCGCCGCTGACGATCGCGCTGACCGATGTGACGGTGCGCATCGATGCCGCGACCGCGGAGTGGGCCAGGCAGGAGGCCAGGGAGAGCGGGCGCCCGCACAACGAGGCGCGCGCGGTGTTCACCGAGATCATCACCTATGTCCTCACCGAGCGCGCGATCGCCCGGATCGGCGAGGGCTGGCTGACTCGCGACGACACCGAGGCATGGGAACAACTGCGCGCCGACCTGGTCCGCGAGCTCGCCGACAACGACGAGTTCACCGCGGCACTGGATCAGTGCTGGCCGATCCTGAAACCGGAAACCGTGCTGTCCCAGCTGTATTCGTCACACGATCGGTTGCGGGCGGCAGGAGCGGACGAGGCGCTGTGGCGGGCCGACGGTGGCGCGTGGACGGTCTCGGACGTGCCGCTGCTCGACGAACTCGTCGACCTGCTCGGCCGCGACAAAGCCGCCGACGACTCCGCCGAGCGAGAGCGCAAGGCCGAAGCCGAGTACGCGGCCGGTGTGCTGGACACCCTCATCAGCCGCGAAGACCTGATGGACGACGAGGACCACCTGCTCGCCCAGGACATGCTCTACGGCGAAGACCTGGCCGAACGCTTCCTCGAGCGCGACACCCGAGAACTCGCCGAACGTGCCGCGGCCGACCGTGAGTGGACCTACGGACACGTGGTGGTCGACGAGGCCCAGGAGTTGTCGGCGATGGACTGGCGGGTGCTGATGCGGCGCTGCCCGAGCCGCTCCTTCACGATCGTCGGCGATCTCGCCCAGCGCCGGTCGGCGGCGGGCGCGACGTCCTGGGCCACGATGCTCGAGCCCTATGTCCCCGGCCGCTGGATCTACCGTTCCCTGACCGTGAACTATCGCACCCCCGCGGAAATCATGGCCGTGGCCGCCGATGTGCTCGCCGAATTCGCCCCCGACGTCCGGCCGCCGGATTCGGTCCGGTCCTGCGGTGTCGCCCCTTGGTCGCGCAGGATCACCGCCGACGAATTGTCCTCCGCGATCGAGGAATTCGTTCGGGACGAGGCAGGCCGCGAGGGGACGAGCATCGTGATCGGCCCGCCGGGCGTGCCGGGCACGGTGCCCGCGTCGGAGACGAAAGGTCTCGAGTTCGACGCGGTACTGGTTGTGGATCCGCAGCGGATTCTCGCCGACGGGCCACGCGGGGCCGCCGAACTCTACGTCGCGCTGACCCGGGCCACCCAACGTCTCGGGGTCCTGCACCAGAGCCCGTTGCCCGAGTCGCTGCGCGGACTCACCGAGGTCCAGCCGACACAACAGCTGCGAGCGTAGCGATTCACGAGACCGCTGCCTCGCCTTCGCGGGCGAGGCAGCGGTCCACGTCGGCGCCTCGGTACCCAGGGCCGCGGTCGCCGTCAGCCGAGGGGGCCGGTCACCGATTCGGCGGCGGCCAGCAACGCACCCGATGTCGCCAGCCGAACCGCCGCTTCGATATCCGGGGCGAGGTAGCGGTCCGGGCCCGGACCGGGAACTTCGGTGCGCAGCCTCGACACGACGGCGGCAGTGGCGGGTGCTGGAGTGAGGGGTGCCCGCAGGTCCAATCCGCGGGCCGCCGTGAGGGCTTCGATGGCCAGCACCCGGGTGAGGCCGTCGAGGGAGCGGCGGAGTTTGCGGGCGGCGGACCAGCCCATCGAGACGTGGTCCTCCTGCATCGCCGAGGAGGGGATCGAGTCGACCGAGGCGGGGGCGGCCAGGCGTTTGAGGTCGGAGACGATGGCGGCTTGGGTGTACTGGGCGATCATGTGACCGCTGTCGACGCCGGGATCGTCGGCCAGGAACGGGGCGAGGCCGTGGTTGCGGGCCTTGTCGAGGAAGCGGTCGGTGCGGCGTTCGCTCATCGAGGCGACGTCGGCGACCACGATAGCCAAGAAGTCCAGCACATAGGCGACGGGGGCGCCGTGGAAATTACCGTTGGACTCGACCCGGCCGTCGAGGGTGACGACGGGATTGTCCACGGCACTGGCCAATTCGTGGCCGGCGACGCGTTCGGCGTGGTCGAGGGTGTCGCGGGCGGCGCCGGCGACCTGGGGTGCGCAGCGCAACGAGTAGGCATCCTGGACGACGGTGCAGTCCGGGGTGGCGTGGCTGGCCACGATCGGCGAATCCGCCAGCACGCGCACCATATTGGCGGCCGCGACCGCCTGGCCCGGTTGCGGGCGCAGTGCTTGCAGGTCGGCGGCGAAGACCTTGTCGGTGCCGAGCAGACCCTCCACGCTCATCGACGCGGTCACATCGGCCAGCCGCAGCAGGGCCCGCAGGTCGTGGCAAGCGAGCACCAGCATGCCGAGCATGCCGTCGGTGCCGTTGATCAGCGCGAGGCCTTCTTTCTCCGCGAGCTCGACCGGGGCGATCCCGGCATCGGCCATGGCCTCGGCGGCAGATCGCAGCGCGCCGGTCGCGTCCCGGGCGGTGCCCTCCCCCATCACCGCCAGTGCGACGTGGGCCAGCGGCGCGAGATCACCGGAACAGCCCAGGCTGCCGTACTCGTAGACCACCGGGGTGATGCCCGCCGACAGCAGCGCGGCATAGGTCCGCGCGACCACCGGGCGCACCCCGGTCCGGCCGGTGGCCAGGGTCGACAGGCGCAGCAACATCAACGCGCGCACCACCTCCCGCTCCACTTCCGCGCCCGACCCCGCCGCATGCGAGCGAATCAGGCTCCGCTGCAACTGCTTGCGTGACTCCGGCGGAATATGACGGACGGCCAGCGCGCCGAACCCGGTCGACACCCCGTACACCGGCCTCGGGTCCGCGGCCAGCGCTTCGATCCGCGCACGACTCGCCTCGACGGCGGCGACGGCATCGTCGGACACCACCACCGCGACGCCGTCCCTGGCCACCCGGACCAGATCCCGCGCCGAGACCGGACCTGTGCCGACGACGACCGGTCCGGGCCGATCCGAGTCGATGCTCACGATGCTTCTCCCCTCACTGCGGGCTATCCCTTGACGTTGTTGTCTATACAGGTCTATACCTATCGTACGTATCCCGGCGGGCATCCACCGGGCTCTACCCGCGCTCTACGATCCGAAGGGCCGCTACGGTGCGGGGAACGTGCCGCGCTGCTCTCCCGCGCACATGATGTACCCCTCACACACCGCCGTGCTCGACAACGCGCCCAGGAGGACTCCTCCATGCCCACCACCGTGCTGAGCGATATCGGCACTCTCGTCACCAACGACCCGGCGCTGGGCGAGGGCCCGCTGGGGCTGCGGCGCGACGCCGCACTGGTCATCGACGACGGGCGGGTGGCATGGGTCGGTGACAGTGCCGCCGCACCGGCCGCCGACACCGCGTTCGATCTCGGCGGACGCGCGGTGCTGCCCGGGTTCGTCGAGTCGCATTCGCATCTGGTGTTCGCGGGCGACCGCGCCGAGGAGTTCGCGGCGCGGATGGCGGGGCGGGCCTACGGGGCGGGTGGCATCCGCACCACGATCGCCGCGACGCGGGCTGCGAGCGACGAGCAGCTCGCAGCGACTGTGCGACGGCTGCTGGACGAGTCGTTGCGGGCAGGCAGCACCACGGTCGAGTGCAAGAGCGGCTACGGGCAGACCGTGGCCGACGAACTGCGCAGCGTCCGGATCGCGGCCCGCTGCACCGACGAGGTGACGCTGCTGGCCGCACACGTGCCGCCGCCCGAATACGCCGGGCGAACCGACGACTACGTGACGATGGTGTGCGAGCAGATGATTCCGCGGTGCGCGCCGTATGCCCGGTGGATCGATGTGTTCTGCGAACAGGGCGCCTTCGATCGCGATCAGGCGCATGCCGTGCTGACCGCGGGGATCGCGCACGGGCTGGTGCCGCGCGTCCACGGCAATCAGCTGCGGCAGGGACCAGGGGTGCAGTTGGCCGTCGAGCTCGGCGCCGCGTCGGTGGATCATGTATCGCACGTGAATCGTGCCGATATCGACGCGCTCGCGGGCAGCGATACGGTGGCCACGCTGCTGCCCGGCGCCGACTTCTGTACGCGCAACAGCTATCCCGATGCCAGGGCGCTGGTGGACGCGGGAGTCACCGTCGCGCTCGGCGCGGACTGCAATCCGGGCACCAGCTACACCACGAGCTTGCCGTTCTGTATCGCCCTGGCGGTGCGGGAAATGCACATGACGCCCGACGAAGCGGTCTGGGCGGCAACCGCAGGTGGCGCGAAGGCGTTGCGGCGCACCGATATCGGTTCCCTCTCCCCTGGTTCCCGCGCCGATGTCATCGCGCTCGACGCCCCCTCGCACCTGCACCTCGCCTACCGCCCCGGCGTTGCGCTGGTCGGTCAGGTGTGGCGCGAAGGAGTCCTCGTCGCGCATCGAGGTGGGGTGCGATGACTTCCGAATCCGCCTGGACCGGTCGCGTCGACGGCACGACGCCGGAGCACCTGCGCTGGCATCAGGCCGTCACGCCCTACCAGCCGGGCAACGATCCCGGCGCGTGTGTTTTCGTCGGTTTCGCCTGCGAGGAAGGCGTGCGCCGGAACAAGGGCCGCCTCGGCGCGGCGGCGGGCCCGGACGCGCTGCGCGGGGCATTGTCGCCGATGGCGCTCGCCACCGAACTGCGCGCCTTCGACGCGGGCACGATCGCCGTCACCGGCGACCGGTTGGAGGACGGTCAGCGGCGGCTGGGCGAGACGGTGTCCGCGCTGCTGGACGACGGCGCTTTCCCGGTCGTTCTCGGCGGCGGCCACGAGGTCGCCTACGGCACCTACCTCGGGCTGGCCGGTTCGGCTCGCCGCGTCCCCGGCAGCGTCATCGGGATCCTCAACCTCGACGCGCATTTCGACCTGCGGCCCGATCCCGTGCCCAGTTCCGGCACCCCGTTCCGGCAGATCCTCGAGACCGGCGACGACGTCCGGTACGCGGTGATCGGGATCAGCCAGCCCAGCAACACCCGGGTCCTGTTCGACACCGCGGACAGATTCGGCGTGCGCTATCTCCTCGACGACGACTGCGAGCCGACCCGGGTCGCCGCCTTCGTCGACGTCTTCCTGGCCGGGATCGACCTGCTGTATCTGACGATCGATCTCGACGTCCTTCCGGCCGCGGTGGCCCCCGGTGTGAGTGCCCCTGCCGCCTACGGTGTCGCGCTGTCCACGATCCAGGCCGTGTGCGACCGCGTCACCGCCTGCGGCAAACTCGCGGTTGTCGATGTCGCCGAACTGAATCCGCGGCTCGACATCGACAACCGCACCGCCCGCACCGCCGCCCGGCTGATCCACCGGATCGTCACCCGCCACGTCGGGTGAGCTCCGGCGCGGGACTCAGAAGTAGCGGATCCACACATAGATCCAGGCGATGACGCTGCTGAGCATCGTGACCAACATGCCGTACTTGGTGAACTGCCAGAAGGTGATCCGCTGCCCCGCGCGGGCGGCGATCCCGAGGGCGACCACATTGGCGCTGGCCGCCACCGCCGTGCCGTTCCCGCCGAAGTCGGCGCCCAGGGCGAATGCCCACCACAGCGCTTGCCCGGTAGCGGGATCCGGTGCGCCCGCGACGATGTCCTCCACCACCGGCGCCATGGTCGCGGTGTAGGGAATGTTGTCGACGAACGCGCCGAGGATCGCCGAACCGAACACCAGCGCGGTCGCGGCCAGGAAGTAGTCGTCACCGACCCAGCCGATCGCGGCGTCACCGATGGTGGCGATCACCCCGGTGTGTACCAGGCCCGCGACCATCACGAACAGTCCCATGAAGAACACCAGCGTCGGCCATTCCACCTCGTGCAGAACCTCGCCGATGTCGAGGCCGGAGACCAGCACCATGATGCCCGCGCCGACCAGCGCGATCACCGACGGCGCGACGTGCAGCACGCTGTGCAGGCAGAAGCCGACGACCACACCGGTGAGCACGACCATCGAGCGCACCAGCAGTGCCGGATCGCGGATCGCGCGCCGTTCCTGCAG
Source organism: Nocardia sp. NPDC057272 (assembly GCF_042668615.1). Taxonomy (NCBI): domain Bacteria; kingdom Bacillati; phylum Actinomycetota; class Actinomycetes; order Mycobacteriales; family Nocardiaceae; genus Nocardia; species Nocardia sp. NPDC057272. Next base: position 226,838 of record NZ_JBHUYK010000007.1, on the reverse strand, counting down.
CGCCATCACCGCCTCGGCCGAGGTGGGATCGGTGCGCAGCGCCGAGCGGAACAGCACCCGGGTCAGCGCGACGAACAGCACGAAGGTGATCACCACGATCGGGGCCATGTGCACGAGGAAGTCGTTGAACGTCAGCCCGGCCCGGCTGGCGATGATGATGTTGGGCGGGTCACCGATCAGCGTCGCCGCACCGCCGATATTGGACGCGAGCACCTCGGCGATCAGGAACGGTTGCGCGGCGATGCCGAGACGTCGGCACACCACCAGCGTCACCGGGGCGACCAGCATGATGATGGTGACGTTGTCGAGGAACGGTGACGCGACCGCGGTGATCAACATCAGCATCACCATCAGGCGATACGGATTGCCCCGCGAGCGTTTCGCCGACCAGATCGCCAGATAGTCGAACAGGCCGGTCTGCTTGATGACGCCGACGATGATCATCATCCCGAGCAGCAGGAAGATGACGTTCCAGTCGATGCCCTCGTGGGCGGAATAGAAGACCTCGTCGCCGGGAATCAGGCCGAGCAGAGCCATCGCCCCCGCGGCGATCAGGACGGTTTTGACCTTGTCGGCTTTCTCCGTGGCGATGAAGAACAAGGCGACCACGAAGATGGTGACGGCAAGCGCTGCGGCCATGAGCGCGTGGCGTTCAGTCGCCGGGGCCGACGACAGCGAGGCTGGTCAGCAACCGTTCCAGGGTGATCGCGCCGCGCAGGGTGCGCGAACGGTCGACCACGGCGATGAGCGGACTGTGCTTGCGCGCCATCAGGATCGCGATTTCGAGCAGGGTCGCGTCGGGGGTGACGGTGGCAGGCTTGCTCGCGCCGTCGGGCAGGCAGTCGCCCACGGTGAGGCTGCCGGGTTCCTGCCAGAACAGGTCGGCGTGCACCTCGTCGATCGTGCGGACCAGTGTCGGGTCGTCGTGGTAGGAGGCGGGAATCGCCAGGCGCAGCACCTGAGTTCCCGGCAGGACCGCCACCGGCCGGTCGAGCTCGTCGACGACGATCAGACCGGGCAACCGGTTGACGACCATGAGCCGCACCGCGCGGGCGACGGGGTCGCTGGTGCGAACGGTCGGCAGGTTCATCGCGATGTCGCGTGCGCGCATGGCATGGCTCCGGGGGGATTCGACGGTGCTCACGGGTGGGCCTGCCGTCCGGTCAGGTGGTCCAGGCGTTGTTCGAGGCGAGCGAGCCGGTCGCCGAAGGGCCGCGAACGCATCAGCTCGGCGACCTGGTCGGCTTCGTCGGGTTCGAGCTCGATGTCGACCGTGGGTTCGTCGCCACCCCCTGCATAGGCGAGCAGCCGTCGCGTGCCCGACGTATGCGTCAGCAGGGCGAATCGGATGCCGTGGCGGGTGTGGAAGCTGTGCAGCACACCTGCTCCCGGGATCGTCGTCCGGTCGATGTCCATGGCCGGCGGTCCTTCCTCGGCTCGTCGAAAGCGTCTGATCGAAGTCTGGTTCGCGCAGGTGGCGGGCACTATCGGCCGTGACACCCATTTCCTGGGCGGGTCGGCGCCGGTCACCGGGTGCGGGATGGGTGCTGGGCACCATGGACAGAACGCGGGGGCGCCAGCATGCTGGTGTCATGAACCGTCTCGCAGCGCTGCGAGCAGGACGCTCGCGGCGAATCCGAACGCCGGTGACGGCGTTGTTCTGGCGGATCTGCGTGCTCAACGGCGTGATCTTCACCCTCGGCACGCTGATCCTGGCCTTCTCCCCGGCCACGGTGTCGGCCCGGCTGCGCCTGACCGAGGTGCCGGTGCTGGTGATCGGGCTGGCGGTGATCCTGACCGCGAACGCCGTAGCGCTGCGCACGTCGCTGGCTCCGCTCGACGAGCTGGTCGCCTCCATGCGCCGCGTCGACCCGCCCCGGCGCGCTGTCCGCCTCGAGCACGGGGCGAGCGGGGACTTCCATCAGCTGATCGAGACGTTCAACGCGATGCTCGACCGCTTGGAGGCCGAGCGTTCGGTCGCCGGTGGGACCGCGCTGGCCGCCCAGGAGGGTGAGCGGCGGCGCATCGCCCGCGAACTGCACGACGAGATCGGCCAGAGCCTGACCGTGGCGCTGTTACGGCTCAAACGGGTCGTCGACCGGGCACCCGCCGACCTGCGCGAAGAAGTCGAGGCGGCCCAGGAAACAGTGCGCGGTTGTCTGGACGAGGTGCGCGGGATCGCCGCGCGGCTGCGGCCCGACGTGCTCGAAGAACTCGGCCTGCACAGCGCGATCACCGCGCTGTGTCACGAATTCAGCCGCACGGCAGGCATTTCCGTGCGTCGCGAGGTCGACCCGGCGATCAGCCGCCTCGACCCCGACATCGAACTCGTCTGCTACCGGGTCGCCCAGGAGAGTTTGACGAACGTGTTGCGCCACGCCGACGCCGACGAGGTGAGCTTGCTGATCGCACCGAGAACCGACACCGTGATGCTGCGGGTGACCGACAACGGTCGCGGTGGCGCGGTCGAGGACGGGGCGGGCATCCGCGGGATGCGCGAGCGCGCGATGCTGATCGACGCCACGCTGACCATCACGTCTCCGGCCTCGGGCGGTACCGCGGTCGAACTGATCGTCCCGGTCGCCGCACGCGAAGCAGTGCCCGCATGAGCGCGCCGACCCGGATTCTGCTGGCCGACGACCACGCCCTGGTGCGCAGCGGGTTGCGCATGATCCTCGACAACGAACCGGACCTGCTCGTGGTCGCCGAGGCCGCCAACGGGCTGGACGCGGTCACCGCCCTCGCCGACGACGGCATCGACCTGGTGATCCTCGACATCGCCATGCCGCGGATGACCGGCATCCAGGCCGCCCGCGAGATCACCAGGAACAACCATCCTGTGCGCATCCTGATGCTGTCGATGTACGACAACGAGCAGTACTTCTTCGAGTCGCTGAAGGCGGGCGCCTCCGGCTACGTGCTGAAGTCGGTGGCCGATCGCGACCTCATCGAGGCGTGCCGGGCCACGATGCGCGGCGAATCGTTCCTCTACCCGGGCGCGGTCACCGCACTCGTGCGCGATTACCTGCAACTCGCCCGGCAGGGCTCCGCGCTGCCGGAAACGATCCTCACCCCCCGCGAAGAGGAGGTGCTCAAGCTGATCGCCGAGGGGTACTCGGCGCGCGAGATCGCCGCCGAGCTGGTGATCAGCGCGAAGACCGTCGACCGCCATCGCGCCAACATCCTGCAGAAACTCGGCCTGCGCGACCGGCTCGACCTGACCAGATACGCCATCCGCGCCGGATTGATCGAGCCGTGAGAACACCGAGGGCCCCCGCACCGAACGATCGCGCGGGGGCCCGGACACGGGTCGTCATTCTGCGTGCGGGTCGACCTTCACACGCTGCTTGCGACCGACCACCAGCCGCATCACCGGTTCCACGATGCGGGCGCCGATCGGGCCGATGATGGCCATCAACAGCACGTACGTGGTGGCGAGCGCGGCGAACTCGGCCGGCACCGCACCCGCGGCCACCGCCAGACCGGCGATGACGATCGAGAACTCACCGCGCGCGACCAACGCGGTCCCCGCGCGGGCGCGGCCCAGTTGCGAGGCCCCCGCCCGTTTGGCCGCCCACCACCCCGTGGCGATCTTGGTGACCGTGGTGACCACCGCCAGCAGCACCGCCCAGCCCAGCACCGGCGGAATACTCGCCGGATCGGTACTCAAACCGAACAGCACGAAGAACATCGCCGCGAACAGGTCACGCAACGGTTCGAGGATCTTGGTGGCATCGTGCGCGGTCGAATCCGAGATCGCGATACCGAGCAGGAACGCACCGACCGCCGCCGACACCTGCACCGCCGAGGCGATACCCGCCACCAGCAGCGCCGAACCGAGCAGCTTGAGCAGGAAGATCTCCCGATCCTCACTCGCCACGATCGCCGAGACGTACCGGCCGTAGCGCAGCGCGACGATGAGCACCAGGGTCACCGCGACCAGCGCGATACCGACCGTGGTCATCCCCGCCACGAATCCGACACCGGCCAGGACCGCGGTGAGCACCGGCAGGTACACCGCCATCGCCAGGTCCTCGAACACCAGGATCGACAGCACCGTCGGCGTCTCCCGGTTACCCAGGCGGCCGAGGTCGTTGAGTACCTTGGCGACGATCCCGGAGGAGGAGATGTAGGTGACGCCCGCCATCGCGATCGCCCCCGTCGGCCCGAGGCCGAGCATCAGCGCCACGATCACACCGGGAGTCGCGTTGAGCACCAGGTCGAGCAGACCGGCGGGCCACGATTTACGCATGCCGGTGACCAGTTCACCGGCGGTGTATTCCAAACCGAGCAGCAACAGCAGCAGCACGACGCCGATCTCGCTGGCGATGTGGATGAAGTCCTCCACCTCGTGCAACTCGATCAGACCGCCCGTACCGAAGACCAACCCCCCGAGCAGGTAGAGCGGGATGGGCGAGAGGCCGATGCGGGCAGCGATCCGCCCGAGCACACCCAACCCGAAGAACACAGCCCCCAGCTGGATCAATGCCAGCGCGGTTCCACTGATCTCCACCGGCTCAGCCGTCGGTCAAGATCGAAGCGGCGGCGTCGAGTCCGGCATTCGTGCCGACCACGACAACCATGTCGCCGCCGGCGAACACGAACTCCGGTCCCGGCGATGCCAGGACCTGCCCCGCGCGCAGGACCGCCACGATCGAGGCGCGGGTCTTGGTCCGCAACTCGGTGTCGCCCAAACGTCGTGACGCGTAGGGCGAGTTCGGCGGTACCAGCATCGACCGCGTACTCACGCCGTCGAGTTCGCGATGTTCCTCGCGCAATTGCGCGACCAGCTGCGGTGCGCCGAGCAGACTCGCCAGCGTGCGGGCTTCGACAGCGGACAGTGGAATCTGGACGGTGGAATCCGGGTCACCGACCTTCGTGAAAATCAGGTCGGTACCGCCGTCGCGGTGGTCGACGATGCCGATCCGGCGGTCCACCTTCGACAGTGAAAACTCTTTGCGGACACCGATTCCCGGCAGGGACGTCACTTCTACATTCATGGGATCACCTAACCTCAGCTAGGGATACCTTACCTGCCCTTTACTATCCGCATGGATTGTCAGCCGGCGTCGAGAAGCCGTCCTGCCGCGTCCAGACCCTCGTCGGTGCCGACCACAACGACCAGATCACCGGGGATGAAGGTGAAATCGGTTCCCGGCGAAGGAGTCACCTCACCCGCGCGCACCACCGCCACGACCGAGGCCTTGGTGCGCGTGCGCATCTCGGTGTCGCGCAGCGGCCTACCGTCGAACGGGCTGCCACGATCGATCGCGAACTGCCTGGTCGACAGCTCGCCCGCACTGTGGGTCTCGCGTGTCTTCTGCACCACCTGCGGTGCGCCGAGCAGGCCGGCCAGCACACCGATCTCGGTGTCGGACAGGGGAATCGAGGTGGTCGAGTCGTAATCGCCCGCTCGCGAGACGACCAGGTCGACGGAGCCGTCGCGATGTTCGATCACGCCGATCCGGCGGCGCGCCTCCGCCAGCGGAAAGTCCTTGCACACGCCGATTCCCGGTAAAGGCGTCACATCGATGTTCACGCCCTCACAGTACGACCAGATGGGAATAACACCACCCCCTACCCTGCGCACCGGGCATACCAGGCGAAACCCCGACCTCACGCGAAGTTAAGGTTGTCGACTGCCGGACCTCCGGCCTCTAGCGGAACGGAGTTCGAGATGGCCGTGTCGGCGCCTCGGCCAGCTCGGGACGACACCTCGGTACTCGCGGCCCTGCGCAGCCCGACACGGCTGCGGACCGAAGTGCTCGGCGGCCTGGTGGTCGCCCTCGCGCTGATTCCGGAGGCGATCTCGTTCTCGATCATCGCCGGGGTGGATCCCCGGGTCGGGCTGTTCGCCTCGTTCACGATGGCGGTGACGATCGCCTTCACCGGCGGCAGGCCCGCCATGATCTCCGCGGCCACGGGCGCGGTGGCCTTGGTGATCGCGCCCCTGGTGCGTGAGCACGGCATCGACTATCTGATCGCGACCGTGCTGCTGGCCGGGGTGTTCCAGGTGGTGTTGAGCGTGGTCGGCGTGGCCAGGCTGATGCGGTTCATCCCGCGCAGTGTGATGGTCGGGTTCGTCAACGCGCTGGCCATCATGATCTTTCTGACGCAGCTGCCGCACCTGATCGGGGTGCCGTGGCTGGTGTATCCGATGCTGGTGGCGAGCCTGGCGATTCTGTTCTTCCTGCCGAAGTTCACCACCGTGGTGCCCGCGCCGCTCGTCGCGATCGTGGTGCTCACGGCGGTGACGATCGCCTGCTCGCTCGAGGTGCCGAATGTGGGCGACGAGGGCGCACTACCGACGAGCCTGCCCGCACTCGGGCTCCCGCAGGTGCCGTGGAACCTCGATACCCTGCGGATCATCGCCCCGTTCGCGCTGGCGATGGCGCTGGTGGGACTGCTCGAGTCGTTGATGACGGCCAAGCTCGTCGACGGCATCACCGATTCACATTCGGACAAGACCCGCGAGGGCTGGGGTCAGGGCGTGGCCAATCTCGTCACCGGGTTCTTCGGCGGGATGGGCGGGTGCGCGATGATCGGCCAGACCATGATCAACGTCAAGGTCTCCGGCGCGCGGACCCGGATCTCGACATTCCTGGCCGGGGTGTTCCTGCTCGGCCTGGTCGTCGGGCTCGGCGGGCTCGTGGCGCAGATCCCGATGGCGGTGCTGGTGGCCGTGATGATCATGGTGTCGGTGGGGACCGTGGACTGGCACTCCCTCGCACCGAAGACCTTGCGGCGCATGCCGCTCGCCGAGACCACGGTGATGCTGGTGACCGTGGTCGTCACCGTTGTCACGCACAATCTGGCGTACGGCGTGATCGTGGGAGTGCTGGTCGCGATGGTGGCGTTCGCCCATCGGGTCGCGCACTTCACCGAGGTCGTGGCGGTGCGCACCGCCGACGACATCCGCGTCTACAAGGTGCGCGGCGAGCTGTTCTTCGCCTCCAGCAACGATCTCGTCTACCAGTTCGACTACGTCGACGATCCGGCGAACATCGTGATCGACCTGTCCGACAGCCACATCTGGGACGCCTCCACCGTCGCCGCGCTCGACGCCATCACCACCAAATACGCCGCCAAGGGCAAGAGGGTCGACATCATCGGGCTCAACGCCGCCTCCGAAGCCAGGCACGAACGGCTGTCCGGCCTCGGCGGCGAGGAGAACTAGCATCGCCGCAACGGAGCCCGACCATGGCGATCCCGTAGCGAGCAAACGCTGTGGCTTGCGTATTCGGGCAAAGTTGTGTGTTGTTGAACAGTGACCAACTCTTCCGGAGACGCGTATCCACTCACGGACACGATGACCACCACGACGGCGGTACACGACGGCGTCACGGTGCTGACGGTGACCGGCGAGGTCGACCTGGCGACCGCACCCGCGCTCGATGCCACCATCGAGGCCATCCTGGCCGAGAAGCCGGCGGCGCTGGTGATCGACCTGACCGCGGTCGGGTTCCTGGCGTCGGCGGGCATGGCGACGCTGGTCGCCGCGCATCAGCGGGCAGGCGAGACCACCTCGATCGCGGTCGTGGCCGACGGACCCGCCACCAGCCGTCAGCTGAAGATGACGAGCCTGGACCAGGTGTTCGCCATGCACACCACCCTGGACGCCGCCCTGGCGTCGTTCACGTCCTGACACAACACAACGCGCCGCCGCCCGGGAATCTCCGGACGTCGGCGCGTTTGTCGTCGGTGGGTGTCAGCAGAGCGAGCGCAGCTGCTCGATCAGCTTCACGCGACCGGCCGCGTTCTCGGCGATCGGCGTGACGTTGAGCGTGGTGACGCCCGCCTCGGCCATCGCGGCGATGCGTTCCTTCACGAAGCTCTCCGGGCCGATCAGCGACACGTCGCGCACCAGCTCGTCGGGCACGGCCTGGGTCGCGGCCTGCTTGTCGCCCGCCAGGTACAGCTCCTGGATGCGGTCGGCGGCCTCGCCGTAGCCGTACTTGGTGGCGAGGGTGTGATAGAAGTTCTTGCCCTTGGCGCCCATGCCGCCGATGTAGAGCGCCAGGTGCGGCTTCACGAACTCGAGCAGCGGAGTGACATTCTCACCGATCGCCAGTGCGGGACCGGCGAAGATGTCGAGCTCGCCCAGCGCGGGATCACGCTTGGCCTTGCCGGCGGCGAGCGCGTCGCCCCACACGTCCTTCGCCTTCTCCGGCAGGAAGAAGATCGGCTGCCAGCCGTTGGCGACCTCGGCGGCCAGCTCCACGTTCTTCGGGCCGAGCGCGGCCAGCAGCACCGGAATGTCCGCGCGCACCGGGTGATTGATCAGCTTGAGCTCTTTGCCCAGGCCGGTGCCACGCTCGGCGGGCAGCGGGATCTGGTAGTACTTGCCCTGGTAGTTGAGCTTCTCGCGGCGCCACACCGTGCGGCAGATTTCGAGGAGTTCGCGGGTGCGCCCGATCGGGGCGTCGTAGGGGACGCCGTGGAAGCCCTCGATGACCTGCGGGCCCGACGCGCCGATGCCGAGGATGAAACGGCCGTCGGAGACGTAGTCCAGGCCCGCCGCGGTCATCGCGGTGAGGCTGGGGGTCCGGGTGTAGAGCTGCAGGATGCCCGAGGCCAGCTGCACCCGCTCGGTGCGGGCGGCCAGGAAGCCCAGCGCGCTCACCGCGTCGAACGAGTACGCCTCCGGCACGAAGACGATGTCGAGGCCGGCGCGTTCCAGGTCGGCGACCTCGGCCGCCGTCTCCTTGAAACCGTCCGTGTAGTTGATGCTCAATCCGATCCGCATGCACCCAACATAGCCCCGGACAACACGCACACCCCGACCGGTCGGTCTGTCGGCACAGGTGCTGGTCGAGCGGGGTGCGTGGGCGGGCACGCGGTAGCGTTGAGGGGAAGATTCCACGCAATTCTCGCCGCATCGAAAGGCCACCCCGTCGTGTCGCAGCCCACCGTGTCGCCGCAGCAGATCGCCCCCTCCTTCGGTTCGGTGACCTTGGAGCACTACCTGTCGGAGCTGGCCGCGAAGGTGCCCGCCCCCGGTGGCGGGGCCGTGGCCGCGCTGCACGCCGCGCAGGCCGCCGCGCTGGTGGCGATGGTGGCGCGCTACACCACCCGGGCCAAGGACGCGCAGAACCGGCCGGTGATCGACCAGATCATCGTGGCCGCCGACGCCGCGCTGGCCAGGTCGCTCGCGCTCGCCGATGCCGACGCGGCCGCGTTCACCGCCGTCGGCGCCGCCTACAAGCTGCCCAAGGACACCGACGCCGAGATCGCCGCGCGCACCGCGGCGATCAACGCGGCACTCGTCGAAGCCGCGCGGGTGCCCGCCGCCGTGGTCGACGAGGCCGACGAAATCCTCTCGCTGGCCGCTGAACTGCTGCCGATCGGCAATCCGAACGTGGTCACCGATATCGGCGCCGCCGCCGACGCCGCCCGCGCCGCGGCGATGAGTTCGCAGCTCAATATCGAGATCAACGTGGGCTCGCTGCCCGCCGACCTCGGCGACCCGTTCGCCGCCGCGCTGTTGCGCGTCGATACCATCGCCGCTCGCGCCGACGCCCTGCACGGCGACGTGCTGCACGCCGTCCGCGGCTGAGTCAGCGGTCCGCGGTGAGCACGATCTTGCCGCGGACCCGACCGGATTCGCTGCGCCGATGCGCGGCGGCGAGTTCGGTGATCGGCAGGATCTGCGCGATGTCGACGGTCAGCTCCCCTCGGTCGACCGTCGCCGCGAGCTCGTCGAGCACGGCCGTCGTCGGATCGACATAGAGTCGGCGCACGCGCGAATCCGGGTGTGTCGCCGGACCTTCGGCGGCCACCACCTGTCCGGTTTCGCTCAGGACGGTCAATGATCGATCCGTGTAGTCGCCGCCGATCAGGTCCACCACCAGGTCGACCTCGCGCACCGCGGTGGTGAAATCGGTGGTCCGGTAGTCGATCGGTTCGGTGACGCCGAGTGCGCGCAGATAGGCGTGATTGCCGGTCCGCGCGGTGGCGGCGATCGACGCGCCGCGCCGCGCGGCGATCTGCACCGCCAGATGCCCGACGCCACCGGCCGCCGCGTGCACCAGGACCCGCTCGCCGGGCCGCACCGAGGACAGTGCCTGCCAGGCGGTGACCCCGGCCACCGGCAGGGCGGCCGCGTGCACCGGGTCGATCGAGACGGGCACGCTGGCCAGTCGATTCTGCTGCGCCACGACGTATTCCGCGTTGGCGCCGCCGAACACCATGCCGTATACCGCGTCTCCCGGCGCGAAACGTGTCGCCTCGTCACCCACGGCGGCGACGATCCCGGACACATCGAGCCCGAGCACCAGCGGTGGCTCCCCCAACTGCCGGTTCACCCCGCTGCGCACCTTCCAGTCCGCGGCGTTGACGCTGGTCGCCACGACGCGCACCAGCACCTGTCCCGGACCCGGTGTCGGCCGCGGCACCTCTGCTCGTTCGAAGACGTCCGGACCGCCGAAGGATCTTTGCACCATCTGCCACATACCGCCGAGTCTGCGCCGAGTGGTGTCCCACCGGTAGTAGGCACCTTTCGGATACCGTGGTACCCCGTGGATACCGTCAGTGGCGATCAGAGTTCGGTCGAAGCGTTCCTGCGGGACTGCCCCGCGCGGCAACTGCTGTCGGTACTCGCCGACAAATGGGTGCTGCTGGTCCTCGGCAGCCTGCGCGAGGCGGGCGGGCCGGTGCGTTTCAACGCCTTGCGCAGGCGCCTGGACGGCATCACCCAGAAAGTACTCACCCGAACGCTGCGCGACCTGGAACGCGACGGCCTGGTCCGGCGCGAGGTGTTCCCCACGATGCCGCCCCGGGTGGAGTACAGCATCACCGCGCTCGGGGCGGATCTGGGGCGGATCAGCCAGGCGATGGGTGCCTGGGTGGTCGACCACCACGCGGAGATCACCGCCGCCAGAGCCGAATTCGATGCCGCGCGCACCGCCGAACCAGCTCCGGTGCCGCAACCGGGGCACCCGTTGTCACCGGTCTCGAAGTGAGAACGGTTTATCGGGGCCCCGACCTGCGTGAACGCAAGACGACACACCGTTGAGCCCGTCGGCCGTTACCACTTCGATAGGTCGAGTTGATCATGGCGGCCTAGACTTGGGATCCGCCTACGAGTGAGTGAAGGGGTGGCGTTTATGAGGAGCGCATTTCGTGTCCTGTTCGTCGCGATCATGGCGGCAATACTGGCCGCAGCCTGGTCGGGAGCCGCGTCCGCGGACCTGATCGGAGGCCAGCGCACCCAATACGGCGGTGGCACCTACGCCGAGGCCAACCTGTCGACGCACACCTTCACCGTCAGCCAGGGTGGACAGGTAGTGCGGGTGATGCCCGCGTCGATGGGCAAGCCCGGCTTCGAAACTCCCACCGGCACGTTCAGCGTGCTCGAGAAAGATCGGTCGGTGGTGTTCGACTCCCGGACCATCGGCATCCCGCTCGACGACCCCGAGGGCTACATCATCGACGGTGAATACGCCGTGCGCCTCACCTGGGGTGGCGTGATGGTGCACTCGGCTCCGTGGTCGGTGGACTCGCAGGGCAACGCCAATGTGAGCCACGGCTGCATCAACCTCGCACCCGACGACGCCGCCTGGTACTACGAGAATGTCGGCATCGGCGATGAGGTCTATATCCACTGGTAAACATTTTCCCTCGTGGCATTCGGCGAACGCGCCGTCAGGGCAGTATCGTGCCCGTAACGAAATCGTTGCGGGACATACCCTGACGGCGACGAGCCTGATGAAGGTGGGGCGATGGATCGACCGGAAGCGCACAGACCGATCGGGGCTCGACAGCACGACCCGGGATCGGCCGGTGCTCCGCTCGCGGCTGTCACCCCGATCCGGCGGTCCCGCGACCTGAGCGCGCCACGGCCCCGCCGGGCGAGCGATCAGCCCGCCGGCGGCGCCCGCCACCGGATCGAAGGCGGGCCGACGACACCGGCCGGTATTCCGGTCATCTCGGCGGCCCGGCTTCGCGACGCCGAACACGACGAGGTCGTTCCCGTCGTTCCGGCGGACGCCACCGTCACCGATCGGCTGCCCGTGGTCGGTGGAAAGTTCGATCCCGGTGCCCGCCACCGTCTCCCGGACACCGCGTTCTCGATCGACGACAACGGTCCCGACACCGATCAACTGCCGATCGTCACCGCCTCCGGCCCCGCGTGGGCGGCCCTCGAACATCCGAGGCCCGGCTACGACGCCGCGTCGACCTGGCATTCGCGTCCCACACCCGAGTACCCCGGTGCGGACACCTTCCCACCACGCGCTGCGGCCGTGCCGACCAGCGGCGCGGACACGTTCCCACGGCGCCTCGCGCCCGAGAACCGTGCGGATACCTTCCCACCACGCCCCGCACCCGAGAACCGTGCGGATACCTTCCCACCACGCCCCGCGGCGGACTACCGAGGTCCGGATACCTTCCCGCCGCACCCGGCGCCCGAGTACCTCGGCGCGGACACCTTCCCACCACGCCTCGCACCCGGTTACCCGGAGACGGACGCCCTGTCATCACACGACACCGACAACGGCGCCGACGACGAATCTTCGCGTGCCGCACCCGATTACAACGGTGACGACGAAGTCTTCGCGCGGATGATCGACCGCTCCAAGCGACGGCGGGTGCCCCGCTGGGTCGCACCACTGGTCGCCTCGGTGGCAGGCGCTGTGCTCCTCGGCGGCACCTATGTCCAACTGCGCGGGCCCGCACCGGCTTCCACGGCGGCGAGCACCCCGCTCATCCCGAGTTCGGTGAGCCCGGTGACGGCCGAGTGCCCCACCGAACAGATCGGTGCCATGGTGCGGGGCAACGGCGCGGGCGGCACCGAGTCCGGAATCGCGGCGATCATGGCCTTCCAGCACGCCTACTACGTCGCGCGCTCCGGCGACGAAGCACGGACCCTCGTGGCACCGGGTGCCGTGGCGCCGTCGGCGGCCGCCATCCAGGCCGGGATCGACTCCACTCCGGTGGGAACTACGCACTGCGTGGAGATCACCCCGGGCGCCTACACCGGGCAGTACCTGGTCAAGATCACCGCGTTCCGACCGGATTCGGCCCCCAGCACCTACACACCACAGCTGGTGGGGACCGCCGAGGTCGGCAACAAGACGCTGATCACGTCATTCGGAGCGGCACCCCGCTAGCTCCGAAACGCGGGCCGGTCTCGACTACGGCCGCCTCGGCACCGACCATGGTCCGCACTCGATCAGCAGGCGGCCGCTGGTCTACCGCCCGTTGACTGGTCTCGACGCGCTGTCGCGCCGAGACCACACGGTATCGACTTCGCCCGCGGGTAGATCCCGCGGGCGAATCGCGAAAGATGCTCAGGCGCGTGCTTTCTCGGCCGCGACGACCACATGGCGCATGAGCAACGCGGTGGTCACCGGGCCGACACCGCCGGGCACCGGGCTCAGCGCCGCGGCCTTACCGGTGACCGACGCCGCGTCGACATCGCCCACGATCTTGCCGTCCGCGGCCTCGTTGGTACCCACGTCGACCACCACGGCGCCGTCGCCGATGTGCTTACCGGTGACCAGGCCGATCCGGCCCGCCGCAGCGACCACGATATCGGCGGGAGTCGTCACCGCGGCCAGATCGGCGGTGCGTGAATGGGCGACGGTGACGGTCGCGTTCTCGGCGAGCAGCAGCTGAGCGAGGGGCTTTCCGACGATGTTGGAGCGGCCGACCACGGTGACCAGACGCCCCTGCAGCGCGATCCCGTGATGCTTCAGCAGTTCGACTACGGCTTCGGAGGTGGCGGGGACGAAACCGTCGAGGCCGGACGCGAGCAGGCCGAGTGAGAGCGGGCTGACACCGTCGACGTCCTTGGTCGCGGCGATCGCCGAACTCACGTCGTCGAGGTTCACGCCCGCGGGCAGCGGGGTCTGCAGCATGATCGCGTCGGTCGCCGGGTCGGCGCTGCGCGCGCTCAGCTCGGCACGGATGGTCTCGGCGCTCGCGTCGGCACCGAGATCGATGCGCTCGCAGGCGATTCCGAGTCGTTCGGCTGCCTTGCGCAGGGAGTTCACGTACCAGGTACTCGCCGGGTCGTCGTTGGCGACGATCAGCGCCAGCGTCGGCGCGGTGCCCGCGGCGGTGAGCGCGGCCGCGCGCTCCTTCGAGTCGGCGTTGATGGCGGCGGCGAGTTCCTTGCCGGTCAGCGAAGCGGTATCCACGGTGTGACACCTTATCCGCCGCCGGACCGGCGACGTGGCGCCGGGCCGCGACGCGCGCAAGCTGGTCGAGGTCCACCGCGGTCCGGAGGGGCGGTCGTAGGGTGTCGGCAGCTCTGCTCTGCCAGCACGTACCGAACCGTTCGCGGGAAGGGTTGCGACTGTCGTGAAGATCTCGAAACACTGGAAACACCTGGCCGCCGCTGTCGTGGCGACCGCCTCGCTGACCGGCACCACGGTCGGCCCGGCCGCCGCGGAAGCCGATGTGGCCGCGCTCTACAACTCGGCACAGCGCCACTTCACCGACGGTGACGACGCCGCGGGACGCGCCGACCTGCGTGCCCTGATCGCCGCCGATCCCCATGATGCCGACGCGCTCGCGCTGCAGGCGATCTGGTCGCACTACGCGGGTGACGGGGCCGCGGTCGGTGACGCCCTGGCCCGGCTCGGCGGTATCGACGCGGGCATGGCGGCGGGCACCAATCGCGTGCTGCACGCGGTGACCGCGGCCGCTGCCACCCTGCCCAACCCGCTGCCCGCGCTCGTCGGTCCACAGACCGGCATCGTGGTCCTCGGCTACGGGCTGCTGCCCGACGGCGCGTTGCGCCCGGAGCTGGAGAACCGGCTCACCGCCGCGTGGTTGCAGGCGATCGCCGCACCGTTCTCACCGGTGATCGTGACCGGCGGCAATCCGCAGAACGGCATCTCCGAGGCCGAGGCGATGCGGCGCTGGCTGGTGGCGCGCGGGCTGCCGGGCGATCGGATCCATGTGGAGGACCGGGCCGGGTCGACCGTGCAGAACGCGCTGTTCAGCACGCGACTGCTGCGCGATCTCGGCGCGACCAGCGCGGTGGTGGTGACCTCGCCGAATCACATTCGGCGCGCGGTCGCCGACTTCATCGTCGCGGGGACGACCGTGGTCGGCGCCACGACCTCGCTCGAACAGCTGGTTTCCCAATTGCCTCCGCCCGCGCGCAACGCCCAGCGCGGGATCTATCTCGACGCGACGCGCACCTTCGAACTGGACACCGCGCGCTGATTCGTCGCGCCCCCACCGTCACCGGCGGTGAAAATTCGGTTGCCCGGTCAGGAACAATCGGCGCATGAGTGGTTCCGGTTTTCCCGAGGTGGTCGTCGAGTTGCGGCGCGCGGGATGTGTATTCGCCGAGGACGAGGCCGCGCTGCTGATCGAGGCGGCCGGCGGCGATCCTGGGCGCCTCGATGCGTTGGTCGGACAGCGGGTCTCGGGGACTCCGCTCGAATATCTGCTCGGCTGGGTGGAATTCCGGGGGCAGCGGGTAGCGGTGCGTCCTGGCGTTTTCGTACCGCGTCAGCGCACGGCGTTCCTGGTGGAGCAGGCGGTCGACGGCGTCGCGCCGGACACGGCGCGAGCCTGCGTGGTCGACCTGTGTTGTGGCTGTGGGGCACTGGGGCTGTGCGCGGCGACCGAGCTCACCGCACGTGGGTGCGATGTCGAGCTCGTCGCCGCTGATATCGACCCCGTCGCCGTCGCCTGCGCGCGCGAGAATCTCGCGCCGATCAGCGCGCCGGTGTTCGGCGGTGACCTGTTCGACGCGCTGCCGGGCGACCTGCGCGGGCGCATCGACATCCTGCTCGCGAACACACCGTACGTGCCGAGTGCCCGAGTCGCGGATCTGCCACCGGAGGCACGCGAGCACGAGCCGCTCGCCGCGCTCGACGGTGGAGCGGACGGGCTCGACGTGTTCCGCCGGGTCGCCGAAGGGGCGGCCACCTGGCTGGCGCCCGGCGGCACGGTATTGGTGGAAACCGGCGCGGGGCAGGTCGACACCGCGTGTTCGGTACTCACCGCGCACGGTCTCGCGCCGCGCGTCGCCGAGTCCGAGGAGTACTACGCCACGGTGGTTCTCGGCACCCGGGATCGCTGATCGCGCGGGCACCACGTCCGTCGAGACCGATCAGTAGTCCGTCGACGAGGCCGCGCGCGCTGCCGCCGGACGCGACGATGCCCCCGTCGACCGATCGCCGCGCGACCCGTCGACGGGGGCACCCGTCCCGAATGCCTACTTGCGTCCGGTGAACTGATCCATCGAGTGGTACACGCCCACCGCGTTCAGGTAGAAGTCGCGAACCTTGATCGGCAGCAGACCGGTCAGTGCCCGGTTCATCCGCGAGGTCCACGGGAGCACCACCAGGGCGCCGCCCTTCTTCATCTCCGACCACGAGGTGTCGACGACCTCGTGCTGCTCGAGCATCGGCGTGAACAGAATGCCCTTCGCGCCGTCGAACATGCCGGTGTTGATGTAGGTCGGGCAGACCGTGGTGACCTTCACGTGGTCGTGGCCCGCCTGCTCGAGCTCGAGGCGCACCGAATCCGACCAGCCCAGCGCGGCCCACTTCGACCCCGCGTACACGGCCATGCGCGGATTGGCGACCAGACCGGCCGACGACGCGATATTGAGCACGCGCCCCTCGCCGGCACCGGCGACCATGCCGGGCAGGAACTCCAGGGTGACGTACATCGGGGCCAAGGAGTTGATCGCCATCGTCTTGTCGATGTCGGCGCGGTTCTCGGTTTCCCAGAAGTAGGTGTTGCCACGGACGATGCCCGCGTTGTTGACGAGGATGTCGATGCCGCCGACCTCCTTGCGCACCGCCTCGCCCGCCTCACGGATCGAGTCCTGCGACGACACGTCCACCACGTAGTGGTGCACCTTGCCGCCCGCGGCGGTCAGCTGCGCCGCGGTCTCGCGCAGCGCCAACTCGTTGATATCCCACAGCACCACCGCGTCGGCGCCCTCGGCAACGGCCTTCTCGGCGAACAACTTGCCGAGTCCCATGGCTGCACCGGTGATGAGGACCCGCTTGCCTGCGACCGTTTCCAACTTCATTCTCGCTACCTACCCCTGCTCGTGTTGCTACTTCTGCCGCATCTACTTCTGGCGCAGCGTCTTCATGACACCGAAAACCAGCGTCATCGTCTTGGCCCACATCTGCTCGGACATGCCGGGCAGCGGCGCGATCGGCAGCACCCGCTGGACCGCGATGGTCTGGGTGTCGATGTACTTCAGCAAGCCTTCGGGACCGTGGCGGCGCCCCTGGCCGGAGATGCCGAGACCACCCGAGGGCGCGTCGACGCTGCCCCAGGCGGCGCTGAAGCCCTCGTTCACGTTCACCGAGCCGGCGTTGATCCGGGCGGCGATCTCCTTGCCGCGGTTCACGTCCCGGCTCCACACGCTGGCGTTGAGGCCGTAGGCGGTGTCGTTGGCAGCCTCGACGGCGGCTTCGTCGGAGTCGACCTTGTACACCGAGACGACCGGGCCGAAGGTCTCCTCGCGGTAGACCGTCATGCCGGGCGCCACGTCGGCGAGCACGGTGGGCTCGTAGAAGTACGGGCCGAGATCCGGGCGGGCACGGCCACCGGCGAGCACCTTGGCGCCCTTGGCGACCGCGTCGTCGACGTGCCCGCTGACGGTGTCGAGCTGACGCTGGAAGGTCAGCGAACCCATGTCCCGGCTGTAGTCGAGCTCGCCGCCGAGCGACATGTTCTTGACGTTGCCGACGAATTCCGCGACGAACTGGTCGTACACGGTGGCGTCGACGTAGATGCGCTCCATCGACTCACACAGCTGACCGGCCGACGAGAAGCACGCGCGCACAGCCAGTTTCGCGGCCTTGGAGACATCGGCGTCGGCCAGCACGAGCAGCGGGTTCTTGCCGCCGAGCTCGAGGGAGTAGCCGATCAGGCGCTCGCCGGCCTGCTGGGCGATGGTCCGGCCGGTGGCGCTGGAACCGGTGTAGTCGACGTAGTCGGCGCGCGCGATCACCTCGCCACCGATCTCCCGGCCGCGGCCGAGCACCGCCTGCCACAGACCGCGCGGCAGCCCGGCCCGCTCGGCGGCGTCGATGGCCCACAGCGCGGTGAGCGCGGTCTGGTTGTCGGGGCGCGCGATGACCGCGTTGCCCGCGAGCAGGGCGGGCAGCGCGTCGGAGGCGGCCAGCGCGAGGGGGTAGTTCCACGGCGAGATGACCGCCACGACGCCCTTGGGCCGGTTGTGCACCTCGACCGAGGTGAGTACCGGCAGCACGCCGCGCGGCTTGCGGTCGGCGAGCAGTTTGGGCGCGACGGTGGCGTAGTAGCGCGCGTTCAGCGCGACGTCGGCGATCTCGTCGAAGGCGTGCGGCCGGGACTTACCGGTCTCGGTCTGCACGATGTCGAGGATGGTGTCCTGCTCGGCGAGCACGATGTCGTGGAAGCGGCGCACGATCTCGGCACGCTGCTTCACCGGGACCTTGGCCCAGTCGCGCTGCGCGTGCCGGGCGACCGCGAAGGCACGTTCGATATCGGCGACCGAGGACTGCGGCAGGTCGCCGATCTTGTGGCCGGTGGCCGGCGCGAAAACCGCGACCGACGGTGCGCCACCGGCGACGCCGCGCTCGAACAGGGGCTTGACCAGCGCGGCGGGCAGCGCGGTGGGTTCGGCGGTCAGCTCGGGGGCTGTCGTCATTGTCGGCCCTTCTCCTCAACAGATGGATCGCGCGGAACGGGTCGCGCACGTTCAGGTTATTTACTGAACACTAGTGTTAGATTAATGCCAGCGCCCTGGTTCGTGTCAAGCTTTCAGTGCGCGAGGACCAGCGGTGAGGGAGGTGCGATGACCGAGGAAGCGACGACGGTGCGTCGCGGGCGCCCGCCGCAGACCCAGGAGCAGGCCGAGGAAGTCCGCGCCAGGATCATCGAGGCGACCGCCGCGGTGTTCACCCGCAACGGTTCGCGCGGGTTGAGCGTCGCCCAGATCATCGAAGAAGCCGGGCTGGCCAGGCCCACGTTCTACCGCTATTTCGGCAATGCGTCCGAGCCGCTGCACGCGGTGCTCGACGCGTCCAACGACGGCCTCGTCGGCGGCATCCGCGAAGCACTCGCCGGCACCGACGAGCCGGTCCAGCTGGGCATCCGGCTGATCGACGCGTATGTGGACTGGGCGCGCGGGCACGGCCCGATGCTGCGGCCCCTGTTCGCCGAGTTGCACGATCCCGGCTCGGTCGTGTCGGGCTATCGCGAACGCGCCCTCGACGACATTCGCGACCTGGTGCGCAAGACCTTCGGCGAACTCGGGCGCCCGATCCCCGCACCGCTGGACCTGGACGCGGCACTGCACGTGTGCGAGTACATCGTCTACCGGCTCACCGCGGGCAGCGAGCCGGGCAGCGATCCCGATCCGGCGCTGGCGTCCGAGGCCAGGGTGACCATGATTCGCGTCCTGCTGGTCACCCTGGGCACCCGCGACGATCTCGCCTACGCGATGGAACTACCCGGCCTGTTCCCTGATCCGTAGCGCCGCGGGGTCCCCGGCCGCGCGTCCGGCGGTGACCAGGGCGAGCGAGAGCAGCGCCGCGCCGAACCAGCCGACGAGACCGAGCCGCTCATCCAGCAACAGCACCGCCAGCAACGTGCCGGTGAGCGGTTCGAGCAGCGCCAGCAGTGCGCCGGTGCCCGCGCCCGCCGCGGTGAGGCCGCGGAAGTAGCGCGTGTACGCGATGGCCGTCGGAAACAGCCCGAGCGCGAGAGCTCCCAGGATGCCGGGCAGATTCGGGTCGAGCGCGGTGCTGGTCATGGCCGCGGGCAGGGCGAGCAGGATCGCGCCCGCGGTGAACCCGACGCCGGTGCCGGTGACGGGGTCGAGTCCGGTTACCGGAACCGCGGCGATCACCGTGAGCACGGCGAAGGCGGTGGCCGCGCCCAGGGCCATGGCCGCGCCCCACAGCGCCCGCGCCCCGTCCGCACCCGGTGCGCCGACCAGCAGCGCGAGGCCGGTGAGGGCAAGCGCCATGCCGCAGGCGCGGGTGCGATCGAGAGCTCGCCTGCCCGTGAGGTACTCGGCCAGCGCGACGACGACCGGCGACATCCCGATGGTGATCAGGGTCGCCAGGCTCACCGAGGACAGTGCCACCGCGCCGAAATAGCAGCCCTGGAACACCGGCGCCAGGACGGCGATCGCGCCGATGCGTCGCCATGCGGGCGCACCACGCGGGATCGCCCGGCGGGTGAGCACGCAGAGTCCCACCAGCAGCAGCCCACCGACGGCAAGGCGCACGGCGGCGACCGCGATCGGGGACAGGCCGGTCGATCGTTGGACGAGGGTGCCGAGCAGGCCGCCGGTCCCCCAGAGGATTCCGGCGACGACGAGATCAGCTGTGCCCGTGCGGGCGGACAGCGAAACAGACATGGGTGTGCGCTCCTGCGACAGAAGGTGAGGGGGTCGCGAGAAGCGAGGTGCTGGAGTGAGCAGGCTCGACGAGTCTGCCCGGCGAAACCACGGGCGGGCCGGTTCGGCCGGTGCGCGCTACTACCGAGCGCGGCGGGGCACCTCGCTCAGGAGGCGGGCGGCGGGGTGGAACGGAAGCACTCGTGCACGTCGCGAGTGTACTCCACACAGAATCTCCACATTTGGCGTCGCAACCCTCCACACCCGCTCGCTAGGGTCGCACCATGGACAACAGTGGGGGCGGGACGGGACAGGCGGCACGCCGGATCCTGGTGGTCGACGACGAGGTGACGATCGCCGAGTCCGTGGCCGCGCGGTTGCGGGCCGAAGGGTTCACCGTCGACCTGGCACACGACGGGCCCGCCGCGGTGGCGGCGGCGCTGGCGGGGGAACCCGATCTGGTGGTTCTCGATGTGATGTTGCCGGGGTTCGACGGGCTGGAGGTGTGCCGCCGGATCCAGGCCGAGCGCCACGTGCCCGTTCTCATGCTCACCGCGCGCACCGACGAGACCGACCAGCTCATCGGGCTCGGCGTCGGCGCCGACGACTATCTCACCAAGCCGTTCTCGATGCGGGTGCTCGCCGCCCGGGTGCACGCCCTGTTGCGGCGGGTGGATCGGGCCGCCGAGCGCGGCGACACCAGCATCGTCGTCGGCGATCTGCGGATAGATCTCGCCGAACGGCGGGTGTGGCGCGGTGACACCGAAGCACGGCTCACCCCCCTGGAATTCGACCTGCTGACCCGGCTCGCGCAACGTCCGAGGGCGGTGCTGGCCAGGGAGCGATTGCTCGAGGACATCTGGGACTGGTCCGACGCGGCGGGGACCCGCGCGGTGGATTCGCACGTGAAAGCGTTGCGGCGCAAGCTCGGTGCCGATCTCATCCGCACCGTACACGGTGTCGGGTACGCCCTGGACGCGCGATGACGACCGCCGACCGCGCCGCGGAGTTGATGGACCGGATCGCCGACGTGCTGCCGCGGCCGCTGGACCGGCTGCGGTCGATCAAGCTCAAGCTGGCCGTGTTGATGTTGTGTTCGGGCGGTGTCGCGTTCGGGTACTTCCGGCTGAAGATCGGCTGGCTGCCGCCACGCACCACGGTGGCCGCGATCGGGATCGCGCTGCTCACCTCGCAGTTCCTCGCCCACGGGATCACCCGGCCGCTGCGCGAGATGACCGCGGCGGCGCGGCGAATGGCCCAGGGCGACTACAGCTTCCGGGTGCGGGCGTCCTCGCGGGACGAAGTGGGTCAGCTCGCGACCGCCTTCAACCAGATGGCCGCCGACCTGGCCGCCGCCGACCGGCAACGGCGCGACCTGATCGCCAACGTGTCCCATGAGCTGCGCACGCCGGTGACCGCGCTGCACGCCGTGCTGGAAAATCTGGTCGACGGGGTGAGCGAACCCGACCCGGCGACGCTGCGCACCGCCCTGGCCCAGACCGAACGCCTCGGCCTGCTCGTCTCGGAACTGCTCGACCTGTCCAGCATCGAGGCGGGCGCGTTCACGCTGGATCGCGAGAACCTGCCGCTGGCACCACTCTTGGCGGAGGTGATCGCCGAAGCCGAGGTGATGACCGCCGCGCTCGGTCGCGGTGTCCGGTTCACCACCGGGATCGAACCCGGCTGCACGACCGTGTTCGCCGACCGGGCCCGTCTGCATCAGGTGCTGTTCAACCTGCTCGACAATGCCGCCAGGCACGGCCCGTCCGGCGGCGAGGTCCGTGTGTCGGCATCGACCCACCCGGAGGGGACCGTCGTCGAGATCCAGGACGACGGCCCCGGCATCCCGGAAGCCGAGCGCGCCACCGTCTTCGACCGTTTCACCCGTGGCGGGCGCACCGACGGCGGCGGCACCGGCCTCGGACTGGCCATCGCCCGCTGGGTGATCGACCTGCACGGCGGCACCATCGCCGTCGCCGACCCCGGCTCCCGCATCCGCGTCGTCCTTCCGACGGACTGACCTCTACTTCGAAACCAGCGACCCGGCACTTAGGTCCCGGGACGCATCCGCACATCTCCAGGAGGGGAAACCATGTCCGACAAGCCGATACCCGAGGCACCGACGCCCGATCAGAGCACTGCCGAGAACCAGCACATCGCGGCACGAGCCGCCGACAAGCCCGGCGCCGACACGACCACAACCGCGACCGACCCGGCAAGCGAGGCAGTCGCGGGCGGCGTGCCCGACTCCGGCAGCACCGCCGCAGACCCCGAGGTGGGCGGCGATGCGACAGGCTCCGGTACTCAGTCGACAGCTGTGCTCACCAAGACCTCGCCGGACCCGGCCACGCCGCCCGTCTCGGTCTCGTTCGCGAAATTACTGGCCGCTCCACCCGGGACCGCCGACCTGCGAACCGCGGCGTGGCCGAGTCTGCCACCGCCCATTCCCCCTGTCCCCCCACGCTGGCAGCGGGTAGCGCGCCCACCCGGTGTCCTCCCGGCCGCGGCACTCGCCGGAATCATCGGCGCCACGGTGATCCCGCTCGACCGTCCCGGCATCGGCTGGCTGATCGCGGGGACCGCCATCGCCGGAGCTCTCTGCGTCGTCGACTATCGCGCCCGGTCCGGCGGTCCGTCATCCGAGCCCACCTCGGATTCCGCACCGACGGCCGAAACGTCACCCGCGCCGGCTCCGTCCACGCCGGTGCCGGCTGCGGCCGACGAAGTCAGCACGAACACCGCTGAATCACCGCAACTTTCGGATACCGGTGCACTCGCACCGTCCAACGCCGACGACGTCGCGGCAGCCTCCCGCGCTGTTTCGATCGGCGATCGGGCCTGGTGGGCGGCAGCCGCGATGGTGCTGCTGGGAGTGGGAACGGTTCGGGCGGCGGGCTGGCTGTTCGTGCTGTGTGTGCTCGCGGCATGCGTCGCCGGGTCGCTGGCGGTGTTGGGACGACGAAGTGTGCGCGGCATCGCGCACGATATGTTCGCGGTGCCGTTGGCATCGTTCGGGGCGGTGCCGTGGGCGTTCTCGGGGCTGCGGGAGTCGCGGTCGGTGGGGACCTCGAGTATCCGCCGGTACGGGATCTCGGTGGCCGCGACGGCGGCGTTGCTGGTGGTGTTCGTGCCGCTGCTCGGTGGGGCGGACGCAACCTTCGCCGAGCTGCTGAACGGGCTCGTCCCGACCGTGGACGGCCCGGCCATGTGGCAGTGGATCTTCTTGTTCGCTGTCGTCACGGTAGGTGTGCTCGGAGCGCTGTATGTGCTTGCCGGGCCACCTTCACGCGCGGCGGATTCGGTGCGGCCGCAGCGGCTGTGGTCACGCAGTGAGTGGATGCTGCCGGTCGGGGCGCTGACGGTGTTGTTCGCGGTATTCGTCGGCGCGCAGTTCGTCGCACTGTTCGGTGGCGACGATTACGTGCAGCGCACCGCCGGTCTGACCTATGCCGAATACGCACGCAGCGGCTTCTGGCAGTTGTCGGCGGTGAGCGTTCTGACGCTGGCCGTGATCCTCGCGGTACTGCACTGGTCGGTGCGGGAAACCACTGCCGACCGCCGGTCGCTGCGCGTCCTGCTGAGCGCGGTGAGCGTACTGGCGCTGGTCATCGTGTGCTCCGCACTGGGCCGGATGTGGACCTACCAGCAGGCTTACGGGTTCACCGTGCTGCGCCTGCTGGTGACCACCTGCGAGCTGTGGGTCGGCCTCGTCTACGTTCTCGTGCTGGCCGCCATCGCACGACTGCACTGGAGCTGGGTGCCGCGCGCCGCGATCGGCACGGCGTTGGCCACCCTCATCGCCCTCGCGGTGATCAATCCGGAATATCTTGTCGCCGAACGCAATATCGACCGCTGGCAGACCAGCGGCCGCCTGGACGCGGACTACCTGAGCGGTCTCTCCCCCGACATCCTTCCCGCCCTCGACCCGCTGCCCGCACACCTGCGGACACAGATCGAAACCCCCGTCGTCGACGACCTCGACCCCGACCACTGGTGGTCCTGGAACTGGTCTCGCAGCTCAGCCCGCTGACCGCCGCAGGCACGCTCGCTCGTTACGGGCGACCGCGCGTCATCACTCACTACCCCTGCGGCGCAACAGTTCTGGACAATCCGCTGGCTCGCAGGACCCGGCGGCCGATCGCGGCGCGGATGGCGTCCTCGGTGCCGATGACGCGGACGTGGGAACGCGCCCTGGTGATGGCTGTGTAGAGGAGTTCCCTGGTGAGCAGCGTGGATTCGGGCTCCGGCAGCACGACCGAGACGGTGTCGTACTGACTGCCCTGGCTGCGGTGGATGGTCATGGCGAAAACCGTGACCACCGCCGGGAATTGAGTCGGGTGAACCAGGTAGGGCTCGCTGCCGCGCTGGAGCGCGGCGCGCAGCGAGCCGTCGGAGCGGCGGATGATGACGCCGGTGTCACCGTTGTAGATGCGGGCTTCGTGGTCGTTGGCGGTGACCAGCAGCGGCTGGCCGGGGTACCAGACCGATTGCGGCCCTTCGGGTCCCGCGCCGCCCGCCGCGGCCCACTCGGCCGCCATGCGGTCCCAGCGTTCCACGCCGAACGGGCCCTGGCGGTGGGCGCAGAGCAGGCGATGCGACTCGAGGGCGGTCAGTGCGCCGATCGCGTCGCCGGTTTCGGCGGCGGCCGTGACGGCGAGGGCTGCGGTCGTCACGTCCGCCCGCACCGCGCGAACATCGTCGGGGCCGCACAGCGACACGTCGTCGCCTCCCGCACGCAGAATCGCCAGCGCCGCATCGGCGTCACCCGCGCGAACGGCGACCGCCAAATCGGCGATGTGGCCGCCGAATCGGCGCCCCCTGGTCAATCGGACGATCCCGCCCTGCAACCGCCGCTGCTCGAGAGCCGTCAGCGAGTGCGCCTGCGTCACTGGTGGATCGACCGGCGATCCTTCGGAAGTCCCGGGTACCGCGTCGACATCGAGGCCGAGCACCTCGCGCAGCGCGGGATTGGGCGCGCCGCTCACCGGCCCGGCCACGAGGTCGGCCAGCACGGCACCCGCGTCGACCGAGGCGAGCTGGTCGGGGTCGCCGACGAGCACGAGGCGAGTATCCGGGCGCAGCGCGGAGAACAGGTGGCTCATCATCGTCAGCGACACCATCGAGGTCTCGTCGACCACGACGACGTCGTAGGGCAGACGGTTGTGCTCGTGGTGGCGGAATCGGGTGGTGCGTCCGCGTTGCCAGCCCAGGAGGCGATGCAGGGTCGAGGCGGTGAGTTCGGGCAGGCCGAGGACGGCGGCTTGTTCGCGCACCGCTTCCTGCAGGCGGGCCGCCGCTTTGCCCGTGGGGGCGGCGAGCGCGATCCGCAAGGCGGGCAGTTTCGGCGAGGCGGCGCGATGGGCGGTGAGCAGGGCCAGGATCCGGGCGATGGTGTGGGTTTTGCCGGTGCCGGGGCCACCGGCGACGACGGTGGTCCAGTGGGTCGCGGCCAGGGCAGCGGCCAGACGCTGCCGGTCGGGGCCCTCTCCGAGCGGGTCGGCGAAGAGCCGATCCAGTTGTGCGCGCACCAGTTCGGTCTCGATCGCGGGGTGGTCGGCGCTGCGTTCGGTGAGCACTCGTCGCAGGGTCTGCTCCTGCTGGTAGTACCGGTCGAGGTAGAGCAGCGCGCCACCCTCGGCGTCGGCTTCGACGATCCGCAACGGGCGCAGTGGACCGGACTGACCACCGCAGATCAGCGGACTGCGCCGCAGGGCCGTGAGCACCCGGTCGGTGTCCGGCCACGGCAGGGTCGCGGGGTCGATTCCCGTGACGCTGTCGCGGGTTTCGTCGGCATCGATGCCGATCTCGCGCATCCGGGCCAACTCGAGACACACCGATCCCGAGCGCACCGCGCGCACGGCCAGCGCCGCCGCGAACAACACGTCCTCGCTGTCCTCGCGCCCCATGCGACCCAACCGCACCGCCACGTGCACGTCCGCCGCCGACAGGACCCCCGCCTCGTTGAAGACCCGCAACAACCCGGTCCCCCGCTGCGCCACCTGGATAGATGTCATGATCGCCCCGCCAGTAGGTCCGACAGCGCGACGACGAGTTCCGCCGAAGGATGCCAATCGAAGACGCCGTGTCCCGGTGGGGTCGCCGCGCCGATCATGCCCCGCACGAACAGGTATCGGGCGCCGCCGAGATGGCGATCGGGGTCGTAACCGGGCAGCCGCCAGCGCAGGTACCGGTGCAGCGCCACGGCATACAGCAGCGCTTGCAGCGGATAGTGCGAGCGGATCATCTCCGCGACCATGTGGTCGCGCCGATAGTGCTCGACGGTGAGGTCGCCGGTCCCGAGCCGGTTGGTCTTGTAGTCGACGATCAGATAGCGCAGCTCACCTGTCTCGTCGGGCACCCGCAGCACCGCGTCGATACTGCCGGTGAGATAGCCGCGCAGCACCGTATCCGGCAGTGCGGCAACATGATCGGCGTAGCCGGCAAGGTCGTCGTCGGCGGGCAGGTGGGTACGCAGCAGCGCGGCGATGGCGTGCATCCCGGCCGAGCGCGGTCCGGGTGAATCACCACCGCCGAGCGGGAGCTCGAATTCCAGTTCGTTGAGCCGGTCACGGGTCGCGATCTCGGCCAGGGATCCAAAATCGGCCGGGGTGCGCAGAACTTCGAGCAGCGCGGTCGAGAGCAGATCGACATCGAGCTCGGCCATCGTGTGCTCGACCGCTTCGACACAGCGCTGGTGGACCTCGGCAGCGAGATCGGGCACCGAGGTGTCGACCGTTTCGAGAACACCGTGGACCAGCGTGCCGAACTCGGCACCATAGGGCAGGTCGTTCATCAACGACGGGTCGGCCGTGCTGCCGGTCAGGGCGTCGACCGGCGCCTCGGTCGGCTCGTCGTCCGGCCCCGGGCCGTCCTCGGGTTCCTCGTCGGCCACGCCAGGTGCGTCGTGCGCGCCCGCGGTGAGCGCCGAATACGACGTGCGCCGCCACTGCTGGTCGAGCGCGCGGGTGAACCCCGCGGCCGCCAGCTCGCCGGTCGGCAGCTCGGTGCGCACCCGCCGGGGCGCCACATCCTCGGGACGGTCGACCACGGTCACCGAGATCACCTCCGATGCGGACGCGGCCCATTCGGAAATCCGTTGCGCCGCAGCGGTGTCGGCGGGAATCTCGGCCCGGCGCGGTACCTGCGCCGATCCCGGGCGCCGACCCAGCATCATCCGGTGCAGCGGCGCGGCGCCGGTGGTCACCGCGGGCGCCCACCACGCGACGATCTGGCACATCGCCCGGGTCAGCGCCACATACAGCAGCCGCAGTTCCTCCCCCGATTCCTCGGCCTCACACCGCAACTGGCGCTCGCCGTACCCGGGCGCCTCCTTGCCGCCGATATCGAGCACCCTGGTGCCGTTGTCGTCGTGGAACAGCAGCGTCGCCGGATACGGATTCTTGGCGCTGTCCCAGGTGAAAGGCAGGTAGACGATCGGGAATTCGAGGCCTTTGCTGGCGTGCACGGTGGCGATCTGCACGGCCGCCGCGTCCCGATCGAGGCGGCGGCTGCGGCCGCTCACGCTACCGGCCTCCGGCTCGCGCACGCGGTCGGCGAGCCAGCGGGTGAGCGCGGTCAGGCCGAGCCCCTCGGCCAGTGCCACCTCGTCGAGCAGCTGCGCGATGTGGCGCAGGTCGGTGAGTTCGCGTTCGCCGTTGTCCACCGCCAGCAGGCGGGGCGCGAGGTCGGTCTCGGTGGCGAGCTTGTCGAACACGGCGGCGAATCCGGCGCGCGCGAACAAGCGCGCGGCGTCACGCAACTGGGTCGACACCCGGCCGACGAGATCCGCACCGCCCGAGTCGATCTCGGCGGCGGTCACACCGAGGATCGGTGTGCACGCGGCCAGCCGCACCCGGTCGCCGCGATGCGGTTGTTCCAGGGCCCGCAACACCCACAGCCAATCGGTCGCGGCGACGGTAGCGAAGACGCTGGTGCCACCGGCGAGAACGGAGGCGACCCCCACCCGGTCCAGAGCCGCACGCACCACATCGATCTGGGATCGGGTGCGCACCAGTACCGCGATATCGCCCGGCCCGATCGGCCTGCGCACCCGGCCGTCGCCGACCTCGTTGAGCGAATGATCCCCGCCGCGTACAGGTTTGGCGTCGATGGTGGTACCGGATTCGAGCAGGGTGACGATATCGGCGGCCAGGTCGTCGGCGACCTTGCTCCGCTGCCTGCCCACCGACGGGAACCCCGACCGATTGCGCGGACCGGCCCCGGTCCGTGGGAGCACCCGGAGTCGCAGCGGGCTGATGACGTCCGGCTCACCGTGCAGGCGGGTCGTCGGCCGCGTCGGCGTGACCGGGTAGACGCTGATCTCGGGATGACCCAATTCCGCACCGCCACACAGGTGGTCGATGGCGCGCAGCAGTTCGGCGTCGCTGCGCCAGTTGCGGGTGAGCTCGCTGCGTCGATCGGCCAGCGCCACGGCGTCGAGGTAGCTGAGCACTTCGGCGCCGCGGAAGGCGTAGATGGCCTGTTTCGGGTCGCCGACCAGGACGAGGGTGGCGTGTTGATGGAAGGCCAGGCGCAAGATGTCCCACTGCAACGGATCGGTGTCCTGGAACTCGTCGACCAGCGCGACCCGGTAGCGCTGCCTGATCCGGGCGCGGGCGCGCGGCCCGTGTTCGGCGTCGGCCAGCACGTCGTGCAGCAGGACCAGCAGATCGTCGAAATCACGCAGTCCCGCACGGCGTTTGCGGCGTTCGGTCTCGGCGCGCACGGCGCTCGCGAAGGCGACACGCTCCCCCGCCGCGCCGTCGGTGCGTGGCGCGAGGTCGGCATGACGGTCGTGAACCGCCGCCAGTGCCAGGGTGTGGGCATCGCGCAAGGTGAACGGGGCGCGGTCGCGGGCGTAGCGGGCCAGATACAGGTCGTCGGCGACGGTGCCGACGAGTTCGTCCACCGATTCGACCAGCCGAGCGCCGGGATCGTGTTCGCCGGCCAGGCCGAGTTCGTCGAGCATCCGCTGGCAGAACGAGTGGGTGGTCGCGATCGTGCCCGCGTCGAAATCGGCCAGAGCGGTGAGCAATCGGTGCCTGCGCAAGCGCACCGTGGCGGGGTCGGCGTCGGCCATCGCGCGGACGAGCTCGTCCTGATGGTGCCGTGCGGCATCGGGCTCCGCCAGGGCGGTCGCCACCGTGACGAAACGGTCCCTGGTGCGCTCGCGCAATTCCTGGGTGGCGGCGCGGCTGAACGTGACGAGGAGCAGTTCGGTGATCGCGATGCCCGCCTCGGCGACATAGCGCACCGCGAGCCCGACGATCGCGTGCGTTTTGCCGGTACCCGCGCTGGCCTCGAGCACCGTGGTGCCCTGCGGCAGTGGACCGGTGGCATCGAAGGCGGTCGGCGCCGAGACGGTTCCCGTCACGGCTGTCCCTGACTTTCGGCGGCGAGCAGCGGCGCCCACCAGCGGCGCGCGAGCGCACCGAAGTGGGTGCTCTCCGGCTCGCCCGGCCGGCTGGTTTCGGTGGCGAGACCGGCGAATCGCGGTGCGCGGCCCCAGACGTAGCGCAGGTACCGGTCGGTGTGGTCGCCGAATTTGTCGGGGCCGTTGGGCCCGCCGTCGAAGGCGTGTTCGGCGGCGAGCAGGGCGTCGGCGACGCTGTCACCGCGGAAGCGTCGCTCGGCGTAGGCCGCGGTGGCGGCGGGCGCGCAGGGCAGCGGTTCGCACAGCCCCTCGTCGCGCAACCGGACCAGATCACGCAGGATCGCCAGCGCGGCAGGCGCTTCGGGTGCGGTGATCACCGATCTGGCCACCGGCCTGCTGCGGAATTGCCCCCGCCCGGTGCTGATCGCCTGCCACGAGCGGTCTTCGGTGGCGGCGAGGGCCAGCAGCGACACCCAGGACGCGAGCCGGTGTTTCGGCGCGAGCCGCGAGTAGGTGGTGCGCACCAGCGTTTCGCCGCGAACCTCGGGCACGGTGCCCGCGAGGGTGCGGCCGTTGCCGAGGTCGACGGCGATGTCGACGGCGCGCGGCGGCGCCTCGTAGTCGGGCAGCGCGGTCCGCACGAGGGTGTCGACGGTGCCCTCCACTTCGTCGAGCACCCTGGCCCCGAAACCGAAGGGGGGCAGGGTGCCCCGGCGCCATTCGGCGGCGCGCAGCCCGGCCGGGTCGGCGCCGGTGAGGCGAGCCGTCAGCATGCGTTCGCCGAGGTCCCATTTGGCCAGGCCGTCGAGTTCGATCGGGAGCTGATCGGCGATGTCCTCGGATTCCTCGGGCACCCGCAGGCCGAGCCGCTGCCACAGGAACGCGCGCACCGGGTGTTCGGCGAACGAGATCAGTTCCGCCAGTGCGACATCCGCGACGGCAGCAGGTGGCAGCGCCGCCGTGAGCAGCGGTGGACGCGGCCGGGACGGGCGCGCGGCGGCGCGGGCACCGGCCAAGGCGACGGTGTCGAAGCTGCGTGGCTTCTCAGGGGCGAAATTGCGCCGGTCGAAAGCCTGCAGGGGATGGCGAATGTGGACGGCATCCATCACCGCCGGACCCACATGGGTGGCAAGCACGTCGAGCAGCTCGGCGACGGGGACAGCGGGCGGACGAGCGGCGCCGGTGACCGGGTCCGCACCGGTGTGCAGGATCAGCAGCCTGTCCCCCGCGGCCATGACGGCGTCGAGGAGGAGTTGCCGGTCTTCGCTGCGCGCATCGCGTTCGCCGACCAGCGGGTTCCGGGCCAGCAGATCGTCACCGTCGACGCCGCCCGGACGAGGGAAGACGTCGTCGTCGAGGCCGAGCAGTACCACCACACGGTGGGGCACCGACCGCATCGGCACGAGCGTGCACACGGTGAGTTCGCCGGTGCGGAAGTTCGCGCGGCCGGGGCCGCCCGCCAGGCGGCTGGTCAGCAGGACCGCCACGTCGGCGAGGCGCAGCGGGGTGTCGCCCGCGTGTTCGGTGGCGGCCACGATCTCGCGGCGTGCTTCGGTGCGGATCCAGGCATGCGCGTCGGGCACGTCGGTGAGCAGCTCGACCGCGCGCAGCAGCACCGCGGTCCATTCGGCGGCGGGGCGCGGGCCGCGCAGGTCGCGCAGGCACACCGCGAGGCGGTCGATGAACTCGGCGAAGCGGCCGGCGAGGTCGACGTCGTTGGAGTCGACATCGTCGAGCGGCAACGCCAGATCGAGCCAGTCGTCTCCGGATTCGTCGGCGGTGACACCGAGCAGGATGCGGTCCACGGCGGCGTTGAGGGTGTTCTGGGCGAAATCGGCCAGCCCGAACGCCTCGCGTTGACGCTGCCCGATCCCCCATCGCGCGCCCGATTCGGCCGCCCACTCGCGCAGCCGTTCGATGTCGTCGTCGTCGAAACCGCAACGGCGGCGGACGGTTTCGCTCGCCGCCAGGTCGAGCACCTGCGTCACCGTGACGCGTCCGTCGGCCAGTTCGAGCAGTTCGATCACCACCGCCAGCATCGGGTTGGTCACCGCCCGCCCGCGATCGGCGAGCCGAACCCGCAACTGATGCGCCGGGTGTTCGCCGTCGACCGGCAGATCCACCCCGGACCCGCGCTGACCGAACGCCGCGCGCACCAGCGGCGCGAACGCCTCCACGTCCGGGCACATGATCAGCACGTCACGCGGCTCGAGCGCCGGATCGGCCGCGAACGTGCTCAGCAGCAGATCCCGCAGCACTTCCACCTGCCGCGCCGGGCCGTGACACGCGTGGATCTCGACGCTGCCGTCGGGCACCGCCCCGATCTCGGGGACGCGGTCCGCGCGAACAGCGGTCTGCAAGGCACCGAGCAGGGTGGGCGCGGCCGTCTCACCGGCGAGGTGAATATCGCTGTCCAGCACCGGGTTCAGGCGCTGCTCCAATTCCCGCACATCCCGGGCCAGCCCCGAGAGCAGCGGGTGGGACACCAGATCCGCGGTGTGGTCGTCCGCGCGCGGACGGACGGCCGCGTCGTTCGCACGGCGATCAGCGCCGACGGCGTTGCCGCCCGGGTCGGCCGTGCCGTCGCCCCCGACAGCCCGTTCGTCGAGTCGACCCTCCGCGAGTACGGACGCGTCCTCGTTCACCGCGATGCCGACGGCTACCCGGCCGAGCGCGGCCCACATCGCCGGACTCGGGTGCGCCGACCAGAGGTGGACTTCGCGGTGGGCGGCGAGAGCGGTGACCACGGCCAGCTGATCGGCGGGCAGACGGGTGAGCCCGAACAGGGAGAGCCGCTCGGGCAGGTCGATCGAGGCGGGTTCGGCGCGCAGGTGGGCGCAGGCATCGGCGAGCCGTTCGGCCGGGCTCGGGACGCCCACGGCGCTGCGCAGGGCGCGCCACAACCGCGGTTGCCAGGCGAGGTCGTCGGGCACCGGCCCGCCCGCGCCGTCGGTGTCCGCGCCCGCCGCCCAGTCGAGCAGGACATGCGGGCGTTGCGCGGCATAGGACTCGAAGAGGGCCGCGAGGTGGGCGGCCGTGGAGTAGCGCCTGCCGAGACGGTGATCCGTACCGGGCAGGCCGAGATGCCGAGCAAGGACGGCTGCCCACGGCTGGTCGGCGACCTCGTCGACCACCCGCAGCAGCGTCCACACCAGCCGCTGACCCGCCCACGGATCGTCGGCGGGCGCGACCCCACTCGCACCGGCCAGCACCTCGGCCACCAGCGCCGCGGGCGCGGGAAACGCGATATTGGCGGCCACCCCGTCGCGGGCCTCGGCGCCGACGACCCCGAGCACGCCCGACAACCGTTGCGCCAGCCAGCGCTCCACCCCCTTGGCCGGCACCGCGACCACTTCCGTGGCGAAAGGATCGGCGGGAACATCACCCAGCAAACGCCCCAGTCCGTCGGCCAGCGCGTCGGCGCGTTCGGCGCGATGGAGGTGCAACGGCATCCGTTGTTTATACGCCCAGCGACCGACCCGCAATCGCGCGGCCCCGGCACCACCACTGCACCGGGCTAGTGAAATACGCCACACCGCAAGACGTCCCGGCCCCGCCTGCGGCGCCCTCGACGCCGGGCGTGGGATCGTGGCGGTTCGGGTGGGACAGTACGGCCGCGGGCGAAAGGCTGGTTTCGTTTCATGATCGCGCAGGTGTTTCCCCTGGTTCCCGGTGGCGGCTTCATCGTCCGCCGAGTGGGCGGGCGCTGGGAGCTGATCAATTCCCGGCGCTACGGGCCTGATCAGGTACTGCATTCGTGGCCGCTGGACCGGCACGGCGAAGCGTTCGAGCACTGCCACCGCCTCAACGGCTGCACCATCGCCACTCCGCACGCCGCGCATCACTGACAGCAATTGCGCTGTGCCGCAACAACCCTGAGCGACGACAGCGTGCGTCTGGGCGGGGTTGTCGCGCCTGATGCCTGATTTGGGGTGAAGTAGTGCATTGCGGCCTCCGGTGTGCGAGTGTGGTCCATCGTGCGTGACCGTTCCCCCTCCACCCGTGTCGTTTCCCGAGTCGCAGCAACTGCCTGCCTCCTCGCCGCCGCGGCCGCCCTCACTCCGGGCGTCCCTGTCCTCACCGGTCCGGCCCATGCCGCGCCGCCCGCGCTGACCCAGGTGTCGGTGCCTGGATTCGACGCCGACCTGAGCTCCCGGATCGCCCGGGCCGACGCCTATCTCGCCGGCCGCCCCGGTGTGGTCGGCTACGTGCTGCGCGACCGCAAGACCGGTGGCATCTACGCCAACGAACACGCCGAGAACCAGGTCTGGACCGCGTCCACGATCAAGCTGGCCATCGCCGCCGACCTGCTCAACCGGGCCCGCGTCGGCGCCATCGGCCTGTCCCCCGAGGACCGCTTCAACATCGAGGCGATGCTGGCCACCTCCAACGACCACGCCACCGATGTGCTGTGGCAGAAGTACATCGGCTTCGACCGGATGGCCTACAACAACGCGTTCCGCGCTTACGGCATGGTCAGCCTGATCCCGCAGCCGACCACGACCGCCCTGTTCCCGGACTGGTCGTTCCAGAAGTGCACGGCCGCCGACCTGGATCGGCTGATGAACACCATCCTCGACACCATGCACCCCGACGATCTCGCCTACCTGCTCGACCGGATGCGCTCGGTCGACTCCAATCAGCACTGGGGCGTGTGGGGCGCGGGTGCGTCGATGCGGCCCGGCCTGAAGAACGGCTGGTCGGCCGAGGCCGACGGCTGGGTGGTCAACTCGGTCGGCGTCGCGGGCGCCGGTGAGCGGTACACGCTGTCGATCATGAACGCGCTCGGCGGAGCAGGCGGATACACCGACGGCGCCGAGACCGACACCCGGGTCGCCGAGATCCTTCTCGCAGGTCGCTGACTCGGCGCATCCCGTATCGTCGATCTTGTCGTTCGATGAGATACCGCGTCACACGCCGCTATCGGGTTCTTGTTGCGACGTCACAACCGGAGCCGACTACGGTTAACCCTGTCACCACCACCGCGGGGCCCACCCCAGTCTGTCGAGGAGCGCGACGATGAGCACTGAGTCTGTCGGGAAGCGGCACCACGTAGTGGTGATCGGTTCCGGGTTCGGCGGTTTGTTCGGCACCCGGCATCTGCGCCGAGCCGATGTCGACGTCACGCTCATCTCCAAGACGTCGACCCACCTGTTCCAGCCGCTGCTGTACCAGGTGGCCACCGGTATCCTCTCGACCGGCGAGATCGCCCCGGCCACGCGCCTGGTGCTGCGCAAGCAGAAGAACGCGCAGGTGCTGCTCGGCGACGTCGTCGACGTGGACCTGGCGAACAAGAAGGTCACCTCGCGACTACTCAACCGCGACACCGAAACCACCTACGACAGCCTGATCGTCGCCACCGGCGCCCAGCAGTCGTACTTCGGCAACGACCACTTCGCCACCTACGCGCCCGGCATGAAGACCATCGACGACGCGCTCGAGTTGCGGGCGCGCATCCTCGGCTCGTTCGAACAGGCGGAGCTGGCCACCACCCAGGAAGAGCGCGACCGGCTGATGACGTTCATCGTCGTCGGCGCTGGCCCGACCGGGGTGGAGCTGGCGGGGCAGATCGCCGAGCTCGCCGACCGCACCCTCGACGGCACCTTCCGCACCATCGACCCCCGCGACGCGCGCGTCATCCTGCTCGAGGGCGCCGGCGCGGTGCTCGGCCCGATGGGTCCCAAGCTGGGCGCCAAGGCGGCCAAGCGGCTCGAGAAGATGGGTGTGGAGATCCAGCTCAACGCCATGGTGACCGATGTCGACGCGCACGGCGTGATCGTCAAGGACGCCGACGGCAGCACGCGGCGCATCGAGGCCGTGTGCAAGGTGTGGTCGGCGGGCGTGCAGGCCAGCCCGCTGGGCAAGATGATCGCCGAGCGATCCGAGGGCACCGAGGTCGACCGGGCGGGGCGCGTCATCGTGGAGCCCGACCTCACCGTCAAGGGTCATCCGAACGTGTTCGTGGTCGGCGACCTGAT
Organism: Nocardia sp. NPDC057272; assembly: GCF_042668615.1. Taxonomy (NCBI): domain Bacteria; kingdom Bacillati; phylum Actinomycetota; class Actinomycetes; order Mycobacteriales; family Nocardiaceae; genus Nocardia; species Nocardia sp. NPDC057272. The sequence goes on along the minus strand of NZ_JBHUYK010000007.1, from coordinate 191,164 downwards.
GTCGGTGCCCGGCGTCCCGGGGCAGGCACAGGGCGCCATCCAGGGTTCGACCTACGCGGCCAAGGCGATCAAGGCCGGGCTGCACGGTCAGACGCCGGAGGAGCGCAAGCCGTTCAAGTACTTCAACAAGGGCTCGATGGCCACGATCTCGCGGTTCGACGCCGTCTGCCAGATCGGCAAGCTCGAGTTCAGCGGGTTCCTCGCCTGGCTCGCCTGGCTGGCCCTGCACCTGTACTACCTGGTCGGCTACCGCAGCCGAATCGTCACGGTGATCGGCTGGTTCGTGTCGTTCCTCGGCCGCAACCGCGGTCAGATGGCGGCGACCGAGCAGTGGATCTTCGCGCGGCTCGCGATCGAGGAGGTCAACGCCGATCAGGCGGAGGCCAAGGAACTCGCGGCCGATGTGGGCGCGCCGCCTGCCACCGCCGAACCGCTCACCGCGGAGCAGCGCAAGATCGGCTGACACAGCTCTACGCAGGCCGGGTGGTTCCGTCGAACCACCCGGCCTTTCGCGTGCCAGTTGCCTTTCCTCGGACCGCTGTTGCGGGTTGCCGACGTTTCGGACCCATCCGAGTCGGGCGCCGGTCCGAATGTCGGAGGTCATATGTGTGACCAATCCCCAGGATGAAAGGTGATCTATGGCGACGGGGAAACACAGGGCGCCGAACTTGCAGCGACAGAAGGTAGGTTCGGTCGTCGCAGCCGGAGCGGTACCCCTGGTCATGGCCCTGATCGGCACGGGCACCGCGAATGCCGATCCCGCGCAAGCGGCGGTGACCCAGCCCGAGCATCAGCCCGGACCGGAGTTCGACGCGGTGGCGCCCAACGCCACCCCTTACGTGGGGCAGCCGATGCCCGCGAACACCCGCAGCTCGCTGCAGTGGTCGCGGACGGGGCCGGAAATGGATTACCTGTCCCCGGTGGGACCGCTGCACGCACCGACCGCGGTCGCGCCGGTGCCGCCGATCCTGCCACCGCCGGGCCAGTTCCGCTTCGGTGACCAGCAGGTTCCGGTGCCGGACTTCGTGCCGGTGGACACCTCGATCCAGATCAACGACGCCGCGGCCAACACCGAGGCCAACCTGGCGACATTCCTCGACTCGGTCGGGCTCGAGCGCAGCCGCTCGGACCGGATCGCTTCCGAGACCCTCGGTTCGGCGGCCAGGGGCGCCGCGGTCGGTTCCACCGTCGCGATCCCGTTCGCCATGATGGCGAGCACGGGTGGCGCGTTGGCGGGGCTCGTCGCCGGAATCCCGTTCGTGCCGATCGGTTTGGTCGCGGGTCCGATCCTGGGCGGCATGGCCGCGTACATGGCCGTGTCGATCCCCGTCACGGTCGTCGGCGCCGGTATCGGTGCGGCGGTGGGTGCGGCGAGCGGTTTCCTCGCGCCGCCGCGGGGGATGGTCCCCGAGGCCGCCGACAGCGAAGCCGAGCTCGTCAACGCTTGATCGAATTCCCAGCGGTGGGAGTCGGGCTCTTGCTGCCCGGCTCCCACCGCCTTTTCGTCAGCTATCCGGACGCGAACGCGAGCGCGCGCAGGCGGCTGCTCGTGCGGGTGGCGAGCGAGCCGCCCGCGGCCAGCGGCAGCCGAACCTCGTCCACGCTGCCCGACCAGGCAGGACGATGGTCCGGGTAGACCAGTTCGCTGTCGAGCGCACGGGCCCCGCTCAGCCGATCGTCGGTCGACGAACCCGCTCCGAGCTCGAGCCGGTGCCGAAGCAGCGGCACGTCGCCCAGGTCGGCCAGCAGATCACCGCGCCACCCGCCGCCGTCCTCGCCGCTGCGGCCCACCTGCACCCGCTCCCGCAGCCGCAGCCGCGCGTCGGGCGCCACCTGGACCGTGGTCACCACCTGATGGTGTGCGCCACCGGCCACGATCGTAGGTTCCGGATCGAAATCCAGTTCGGCGCCTTCGCCGATGTCGAAACGCCAGTGCGCGTTCGACATCATGGTGTCCGCGCCCGGTAGGGCGATCGTCGCCGCCACCGAACGAACCACCAGCCGGGCGCCGGGGCGCACGACGATGGTGATGTCGAGTTCGTCCCCGCCGAGCGGGGTCGCCGCGGTACCGATCAGGTGCACGGTGTCGATACCGGTGTGCCGCCCGGCCAGGCCGCCGACCGCGTCGATGCGGGGCAGCCTGCCCGGTGCGGCGACGATGCTCAGTTCAGTGCGCAACGCCGGTGGCCGCGTCCTGTTCGGCGGCGACCCGCAGCTGCTCGCGCACCCAGGCCAGGACCGGGGTGGCGGCCGGGTCGTCGGTCAGCGAGACCAGGGCGGTGGGGCGGCCGTCGCGGACCTTGGCCGCGTCACGCTCCATCACACCGAGGTCGGCGCCGACCAGCGGGGCGAGGTCGGTCTTGTTCACCACGAGCAGGTCGGAGAAGGTGACGCCGGGGCCGCCCTTGCGCGGCACCTTGTCGCCGCCGGCCACGTCGACGACGAAGATCTGCACATCGATCAGGCCCGACGAGAAGGTGGCCGTGAGATTGTCGCCGCCGGATTCCACCAGGATCAGGTCCAGCGGCGGATTGGCCGCGACCAGATCGTCGATGGCGTCGAGGTTGGCGGTGATGTCGTCACGGATGGCGGTGTGCGGGCAGCCGCCGGTCTGCACGGCGGTGATCCGCTCGTCGGGAAGCACGGCGTGGCGGCGCAGGAAGTCCGCGTCCTCGGTGGTGTAGATGTCGTTGGTCAGCACCGCGAGGGACAGTTCGTCGCGCAGCTGCCTGCACAGAGCCGCCACCAGCGCGGTCTTGCCGGAGCCGACGGGGCCACCGATGCCGATGCGCAGCGCTTCACCGGCGGTGCGGTCGCGCTTGGGCCGGTCGTGGCTGTGATCGTGCGGTTCGCCATCGATCAGATGGGGAGGCATGGGGGCTCCATTCTTCTCGGAATCACGGGGGTCAGGACGCGAACAACGGCATGTCGCGCTGGAGGTGACGTTCGGCGAGGGCGTCCTGCAGTGGATCGGACAGGGCGGCGAGGCCGGCGGCGGCCTCGGCGGCGACCCGGTCGCACAGCGGTGCCAGGCGCACGGTGCTCGCGGCGATGGCGGCGGGATCGAGGGCCAGCAGTCGTTGCGCGGCGGTGGCGGCGCCGGTGAGCGTCGTGTAGACGACCACACCCGCCAGCTGTTCGGTGCTCGCTCCGCTCGCGGCGCCGACCATGCCGAACACCGTCGACAGATGCGGGCGCGGACCTACCGCGGCCCAATCATGGTGCGGCCACAGCTGTTTGGCCAGGCGGAGCAGCCCCCGGCCTTGCGCGCGCGACGCCGCTCGCGCGGCGGGCGAGGGCGTGCGGGCGTCGGCTTCGAGCTCGGCGCGTTCGGGCGTGAGCGCTGCGCCGCACACTGCGGCGGCCAGCGACGCGCTGACCAGTCCCGAAGTCGATACCCGGCGCCGCAGATACAGCTCCACGCTCGCGTTGTCGCGCAGCAACCCCGATGACACCGCTTCCTCGACGCCGCCGGAGTGCACGTGTCCACCGATGGGCAGGCGCGAATCGGCCAGGGCGAGCAATGTCGCCAGTCCCGCCGCACCCTCGTTTCGCATCCGCCGATCCTATGCAACGAACCTGGACGTCTGCCCGGTGAGGCCGCCCGGCCCGGCACACCGTGGCGGCGATCACGCCGCCCGGTGGTCGTGACCGGCGGGCGATTCAGCGCGCGTCGGTGGTCGTCGTATCGCTGCGAGCCGAGCGCCAGGCCAGGACCGCCATCGCGATCAGCAGCAGTGCGCCGCCCGCGGTCGCGACGTGCATGCCGCTGACGAAGGATTCGCGGGCCGCGTGGATCAGCCCGTCGTCGCCGGCGGACTCCAGGAGGGTGTCGCCCAGCGTCTCGCCGAAGTCGCCGCCGGAACGGAACACCAGCGCGGCCACCGAGCCGAGCAGGGCGAGACCGAGCGCGTTGCCGAGTTCGAAACTCGTTTCGGAGATCCCGACCGCCGAACCCGCCCGCTCGGCGGGCACCGCCGACACCGCGACATCCGACACCAGGGTGAACGAGAAGCCGTACCCGATACCGGCGATCACCGAGCCCGCGATGTACCAGCCGAGGCCGCCGTCGACACCGACGCCGAGCAGCATCAGGTTGCCGATCGCCGACAGCAGGAGCGCGAGCGTGAACGTCGCCCGCACGCCGAGCCGCAGCCCGAGCCGCGCGCCGCTCATCGAGCACACGAACACCGCGATCGCCATCGGAATGCCGAGCAGCGCGGCGGCCAGCGGGTCACGCCCGGTGACCGACTGCAGGTAGATGCTGGTCAGGTAACTCAGCGCGGCGAGCGACATCATGCCCGCCATGCTGGCCCCGATCGCCACCCGGAACAGCGGCCGCGTGAACAGCGACAGGTCGAGCAGCGGTTCCGTGAGATGCCGCTGCCTGCGCACGAACAGCACGAGCAGCCCGACGCCGATCATGGCGATCACCAGCGACACCGCGTCGAGGCCTTCGGCGGCGATGTGTTTGATGCCGTAGATCAACGGCAGGATGCCGCCGATCGACAGCGCGACGCTGGGCAGATCGATCGGTCCCAGCGCGGCGGAGCGATGTTCGGGCAGCAGGATCGGCCCGAAGATCAGCAGAATCGCCAGTACCGGGATGTTGATCAGGAATACCGAGCCCCACCAGAAGTGGTGCAGCAGGACGCCGCCGATGATCGGCCCGACCGCCGAACCACCGGCGAAGAACGCGGTCCAGATACCGATCGCGGTGGCCCGTTGCCGGGTGTCGGGGAACAGGGTGGAGATCAGCGCCAGGCTCGACGGCAGCAGCGTCGCACCGCCGATGCCCATGAGTACGCGGGCCGCGATGAGGATCGGCGCGGTGGGCGCGAACGCGGCGAGCACCGACGCGACACCGAAGATGGCGGCGCCGGCGAGCAGGATGTTGCGTCGGCCGATCCGGTCGCCGAGGTTGCCCATGGTGATGAGCAGACCCGCGAGCATGAACCCGTAGATGTCGAGGATCCAGAGTTGTTGCGACGCGGTGGGATCCAGGTCGGCCGTGAGGGTCGGCATGGCCAGAAAGAGCACCGAGATGTCCATCGACACCAGCAGCACCGGCAGCAGCAGCACGCCCAATCCGAGCCATGCGCGGCGTCCACCGGCGACTGCGGTGGGCACCGCCGGTTCCAGCTTCGTCATTCCGACATCCTTCCGAGGTTGTGCGTACGCCGTACGCGAGAGCTGGGTACAGTGTACGCATGAAGGTTGTATTACGAAAGCGAGTCATGGGATGACCGAGACGAAGCTCACCCGCACGGCGATCGTCGACGCCGCGATCTCCCTCGCCGACGCCGACGGACTCGACGCGGTGTCGATGCGCCGCATCGCCGACCGCCTCGATGTGGGCACCATGTCGCTGTATCGGCACGTGGCGAACAAGGACGAACTCATCGCGGCCATGACCGACGAGATCGCCGCCCGGCATCCCTACCCCGATCCGGCCGGTCGCGGGTGGACGTGGCGCGACCGGGTGCGCATCGCCGCGGAGATCGATTGGGAGCTCTATCAGCAGCATCCCTGGGTGCTGCTCACCTTCGCGGTCCCCCGCTACAGCTTCGGCCCGCAGGGCCTGACCAGCCTGGCATGGCTGGTCGAGGGCCTGCGCGAACTCGGCGTGACCGCCCGCGAGGCCACCACGATGGGATTCTCCGTCTGGAACTACATCTCCGGCGCCAGCTTGCCGGTGGTCGGCGGCGCACTGCTCGCCGAGAAGCGCACCGCCACCGACGACACCAACGGCCTGCGCGATCTCCTCGAGGGCAAACCCTCCTTCCCCGTCCCGCCGGCGCTGGCCGATCTCGAAGGCGCCGGGGTGAGCGACCTGACCTCCGAGGACCTGCTGTTCCTCGGTCTCGAAGCGCTCTGTGACGGTTTCGCCGCGCGGGCCGCCCGTCGCGCTTGACCTCGAGCACCGTTCAGGTTGAACACTGACGTCATGCATGCGATTCAGCTCCACGAGTTCGGTCCCGCCGAGAACCTGCGCTACGAGTCGATCCCGGATCCGACACCGGGCCCGGGTCAGGTGCGCATCGAGGTGGCGGCCTGCGGTGTCCACCTCGTCGACACCGCGTTACGCCGTGGTGAGCCGGGCCCGTTCCCGGTGCCCGCGCTGCCGACGGTCCCCGGCCGCGAGGTCGCCGGGGTCGTGGACCGCGTCGGCGACGGCGTCGACGGCGCCCTGCTCGGTACGCGCGTCGTCGCCCACCTGGGCACCGCACCGGGTGGCTATGCCGAGCTCGCGGTCACCGAAGCCGAACGCCTCCTTGCCATTCCGGACGGCGTGAGCTTCAGCGCCGCCGTGGCGATGGTCGGCACCGGTCGCACGGCGCTCGGCATTCTCCAGTTCACCGATCTCAATGCCGACAGCGTCGCCGTGGTGACCTCGGCCGCCGGCGGGATCGGCACCCTGCTGGTCCAGTACGCCGTCGCCGCGGGCGCCACGGTGGTCGCGCTCGCGGGTGGACCGGACAAGGTGGCCATGGTGCGCGCCAACGGCGCCGATATCGCGGTCGACTACACGCTGCCGGATTGGCCGGCGAGGGTGCGCGCCCAGCTGGGTGGTCGGGCCGCGACCGTCGTGTTCGACGGCGTCGGCGGGCCCGTCGCCGAAGCCGCCGTCGATCTGCTCGGCCCCGGCGGCGCCCATCTGGTGTTCGGCTGGTCGTCCGGTGCTCCAGCACAGGTGGACACCGCCACGCGCGGCATCACCTCCGACACCGTGCTCGGCCCGCCGATGATCCAGCGGGCGGGCGGTGACCTGCGCGTCCTGTCCGAACGCGCACTCGCCGACGCGGGCACGAGCTTGTTCCGCCCCGCGGTGACCGAATTCCCCCTGGCCGAGGCCGCCACCGCCCACCACGGTCTCGAATCCCGTGCCACCACAGGCAAAGTCGTGTTGATCCCCTGACAGGTCGAGATCATCGGGCTCCGGTGGTGGTGATCCGGTCGGCATATCCGGCAACCTGGGCCTGATGATCAACCGGCCAGCTCACCGGTCGTCGGGCGCGTCCCCGAATGTCGGACGACGAGCCGACCGTCGGTGGTGAAGACTGGACCTATGACCGACGCGCAGCCGTCCGCCGATCGTCGCCTCGCCGCTCAGGCGCTGGCCGCGAACGATCCGACCGGATGGTTCGAACCGCTCTACGCCGAGGCCGCCGCAGGGACCTCGGTGGTTCCGTGGGATCGCGACGTCCCCAATCCCCTGCTGGTCGACTGGCTCCGCACCGCCACCCTGCCCCAGGGAGCGCGGGCCGTGGTGATCGGCTGCGGATACGGCATCGACGCCGAATTCGTTGCTTCCCAAGGCATCCGAACCACCGCCTTCGACATCTCCCCCACTGCGATCCGTGGCGCCCGCGCCCGTTTCCCGCATTCCCCCGTCACCTACAAGGTTGCCGACCTCCTCCACCCGCCGCCGACCTGGCGCCACGCCTTCGACCTGGTCATCGAGTCGATCACCGTTCAATCCCTGCCCCTGGACGTCCGCACCCACGCCATCACCGGTATCCGAGACCTCCTCGCGCCCGACGCGACCCTGCTCGTGATCTCCGACATCAGCCAGACCCCCGCCACCACCGGCCCGCCGTGGCCGCTCACCCGCGCCGATATCGACTCTTTCACCGCCCCTGACCTGACCCTGGTCCGGGTGGAAACCATCTCCCGTGCCGACGCCTCAGGTCTGCACCGCTGGCGGGCGGAGTTCCACCGGCCGCCGCAGCCGGCCGCCGGCTGACAGAGCGCCGAGTCGGCGGCTCAGGCGCCGGGCGGAGCATTCCGCACGGCAGGGCGCCGCCACGCCGGGACGGTCAGGTAGGTCGCGGCGCGCAGCAACCACTCCACCGGACCGTACGAATGACCGCGCAGCCACCAGGTGCTGAACGCGAGCTGGGCGGCGAAGGTGAGAAGGGCGATCGCGACGACGCCCAGGGGTGCGATGTCATCGGCGAGGGCGAGGCCGTATCCGGTGTAGACGAGCATCAGCACCACGGATTGCCCGATGTAGTTGGTGGCGGCCATGCGCCCGGCCGGGGCGAGCAGGGCGGTGTAGCGGCCCAGGCGTGCGGACTGCGCGGCTAGCAGGATCGCGGCGACATAGGCGAACGTCATGAACGGGTTCACCAGCATTTGCAGGCCGTGGATCACCGCGGGGGCGTGCCACCAGGTCATCGACTCGGCGAAGGTCATCGCCGAGATCGGCAGGCCGATGCCGAAGCCGATCACCAGTGCGCGAAAGGACCAGCGGCGCAGCGTATCCGGATCCGCGAACAGGTTTCGTTTGCCCGCCGCCATGCCGATCAGGAACATCGCCAGGCTCGGCACGCCCTGACCGAACCAGATCAGCAGCAGGAACACCGGCGCGAGCGCCGTCTGCGCGGAGAACGTCGACCCGAAGTCGGCGGTGTAGTCGGCCGATATCGCGGGCAGGTCGACGAACTCACCGAACGCGAGAAGACCGGCGCTGCCCGGCAGGAAGCTCCACGCCGACCACACCGCGTACAGCACCACCGCGGTGATCACCGCGGTCCGCGGCCGCACTTTGCGCAGCGCGATGAGGGTCAGGCACAGGAACGCGTAGAGGGTGAGGATGTCCCCGATCCACAGCAGATAGACGTGGACGAGTCCGATCGCCATCAGCGCGGCACACCGCCGCAGCAACCGCCGCACCGGCGAAGCCCCCGCACGCTGGGCCGCCGCGATCTGCAACGTGAACGAGTACCCGAACAGAAACGCGAACAGCAGGTAGAACCGCCCGGCGAACAGCGCGTCGACGGTGGCTCGTACCAGCAGGTCGACGGTGCCGTCGAAGCGCAGTACCGGATCCTCGCGCGTGCCTACCACCGACCACAGCGAGGTCGCCACGACCACGTTGGTGATCAGGATCCCGAACAGGGCGAACCCACGCAGGATGTCGACCTCGGCGATCCGCGATCCGGATCGCACTGCGGGCGAGCGTGTTCCGAGCGCGTCTGCCATGCTCCGAGGGTACGCACGCCACCCGGTCACATTCGTCCACCGTGCGAGCTATTTTCAGGCCCTGTCGGAGTGACCCGCTCTCAGCCCTGCGAGGTATTGACAGCCGGGTCCGAGCATGGGCATCCCTGAGCCACCCGAGACCGACACGGTGCCACAATGGAGCACGATCACGCTCGGCAGGGACTCGCAACCACCACGGAGGCGGACATGCAGGCAGTTGTCATCGACGAATTCGGCGAACCGAAGGATGTGCTCACCGCGCAGCAGGTGCCCACCCCGGAGCCCGGGCCGGGTGAGGTGCGGATCGCGATGTCGCTGTCGCCGATCCACAATCACGATCTGGCGATCATCCGCGGCGTCTACGGCTACCGGCCGCCGCTGCCCGCGATCCCCGGAACCGAGGCGGCCGGCGTCGTCGACGCGGTCGGCCCCGGTGTCGACGCACTTCAGGTCGGTCAGCGGGTGGCGATCGCCGGGGTCCGTGGAGCCTGGGCGGATTCCTTCGTCGCCCGCGCCGAGCAAGCGGTGCCGATGCCGGATTCCGTGCCCGACGAGACCGCCTGCCAGCTGCTAGCCATGCCGCTGAGCGCCCTGATGCTGCTCGACGATCTACAGGTGCGAGCCGGTGAGTGGATCGTGGTGAACGCCGCCAACGGCGCGGTCGGTCGCCTGGTCAACCTGTTCGCGAAGGAACGCGGAGTGCGGGTGCTGAGCCTGGTCCGCGGCCAGTCGTCGGTGCAGGCGCTGGAAAAGCTCGGCTATGGTCCCGTGCTCGACACCGAATCGGTGGGCTGGCTCGCCACCGGCGCCGACATCACCGGCGGCGAACCGATCGTGCGCGCCGTCGACCAGGTCAGCGGTCCGGCCGCGGGCGATCTGATGGCGCTGCTCGCCCCGCGCGGTGAACTGATCTCCTTCGGCGCGCTGTCGGGCAAACCGCTGATCATCGACACCGGCGCCGTCATCTTCAAACAGGCTGTGGTGAAAGGGTTCTGGGGCCAGCAGCGCAGTTCCGACATCGACCGCGCCGATTACGTCCGGCTGATCACCGAACTCGTCACCCTCGCCGCCAACGGCACCCTGCGACTGGATGTCCAGGCCGATTTCGCGCTCGCGCAGGCCGCCGAGGCCGCGGTGGTGTCGGAAACTCCCGGCCGCAACGGCAAAGTGGTCCTGCACGCCGGAACTCGCTGAGCGCTCGGCCGGGCGGGTGAACGCGCCACTCGCCCGGCCGAACTCTTTCCGGACTCCCAACAGCAGGCGAAATTTCGGCGATGGGCTGTTCCCGCGCGCCGTCAGCGGGCAGGATTCGCCGCAGGAGGAGCGGCGACGCCGCGCCGCTGCCGAGCAGAGGACTGAGCCGATGACCGCAGCACAGGCCCCCAATCCCGACTTCGCACAGCTGGTTCCCAGCGTCGTGCTGTCCATGCCCGCCGCCGCGCACCTGGGTTTCCACTTCAGCCGGGTCGAGCCCGGCGATGTCGAGATCGTGCAACCACACCGGCGCGAACTCACCCAGCACGACGGCTATTTCCAGGGCGGGGTCCTCGGCTCGCTCGCCGATTTCGCCGCCGGTTCGGCCGCGGGCACGCTGCTGCCCGCAGGCTGGGTGAACATGACCATCGACTACACCGTGAAGATTCTCGCGCCCGCCAAAGGCCCGAACGTGGTCGCCCGCGGCCGGGTGATCAAGCCCGGCGCACTGCTCACGATCGCCGCCGCCGAGGTGTTCTCGGTGGAGGAGACCGGCGAAGTCCTGTGTGCCACCGCGCTGGTGACGATGCGCAACGTCCGCCTCGCGGCGGCCTGAGCACCGGCGGCGAGTGACCTCATGCCGATCATTCAGATCGACAGTGTTCCGATCTCCTACACCGACACCGGCGCTCCCGCGGGCAAACCGGGCGCCGCCACCGTGGTCTTCGGCCACGGATTGCTGTTCGGTGGCTGGATGTTTCGCGCCCAGCTCGCGGCCCTGCAACGCGACTACCGGTGCGTCACCCTCGACTGGCGCGGCCAGGGCGATACCCCACCCACCGCCGGCGGCTATGACATGGACACTCTCGCCGCCGATGCGGTAGGCGTGATTCGCGCTCTCGACGCGGGCCCCGTGCACTGGGTCGGGCTGTCCATGGGTGGCTTCGTCGGCCAACGATTGGCCGCCAGGCACGGCGAACTCCTGCGATCGCTCACCCTCCTGGACACCAGCGCTCGCGCCGAGGATCCCGCCAAGATCAACGAATACCACCGTCTGGCCCTGGCAGTGCGCTGGCTCGGCATCCGCCCCATCGCCGGCCGGGTGGCCACGCACCTGTTCGGCCCCGCCTTCCTGGCTTCCCCCACCGGCAAGGAAGTTGTTCGCGAGTGGTCGCGTCGCCTGGCCGCGATCGACCGTGTCGGTACACGAAACGCCGTCCACGGTGTCACCGAACGTGGCGCCGTCGACGGCGAACTCCCGGCGATCACCGTTGCCACCCAGATCATCGTCGGCGAGGACGACGCCGCGACCCCGCTCCCGCATGCCCGCCACATCGCCTCGCTCATCCCGCATGCCCGGCTCCACACGATCCCCGCGTGCGGTCACTCGAGTTCCCTCGAACAACCGGAGACCGTCACCGAGCTCCTGCGGGATTTCCTGGCATCGGTCGAGTCGAGTACCTCGACGGCGGAGCCACACCCCACCTGATCGCGAATTCGCTTTCGTCACAGGGTGTTCCGTGGTGCGGGTATCCACGGTCGATGCGCGCTGGGCCCGGCGCGGGTACCGTCGATTCGATGGCCGACCTCACCGCTTCCGCCCCAGTCGAGTCCATCGGCGCCGACTTCTTCGACGATCCGCACGCGCAGTACCGCCGGTGGCGGGCCGAGGGTCCCGTCCATCGGGTTCGCTTCCCCGACGATGTCGTCCGCTGGGTGGTCGTCGGCTATCCCGAAGCCAAGATCGCGCTCGCCGACCCGCGCTTGCGCAAGGATGTCGTGCGGATCGACGCGATCCTGCACACCAAGCGGGACACCACGGCGACGGACCCGAATATCGTCGCGCTCCTGAGCCATATGCTCGGCACCGACCCGCCCGTGCACACCCGCCTGCGCAAGCTCGTGAACAAGGCTTTCACCAGCCGCCAGGTCGCCCTGCTGCGACCACGTATCGAGCAGATCACCGCGTCGCTGCTGGACGCGATGGGTGATCGCGACGAGGTCGATCTGATGAACGATTTCGCCAATCCCCTTCCGGTGACGGTGATCTGCGAGCTGCTCGGTGTCCCGTTCGAGGATCGCGCGGATTTCCAAGCCTGGACCAAGGCCCTGGTCACGGTGGTGGGCGAGGGCGAGCAGGACGAGCGTCCCGCCGCGTCGGCCGCGATGGTCGGCTATCTCGCGAAGCTGGTGCGCACCAAGCAGTCCGCGCCCGCCGAGGATCTGCTGTCCCAGCTGGTCCTCGCGGACGACGAGGGCGATCGGCTCACCGATCAGGAGCTGGTGTCGATGGCGTTCCTGCTGCTGGTCGCGGGCCACGAGACCACGGTGAACCTCATCGGCAACGGCGTCCTGGCCCTGCTCCGCCACCCCGAACAGTGGCGGGCCCTGCGCGCCGACCCCACCGGTGTCCCCGCCGCGATCGAGGAATTCCTGCGCTTCGACGGCCCCGTCGACATGGCCACCGCCCGCTACACCGCGGAACCGGTCACGCTGGGCGACATCGAGATCCCCGCGGGCGAGATCGTCTACGTCGCCCTCTCGGCCGCCAACCGCGACCCCGCCCGCTTCGCCGCCCCCGACACCCTCGCCACCGACACCCCCACCGCCAGCCACCTCGCCTTCGGCCACGGCATCCATTTCTGCGTCGGCGCCCCCTTGGCCCGCGTAGAAGCCGAAATCGCCTTCACCGCCCTCCTGCACCGCTACCCCGACCTGACCCTCGCCCCCACCGCCGACCTCCGCTGGCAAACCAGCACCCTGATCCGAGGCCTACTCGAACTACCGGTCCGGCTGCGCTGAAGTCTCGGCTGGTATCTGATTCGCACCACACCTACCTGCGAGAACGCGGTGGTCGGAACTCGATGATCCACCGTCCGAAAACAGCACTGACCGCCACCACGATGGAGATCCACGCCCCGGGGCGGAGCTCTCCACCATCGGCCGATCACCCGGTGACAGCCTCGCCGAACCCCACCAACGTCTGACGAGCACGACGAGCACCGATGGTGCGGTTCGTGCGTCGGTGGGGTCGAGATGATTGGACCGATCGACGTTCACTATCGCCCCGGCACGGGGGCCTTGGCGGGCTCGACACTGGGCGCATGGCACGACTGCAGATCGAAGCGGTGTCGAAGAAGTTCGATGCCGAGTACGCGGTGCGCGAGGTGAGTCTCGACATCGCCGATGGTGAGTTCATGGTGTTGCTGGGGCCCAGTGGCTGCGGCAAGTCCACGTTGTTGCGGATGATCGCGGGGCTGGAGGAGCCGAGCGCGGGGCGGATTCTGGTGGGCGACGTCGACGTGACGGACGCGGCGCCACAGCGGCGGGATCTGGCGATGGTGTTCCAGAGTTACGCGCTGTATCCGCATCTATCGGTGGCGCGCAACATCGGGTTCCCGTTGCGGGCGCGGCGCAGGCCGCGCGCGGAGATCGCGCAGCGGGTCGCCGAGGTGTCGGCGACGCTGGAGATCTCGGCGCTGCTCGAGCGTCGCCCGGTCGCCCTGTCCGGCGGACAGCGGCAACGAGTCGCGCTGGCACGCGCCATGGTTCGCGATCCCGGCGCGTTCCTGATGGACGAACCGCTGTCGAACCTCGACGCGAAACTGCGCAGCGCGACCCGCGCCGAACTGATCGCGCTGCACCAGCGCCTCGGCGCGACCTTCCTCTACGTCACCCACGATCAGGTCGAGGCGATGACGATGGCGACGCGCATCGCGCTGCTCAACCAGGGCCGCATCGAACAGTGCGGCACCCCGGAGGAGCTCTACGATCGCCCGCGCTCGACCTTCGTCGCCGGCTTCCTCGGCTCACCGCCGATGAACCTGTTCCCCGCCGTCGTCACCGCGAGCGACGGCCATATGACGGTGATGGCCGACGGCATCGATGCCGCGCTGGACATCACCGAGGATTCCGGCGACGCCACCGCCGTCGTCGCCGGAATCCGCCCGGAACGCCTGCGGATCGACGACACCTCGACCGATGTCCGGGGGCGGGTACGGATGGTCGAGAACCTCGGCAGCGAAGAACTCGTGCACCTCGAGTCCGGCCTCTGTGTGCGCGCGGCCCGTCCGGCCGGTGTCCGGGTGGGCGAGGACATCGCCTGCCGCGTCGACCCCGCCGACATCCACCTGTTCGACCCCGACACCGGCCTGCGGCTGACGTGGCAAGCGCCCAGCTCCACCGCGGAACCGGCCGTCGACGCGGCCGCGATCCCCGTCCCCTGATTTCGGCACCACCCCGATGAGAAGGATAGAACCACGATGAAACGCACACTGCCCGCGCTGGGCGTGGTGTTCACCGCCGCCCTCGCCCTCACCGGTTGCGGCCTCGGCACCACCGGGTCCACCGACGCCACCTCCACCGCGCAGATTCCCGAACTGGCTGCCGACCAACAGGTTTCGATCGTCTTCGAGTCCTACAGCTACGGCGTGGCGGGCGCCTGGACCGACACCTTCAACGCCCTGATCGCCGACTTCGGCGCCAAGCACCCCAATATCAAGGTCACCGCGCAGAAGCCGCAGGGCAACAGCCCCAACCCGGCCACCGACACCGTCTCCAGCATCCAGAACCAGATGGTGGCGGGCACCCCGCCCGACGTCGCCCAGCTCGGCTTCTCCGACCTGGACTTCACCATCCACCAGCTCAAGGCCAAGCCGCTCGACCAGCTGGTCGGCGCACCGGAAGTCAAGCAGAACTTCGACGGCGCCCGCCACGCGTACGCGCCCCGGGCCCGCACCCTCGACGACTGGGACGGCCACACCTACGGCGTTCCGTTCGTCTTCTCCACGCCCGTCCTGTATCTGAACGCGTCGCTGTTCACCGAGGCCGGTCTCGATCCCGCCAAGCCGCCCACCACCTGGGACGAGGTCACCACCGCGGCGAAGGCTATCGCCGACCGCACCGGCAAGGGCGGGGTCTACATCGACTGCCTGACCAAGACCGCCAAGGACTGGTGCTTCCAGTCGCTGGTGCGCTCCAACGGCGGCCGCGTGATCTCCGAGGATCGCAACACCCTCACCTTCGCCGACGCGCCCGCCGTCGAGGTCACCAAGATGGCGCAGAACCTCGTGAACAGCGGCAGCATGCCCAAGCTCAATCAGAAGCAGGGCTACGAGGCGTTCGGTCGCGGCGAGATCGGCATGATGCTCGAAACCAGCGCGCTGCAGAGCGTTTTCGTCACCGGGTCCAAGGGCAAGTGGGACCTGCGTTCGGCGCCGATGCCCGGCTTCGGCAGCAAGCCCGCCATCCCCACGAATTCCGGTGCGGGCCTGCACATCCTGTCCAACGATCCCGCGAAGCAGCGGGCCGCATGGGAACTGATCAAGCACCTGACCAGCGAGGATTCCTACAAGAAGATCGCGCAGAACATCGGCTACCTGCCGCTGCGCACCGGTCTGCTCGAAGAAGCAGGCGGGCTCAAGGACTGGGCCGACCAGAACCCGCTGCTGCGCCCGAACGTCGCGCAGCTGGCGAACATGGAGCCGTGGGTGTCGATGCCGGGCAACAACTATCTGCAGATGCGTGACGGCATGATGGACGCCGTCGAGGCCGTCGTGTTCCAGGGCGCCGACCCGCAGTCCACGCTCACCGCCGCCCGCACCGCGGGCACCGAACTCATGCCGAAGTCATGAGCGGGCTGACGATCGTCCAGATCACCGATACCCACCTGCGGCCCGAGGGCGAACTGCTCCACGGTGTCGACACCGCCGCCAATCTGACCGCGGTGCTCGACCGGCTGCGCGAATTCGGGCAGCGCGTCGACGTGCTGATCTTCTCCGGTGATCTCAGCGACAACGGATCACCCGAGGCCTACCGGCGGTTGCGGACCGCGGTAGAACCCGTCGCGGCCGAACTCGGCGCCGAGATCGTCTACGCGATGGGCAATCACGACGAACGCACCGCCTTCGGTGCCGAACTGCTCGGCCGCGACACGGTGGACCCGGAGCTTCCGCACGACCAATGTGTCGAGATCGCGGGCGTGCGGATCATCGTGCTGGACAGCACCACACCGTTCCAGCACGACGGCAAGCTCGAACCGGAGCAGCTGGCCTGGCTGGCCGAGGAACTGCGCACCCCCGCCCCGCACGGCACCGTGCTGGTGGTGCACCATCCGCCGCTGCGTTCCCCGCTGGCCACCCTCGACTTCCTCCGGCTCAAGGATGCCGAACAGCTGGCCGAAGTGGTGGCGGGCACCGATGTCCGGATGATCCTGTGCGGACACAACCACCTCACCGGCGCGTCGGCGCTGGCCGGGATCCCGGTGTGGATCGGTCCCGCGGCGGCCTACCGGGTGGACCCCATGGCACCGGCGGGCAGGCACCGCGGCTTCGTCGGCTTCGGGTTCAGCCGCATCGACGTGTTGGAGTCGACTGTGCTGGCCACCGCGATCGACGCCGCTCCGGCGCCGAAGGTCTATGACCGGCCGGAGTCGGAAATGCTCGAGCAGATCGCGGCGATCGTCGCCGCGCGGGCGGCGGTGCGGTAGATGTTCGTCATCGATGCGCCGGCGTCGCCGGTACCGCCGGTCGCGGCGACACCGGTGCGCCGGCGCCTCACCCGCCGCCATGTGGCCCGGTTCGTCGCGCCCTACCTCTACCTGAGTCCGGCGCTGTTCCTGCTGGTGGTGTGGACCTATCAACCGCTGGTGCAGGCCCTGCAGCTGTCCACCTACTCGTGGAACCTGCTGCCGACCGCGCCGATGACACCGGTGGGCACCGCGAATTACGAACGGCTGCTGGATCTTCCGCCGTTCTGGGGCGCCCTCGGTCGCACCGGGACACTGATCCTGGGCCTGTTGCCGTTCACGGTGGTGCTGCCGGTCGTGATCGCGATGGCGAGCCGACGGGTCACCGGTCGGGCGCGCACGATCTATCAGGCACTGGTGTTCGCGCCGTTCCTGGTCGCGCCGGTCGCGGCGGCGGCGGTGTGGCGCTGGTTGCTGCATCCGGGAACGGGCTTCCTCGCCCAGGTGACCGGTTCGGACCGCAACTGGGTGTACGAGACCGCGACCGCGCAGGGCGTGATCATCGCGATCACCGCCTGGCACCTGATCGGCTTCGCGGTGCTCGTGGTGTGGGCAGGCTTGGCCGGAATCAGCGGCGACTACGACGAAGCGGCCAGGGTCGACGGCGCCTCACCCGGTCAGATCCGGCGCTGGATCACCCTGCCGCTGCTCTCGCCCACCGTGCTGTTCCTCGTCCTCACAACCGTGTTGCTCAGTCCCACACTGACTTTCCCGCTCATCGACTCGATGACCCAGGGCGGTCCCGCGCAGGCCACCACCAACATCTACTACCTGCTCTGGGACTACGCCTTCCACAGTTTCGACGCCGGTCTGAGCGCCGCGGCCGGTGTGCTGCTGTTCGTCGGCTTCGGTCTGGTGGCCGCACTGCTGGTCTGGATCTCGGAAAAGGTTGCTGTCCATGACGATTGAACGACTGCGCGGGCTGGGCAGCCATCTGCTGCTCGCCGCCACGGCACTGGTCTGCGTGTTCCCGATCTACTGGCTGTTCGCGACGTCGCTGCGCCGACCCGAGGACGTCACCTCGCTGTCGCCGATCCCGTGGCCCCTGTCGACGGCCAACTACCTCGACGCGGCGCAGAAGGTCGACATCGCCGGTCTGATCGCCAACACGTTCTTCGTCGCGGTGCTCTCGGCGGCGGGCCAGCTCCTCATCGCGTTGCTGGCCTCCTACGCGTTCGCCATCTACACCTTCCCGCTGCAGAAGCTGCTGTATCTGGCGTTCGTGGGGGTGTGGCTGGTGCCGTTCCAGGTGACGATGCTGCCCAACTACATCCTGCTCAACCAGCTGGGCCTGATCAACACCCTGATCGGCGTCGTGCTGCCGACGCTGTGCTCGGCGCTGGCGGTGCTGCTGTTGCGCCAGCACATGTCGGCGTTCCCGAAAGAGCTCATCGCCGCCGCGAAGATCGACGGGCGCTCGTCGTGGTCGATTCTGTGGACCGTGGTAGTGCCGAACCTGCGACCCGCACTGGCCGCACTCGGCATCCTGCTGTTCATCAACGCGTGGAACGAGTACTTCTGGCCCGCGGTCGTGCTGCGTCAGTCCAACAGTGTGCTGCAGCTCGGACTGCGTAGTTTCATGGGCACCGAAGGTGATCAGTGGGGACCGATGATGGCGCTGGCGGGTCTGGCCTGTCTGCCGGTGCTGCTGCTGTATCTGGTGCTGCAGCGCCACATCGTCAATGCGTTCGTGCGGTCGGGACTGAAATGAACGACGACTTCACGCCGTCAGAACCTGGTCGTCGGCCAGGGCAGGTGCCGTGGACGCGAGACAGTCCAGAAACATCGCCACCGCCGGATTCTGTTCGTCGGCCCGCCACACCACGTGCAGATCCAGGGTCGGGACCGGATCGACCAGTTTCACCGCAACCGGGTCGGTGTCCGAGGACCCCATACCCGCCGACACCGCCCGCGGCAGCGAGGCGAATCCGACCAGTGGGCGTACCGAGACGATGTGGGCGGTGGCGCCCGGATCGTCGGCGATCTGGGTGATGTTCAGCGAGATCCGGGTCTGCGCGGCCGACCGCAGGATCGCGTCGTACATCGCCGGACACTGATCGCGGGCGAACAGCACGCAGTCCTGATCGCGCAGTTCGGCGAACGGCACGTGCGAGCGGTGGGCCCAGCGGTGCTGCCTGCCGACCACCGCCACCAGCGGTATCCGGTGCAGCAGACGCCGGTACCGGAAGTCGGCGGTGCTGGGGTGGCCGTAGACCATGGCCAGGTCGAGGGATCCGTCGGCCAGCGCGGCCAGCTGCGGCCCGGTTCGCTTCTCCCACAGCGACACCGAGATGCCGGGGTGGCGGTCGGTGAGCTGGGCCAGCGCGTCGGGCAGGATGTGCTTGCTGGCGGGCAGGTTGTAGCCGACGTTCAGGCTGCCGGCGCGACCGGCGGCGGTCGCCTTCGCGGCCTGGGCGGCCCGGTCGAGCTGGGCGATGATCTGGCGGGCCTGCAGCTCGAACTCCCGGCCCGCCGGTGTCAGCCGCACCTCGTGCGAATTGCGCGCGACCAGCTGCACTTCCAGGGACTTCTCCAGCTTCTGCAACTGAGCGCTCAGGCTCGGCTGCGTCAGATGCAGGCGCTGCGCCGCCCGTCCGAAATGCAATTCCTCGGCGAGCGCGATGAACGAGACGAGATGACGGAATTCCATGATGGCGGCTCCTGAAGTCGAACAGTCCCACGCTAGCGGCAGCGAACAACCTCCCGATGAATCCCGGACGCCCGGCAATGACCCTGCGCATTACCGGGCGGTGAAGATCAGGAATTCGGGCCGTTCACCACGGCGTAGGCGAATCCGTCCCACCCTTTCGCGCCGACGGTCTGGATGACGGTCGCGTCGACACTCGGTTCGGCGGCGAGCAATTCGATCAGGTCGCGGCTCGCTCGAGCATTGGGATCCTCGGTCTGCTCGTCGGCCACCGCGCCCGCGCGCACCACGTTGTCGACGATGATCACCGAGCCCGGGTGGGTCAGGCGCAGCGCCCACTGCACGTAGTTGGAGTTGTTGACCTTGTCGGCGTCGATGAAGACCAGGTCGAACGGTTCGGTCAGATCCTCGGCGACACCGGGCAGGGTGTCGAGGGCCGCGCCCACCAGGATCTCGACGCGCTCCCCCACGCCGGCGCGGTCGAGGTTCTCGCGCGCGACCTTGGCGTGGCGGGGTTCGAATTCGAGGGTGACGACAAGACCACCGTCGCCGACCGCGCGCGCCAGCCACTCGGTACTGTAGCCGCCGAGCGTGCCGATCTCGAGCACCCGGCGCGCTTTCGCGGTGCGGGCCAACAGGTTCAGCAGTTTGCCCTGGGGTGGGGAGACGTCGATGGCGGGCAGCCCCGCATCGGCGTTGGCGGTGAGTGCGGGCGCTCCCTCGTCACCGACGAGCGTGGTGACGAGGTAGCTGTCGACATCGGCCCAATCGTTGATCGTCATACACGCAGTCTGCCACCGAGCACGGGCCGGGCCGGCTTCCTCGGCCGCTACTTCGCGGTCTCGACCTCGGTCACGCCCTGGATGATCTTCACCGCGCTCTGCGCCAGCATCTTCGTATCGATCAGCGCCTGCGCCAGTTTCACCAGCATCTGCGAGACCGTCACCGTGGCCAGCGAGATGTCGAGCAGCGCCCTGGCGATGAGCGCGGGGGTGGCGGTTCCGGCGGAGGCGATGAGCAGTGCGGTCATCTCGGCGAGCATGCCGGCGAGATTGCTCAGGATCTCGACCACGATCTCGCGCACTGTCTCGACGATGCCCTTCATCGCCGCGTTGCACTCCGACAGCACCTCGGCGACGGCCGCCTTCTCGGCGATCTTGCCCGTCAGCTCGGTCGCGGTGGCCACGTAGGCTTCGGCGGCGGCGCCTGCCCATTCACCGATTCCGCTGTCGAGCGCGGTAGCCCACTCCTGCGCGGTGGTCGTCAGACTCTCGGCGATCGCCTTCCACGAATCCGAATACGCCTGGACCATATCCGGGCTGCCGGTGATCGATTCCAGTGATTTGCGCATCGGTTCGACGTGCTCGAGCATCCAGCTCATCAGTTGCGAACCGAGGAAGTTGAACGGGTCGAACTTCGCCAGTGTGGAGGTGCCCTTGATCGCCTTGCTGAACATCGTCGCCGCCGACGCCCAATCACCCGCGGTACCGGCCGCTTTGGAGATGGCGTCGACCTTGGTCATGATCGACCCGTCGCCGGTCATCGCGTTGTAGAGGCCGAGGCCGTTCTCCCAGGTGTCACCCTGGAGCGTGCCCTTCATGATGCCCGCGTCGGGTTCGTCCCCACCCGTCGGCCGGCCCACGTTGCTGAACAGGAAGTTGCTTTCCTGATAGTAGGTGTCCCGATAGTCGACGCCGTCTTGGAGCAGGTCGTTCTCGGGAGCTTCGCCGTCGTCGAAGGTGCTCACCGTGCCGGGCAGGACGGTGTGCTCGTTGAGGAACGTGCCCGCCGCGTTGGGTCCGTCGGCCATGGTCAGACGTTCCTTTCGATCTCGGCGGTCTTGCCCGTCAGATCGCCGGCCCGGGTGGTGTCACACGTTTCGAAGGTGTCGGCGGCGGTGCGGAGTTTGCCCGGCATCTCCGTGGTCAGGGTGTCGAGCTGCGCCAGTGCCTCGGTGATGTCGTCGTGGAGCGAGTTGAGGGTGCTCACCGCGTACGGCTTCACGAGCAGGCCGTAGCCGTCGTCGGCATGGGCGAGATAGTTCGCCGCTTCGAGCGCCTTGGCGACCCCGCCGGACACGCCGTCCACCGAGCAGGCCTGTGACCTGATCGCATCCAGATTCACATTCACCAGACTGGTCACGCAGAATCCCTCCTCCGGCGAACTCGGTCGAGTCCGCAGCTCTCGATCTAGTTGGACGCGCCCCGACCCCGTTCGGTTCCCTCGAATGTGTGCCGGGTTGTAGCGGTGGCTACTGCAACCAGGATTTGCGCTGGTAGAACATGTCCTCGTCGGACGGCTCCTCGGGCGCGACAACCCGATCACGGTCGGGTTTGCGGGTGGCGGGAGCCTCGGGCGCGGACGGCCACGATGCGATGGGTGCGGCCGCAGCGGCGGGCGGCGCCGAGGGCGGCACGGGCGCCGGCGAGGTCGGGTCGAGGTCGGGGAACCGGTCGCTGTACTGGCCGACGATCGCCGCCCCGGCCTCGTCGGTGCCGACCGTGTCATGGACCAGGCCGGTGACCTGATCACGCAGGCGCGCCTGGGCGCGATGCGTGCAGGCCATGAGTTCGGTCGCCACGGCGGTGGGATCCATGCCGCGCACGGCGGCCGCCAAAGTGATCGCGGTGGTCGAACCGTTGGCGTCCACGGTGACGCTGATCCGGCCGTCGGCCGAGGTATCGGTGACGCTCACCGCTGTCATCTTGGCGTGCAGCTCCTGGTAGCGCTGCGCCTTCTGTTCCAGGTCCTGCGCCCAGCGCGACAGGTCCGCGGCGGCGTTGTTCAGGTCGTCCATGCTGTGTTCCCCTCCCGCCGGGGTCCCCGGCGCTGTGCGGCGGAAGGCGTGCCGAAACCCGCCCCGCTCGGATCGCGACGAGCCTAATGGACACAGCCGCGACAGCGTTCGTCAGCCCGGCACGGACGCAGCGAAGGCGGCGGTCAGAAAAGGAAGTAGCGCTGGGCCATCGGGAGTTCGGTGGCGGGTTCCTCGGCCCAGACTTCGCCGTCGATGCGGACGGTGAAGGTGTCGGGGTCTACTTCGATGTGGGGCATGGCGTCGTTGTGGGGCATGTCGGCCTTGGTGACGCGGCGAGCGTTCTTGACCGGCACCAGCTTTCGGCGCACGTTCAGACGGTTCGCGAGGCCGTCGTCGATGGCCTGTTCGGAGACGAAGTGCAGGGAGGTCGCCGCGGCGGCCGGGGCCGCGGCCCCGAACATGGGGCGTGGGAGCACGGGCTGCGGGGTGGGGATGGAGGCGTTGGCGTCGCCCATCGCGGCCCAGGCGATCATGCCGCCCTTGAGAACCGCGTGCGGCCGGACACCGAAGAACGCCGGTTCCCACAGCACCAGGTCGGCGAGCTTGCCGACCTCGATCGAGCCGATCTCGTCGTCGAGCCCGTGCGAAACCGCCGGGCAGATGGTGTATTTGGCGATATAGCGCTGCACGCGGGCGTTGTCGGCCGCGCCGTCACCGGGCAGGGCGCCACGGCGACGTTTCATCACGTGCGCGGTCTGCCAGGTGCGCATCACCACTTCACCGATGCGGCCCATCGCCTGGGAGTCCGAGCCGATCATGGAGATGGCGCCCAGATCGTGCAGGAGGTCTTCGGCGGCGATGGTAGACGGGCGGATCCGCGATTCGGCGAAGGCCAGGTCCTCGGGGATCGACGGACTCAGGTGATGGCACACCATCAGCATGTCGAGGTGCTCGTCGAGGGTGTTGACGGTGTGCGGCCGGGTGGGGTTGGTGGAGCTGGGCAGCACATTGAGATGGGAAGCGACAGTGATGATGTCGGGTGCGTGGCCGCCACCGGCACCCTCGGTGTGGTAGGCGTGGATGCCGCGGCCCGCGATGGCGGCGAGGGTGTCCTCGACGAAACCGGCCTCGTTCAGCGTGTCCGAGTGCAGTGCCACCTGCACGCCCGCCGCGTCGGCGACGGTGAGGCAGGCATCGATCGCGGCCGGGGTGGAGCCCCAGTCCTCGTGCAGTTTGAAACCCGAAGCGCCGCCGCGCAATTGCTCCCACATCGATTCCTGGCTGACCGTGTTGCCCTTGCCGAGCAGCACGATGTTCATCGGCCAGTGGTCCAGGGATTCCAGCATCCGCGCCAGGTGCCAGGAGCCCGGCGTGACGGTGGTGGCCTTGGAACCCTCGGCGGGGCCGGTGCCGCCGCCGATGAGGGTGGTGATGCCGCCGCCGAGCGCCTCGTCCATCAGCTGCGGGCAGATGAAGTGGACGTGGCAGTCGATGGCGCCCGCCGTGAGAATTCGGCCGTTGCCCGCGATGATCTCGGTCGACGGGCCGACGACGAGGGCCGGGTGCACGCCCGACATCGTGTCGGGGTTGCCTGCCTTGCCGATACCGCAGATGCGGCCGTCGCGGATGCCCACGTCGGCCTTGATGATGCCCCAGTGGTCGATGATCACGACACCGGTGATGACGGTGTCGGGTGCGCCGTCGGCGCGGGTGGCGCGCGACTGGCCCATCGACTCGCGCAGCACCTTGCCGCCGCCGAACACCGCTTCCTCACCGGCGAGTCCCGGTCCGCCACTGCGGTCTTCGGTGATCTCGACGATCAGGTCGGTGTCGGCCAGGCGAATACGGTCGCCGGTGGTCGGCCCGAACAGTTCGGCGTAGCGGGCGCGGCTCAGTTCGGTCATCGACTCTCTCCCGGACGTCGCGGCGAGCGGGCCGCCGCGCGATAGTTTTCGGTCAACTCAGGCATCCA
Source organism: Nocardia sp. NPDC057272 (assembly GCF_042668615.1). Classification (NCBI taxonomy): domain Bacteria; kingdom Bacillati; phylum Actinomycetota; class Actinomycetes; order Mycobacteriales; family Nocardiaceae; genus Nocardia; species Nocardia sp. NPDC057272. Next base: position 167,079 of record NZ_JBHUYK010000007.1, on the reverse strand, counting down.
GGTGCCCCGGCGGGTTCATGCTGATGCCGTAGACCTCGCGGGTACCGCCGAGCGGAACCAGCGAAATCCGCTGCGGCAGACCGGGTTCGAATCGAACCGCCGTGCCTGCGGGAATATCCAGCCGGTGCCCGTGGGCGGCCTCACGGTCGAACTCCAGCGCGGCGTTGGACTGCGGGAAATGCACGTGGCTGCCCACCTGAACGGGGCGATCGCCGGTATTGACCACATCGAGCTCGACGCGCACCGCGCCCGCGTTCAGTTCGATCGTGCCCTCGGCACAGAGGTATTCGCCGGGAATCATGGGTCTCGCCTATCCGATCGGGTGGTGCACGGTGACGAGCTTGGTGCCGTCGGGAAACGTCGCCTCGACCTGCACGTCGTGAATCATCTCGGGCACCCCCTCCATCACATCCTCACGGGTGAGCACCGACCGCCCCGACGACATCAATTCCGCCACGGTCCGCCCGTCCCGTGCTCCCTCGAGCACGTGATCGGTGATCAACGCGATCGACTCCGGATGGTTCAGCTTCAACCCCCGCGCCTGCCTGCGGCGCGCCAGCTCGGCCGCATAGCTCAGCAGCAGCCGTTCCTGCTCGTGCGGCGACAGGCGCATACGTTCTCTCCTCGGCGGGTGGTGGTCGGTGAGCGACATTCTGGCACGTCCCGCGGCCGCGCGGCGACCGCCGCCGAGCGCGACCGGGGACGACCCCGAGGCGGTTAACGAGATGTTAACGATGGGTCCAGGATCGGCCCGGGAACGGCCGACTCACCGGCCGAGTGGCGGGTGCGCCTGTGCCACGGATCGCCGCGCCACGAATATCACTGGAGCACACCATGACGCGCCCGTACCGTCACCCCCATGAACGATTGGACCGGCCTGCTCAACGTGGTCGACGTGGAAGCCACCTGCTGGGCGGGCGACCCGCCCGCCGGACAGGTCAACGAGATCATCGAGATCGGGATCACCGTGGTCGATCTCGCCACCCGGACCAGGGTGAGCAAGCACGACATCATCGTGCGCCCGACCCGGTCCACGGTGAGCGATTTCTGCACCGAGCTCACCACTCTCACCCAGCGGCAGGTCGACAACGGTGTCGAGTTCGGTGAGGCGTGCCGCCGCCTGGCCGACGAGTTCGCGGCAGGCGAGCGGCCGTGGGCGAGCTGGGGCGACTACGACCGCAAACAGTTCCGCACCCAGTGCGCGGCCACCGGCGTCGACTACCCCTTCGGCCCGGAGCACACCAACGCCAAGCAGGTCTTCGCCGAGTCCTACGACCTGCGGCGGCGCCCCGGCATGGACCACGCACTCCGGATCGCCGACATCCCCCTCGAAGGCACCCATCACCGCGGTGACGACGACGCGTGGAACATCGGCGCGCTGGTCGTCGAGGTGCTCGGCCGCGGCGGATGGCGGGTCACCACCGTCGATCGACCCGAGGGCTATCGACGGAGGGACCGCTAGGCGGCGAGATTCTGGAGGCGGACCTGGCCGCGGGCGACGGTGCGACCTTCCGCGTCGGTGATGACGACGACCCAGAGCTGCTGGCTGCGGCCGCGGTGGATGGGGGTGGCCTCGGCGGTGAGGAGGCCCTCGCGGACCGCGCGCAGGAAGTCGGTGTTGTTGTTGACGCCCACGACCGAACCACGCTCGCCGAACCAGACGCCGCCGCCGACGCTCGCGAGAGTTTCGATGATGGTGCAGTAGACGCCACCGTTCTGGATACCCGCGGGCTGGTGCAGTTCGGGGCGCACCTGCCATTCACCGCGGACCCGGTCTGGGCCGACTTCGGTGTAGCGCAAGCCGATGAGGTCGGTGAAGGTGCCTTCGCTGGCCTTGGTCATCAACTCGGGGGTGACATCGGCCAGGGACAGGGGCGTTTCGCTCATACGGTCCGGTTTACACCATCCGAAACGGCGCTCGGCAGCCGGTAAGACGTAGCGGCGGGCTCCGTCTCGAAAACAGAGCCCGCCGCGGCAGGATGGCGGAGTCGACCGCAGCCCTCGGGACCACCGGCTCATCCGTACGCCGAGATCAGAGTAGGTCAGGCTTACCTAAGTCGTCAAGTGCGCACGCAATCGTCTCATTAATGTCTCATAATTCGTCTCATAATTAGTCCTTGAGATACCGATACACGGTTGCTCGCGAGACGCCGAGGGCGGCGGCGATCTCCGAGGCGCTACGGTGCTCGACCCGGCTCATCCTGCGCGCCGCGGCTACCCCCTTCTCATCGAGCAGGGTGGGCCTACCACGGTGCGCCACAACAGTATTCGCTTCGTCGGGGTACAGCAGATCCACCCCCGCCAGCACTTCCGCACGCAGGGCAGCCGGCGATTCGTCCGCGAACAACACCACCGGGTCGCTGAGCACGCCCAATGCCTGCACGGCGCGCACGCGGTCGGACAGCGTCGGATTCGGTCCCGCCACCAGCACGTTCGCTGCCAGCACCAAGTCGCGGAACCGCTCGAAGGTGCTGCCCGACGCGGCGAGCGCGAGATCGTTGACGTTGAGGCGCAGCAGATATCGATGCTCGATGTAGACCTCGAGAATGCCTTCGAGAGCCTGCCTGCGAGCGATCCGCGGATCGGGGTCGGCCGCCGCGGCCACGGCGTCGGCGAGGGCGACGAGCAGCGGCTCGGCCAGTCCGGCGAGGATGTCGTACTTGCTCGGAAAGTGGTAGAGGACACCGGCCTTGGAGATGTCCAGCTGGTCGGCGATCGCCCGCACCGTCGTGCGGTGGTAACCGTGCGCGCCGAACAGATCCATCGCGACGGCAAGGATGCGCTCCCTGGTGCCGACCGCTGCGTCATCACTCATCGGCGCATTCTATCCCTTGACTGACCACCGGTCAGAAGCTTACCGTGGAAACTGACCAACGGTCAGTCACTGAGGAGTCGCCATGTCGACCAGTCCCCGCATTCTCATCTCCGGCGCCAGCATCGCCGGGCCCACTCTCGCCTACTGGCTCGCCCGCCAGGGGTTCCGTCCCACCGTCGCCGAACAAGCTCCGGCGCTGCGCGCGGGCGGCAACGGCGTCGATCTGCGCGGCGCGGCGGTCGGTATCGCCGAATCCATGGGGGTGCTGCCCGCGTTGCGCGACCTCGCCACCGATATCCGGGCGCTCACCTTCGTCGATGCCGAGGGACGACGCGTCGCCGGTATGCCGACCAGCACCTTCGACGAGCCCGGCGATATCGAGGTGATGCGCGGCGACCTCGCCCGCGTTCTCTACGACGCCACCGCTCACGACGTCGACTACCGCTTCGGCGACACCGTCGACACCATCACCCAGGACGGCGACGTGGTGCAGGTGAGTTTCGCCGGTGGCACCGGTGCGGAGTTCGACCTGGTCTTCGGCGCCGACGGATTGCATTCGCGGGTGCGCAATCTCGCGGTGCTGAGCGAGGCCGAGGCGGCGCACCCGCTCGGCATCGGCTTCGCGACCGCCACGGTGGATGTGAGCTTCGGCGCGCGGCGGGAGGTGACGCTGCACAACACGCCGGGCCGCGTCGCCGGAGTGTATCGATCCGGCGATCACCGAGACGCGCAAGCGTTCTTCGCGTTTCGCACAGCGCGTGAGTTCGACTTCCCGCGCGACAGGCCGTCACAGATCGAGCTACTGCGCGAACAATTCGCCGGCGCTGCCTGGGAAATCCCGGCCCTGCTCGACGCCGCCACCGCCGATCCGACGTTCTACCTCGACGCGATGACGCAGATCCGCATGCCGAACTGGTCGCGCGGCCGTGTCGGTCTGGTCGGCGATGCCGCCTACTGCCCCACCGCGTTCTCCGGTTCGGGCGCCGCCCTCGCCATCGAAGGCGCGCATCGTCTCGCCACCACCCTCGCCGAAAGCTACGGCCACGCCGCCGCCTTCGCCCGCTACGAACACGACTTCCGCCCGATCGTGCGAGCTCGCCAGCGTTCGGTCGGCCCCGGCAGCGCCATGCTCGTCCCCGCCACGAACACCGGGATCTGGCTGCGCAACCAGCTCACCCGGCTGATGGTGTTGCCACCGCTGGCGGCCCGCGTGTTCCGGGCGAACCCTCCCGCGGCGGCCCGGGTCGATCCGCTGCGGCGCGTGACGCGCCGGTAGCCCGGCCCTGGGCTTGCTCAACACGATCGTAATACTCCATGATCGCTGTACCTCTATGTTTCCGAGGCTTGTGTCGATGGTGAAAGCTCATGTTCTGGGCGTACGACGACCAGGGGTGGGCGCGGCGAGAGAGGCAAGATTTCGTGAGTAGTAGTCGTATTCCCCGATGGGCCGTGCAGGCGGCGATGTGCGCGGCGGTGGTCGGGGCCGCGGTCACAGCACCCGTTCAGGCCGAACCACTATGGCCCGGCGGGCCCGATGTGCCCGGCGTGCCCGCCATCATTCCCGCCCCGCCGCCGGAGCCCGTGGTGGCCCCGTGCAGCGAGAAAGCCCGTGCGTGCCTGCAGTTGTCGACCAACAACGCGTGGTTGATGGACAACGGCAAGGTCACCTTCGGGCCGAGCCCGATGTCCCACGGCCGCCCCGGTTACGAAACGCCGCCCGGAGTCTTCAAGGTGGCCTTCAAGAAGCCGTTCCACTGGAGCACCCTGCACAACGCCCCCATGGAGTACGCGGTCTTCTTCAACGGTGACATCGCATACCACATCGGACCCACCGAGGAGCAGTCCCACGGCTGCATCCGCCTGACTCCGGAAGGCGCCAAGGCACACTACGAGTGGCTGGAGCCGGGCGACATCGTCGAAGTCGTTCCCTGAGTTCTGCGTCGTGAAAAAGGGAGGCCGTTCATCGGCCTCCCTTTTTCACGTCACCGAGGCGGTGAGGGCGTCGACGAGCCAGAGTTGGGTGGTGCCGGAGGTGGCGGCTTCGCCGGTGAGAGTTGTTGTGAGGTGCCAGTATCGGCGGACTCGCTGGTCTGCGCCCGCGGCGTCGACGAGGAGTTGGCGGCGGAAGGACGGGGTGTCGTGGCGGTCGCGGGCGGTCGCGTGGATCGCGACGTAATGGTCCAGTTCAGGGCCGGGGCGGGGTGGCTGGCCTGCGGTGACGAGAGGTGCGACCGCGACGCAGGCATCGGCTACGTCGAACAGGAGGCGGCGTTCGTCGCGGATGCCGGGGGTGCTGCGGTGGCGGATGGTGTCGTACACGGCGGTGGCGGTCTCCGGATCCGATACCGCGGCAATCAGTTCCGCGTAGGCGAGGAGGTGTTCGGGGTGGGCGTCGGGTGCCAGCTCGGGGACGTTCATGCTGAGGAAACCGTCGATGGCCGCGGCCGGTAGCGGGGTGAGTTGGCGGCGCCAGAACGTGACGAGCACATCGTGGGCCGCTCGCGGGTCCACCACGGCGGCAAGCAGATTCAGGTGTTCGTCCTGCCGGTCGGGAGCGGCCGATTCGACGGCGCGCAGGAGCGCCCGGCGACGGTTCAACGCGTCGAGTTCGTCGTCGACGGCGACGCGTTCGGTCGCGATCACCTCGGCGAGCGAGCGGGTGCCGTCGAGCACGTCCTCGATCGACGCGAGTCCGATGCCGAAGGAGCGCAGCCGGCGAAGCAGCACCAGCCGGTCGACCGCGCCGGGTTCGAACACTCGATGTCCGGTGGGCGTGCGCGCCGCGTCCAGCAGGCCCGCATCGCAGTAGTACCGGACTGTTCGTACCGCGACGCCGGTCCTGGTGGCGAGCTCGCCGATCGTCAGATATGTGATGTGAGTCACTTTCGCTGGCACCTCCACCTCGGTGGAACTCCTACGGTACCGAGGACGCCCACGCGAAGGAGAACCGACGATGACCGGACCGGACACGAGGAACGACACGATCTGGCAGGCGGTGGCCGACGAACGCACCACCCTGGTCGAATTGCTGCGCGGCCTGCCCGCATCGGCATGGGACACCGCGTCACTGTGCGAGGGGTGGCGGATCCGGGACGTCGTGGCCCACCTGGTACTGGCCACCCGCGTCACGGTCGCGGCCTTGCTGGTGAACCTGATCCGCGCTCGCGGCAACACCGACCGCCTCATCCATGACACCGCTGTCCGGCACGCCGACCGGACACCGACCGCCGAGTTGCTCGCCGAACTGCGCGCCACGATCGACTCCAGGGTCATCCCGATCGGCACCACACCGATCGATCGGCTGATGGATCTGCTGGTGCACGGGCAGGACATCGCCGTTCCGCTCGGCATCGACCGGGTGATGCCACCTACGGCAGCGCAACTCGCACTGGACCGCGTGTGGACGATGGGCGCACCTTTCCACGCGCAGAATCGGCTGGCCGGATACTCGTTGCGAGCCACCGACAGCTCCTGGACCGCGGGCAACGGCACACCGATCACCGGTACGGCGGCAGAGCTACTGATGGTTGTCACCGGCCGCACCTCCCCCGATGAACGAGTCGACCGGCGGTAGTCGCCGACGCACAACTGCGGGATCCTCGGCGAAGCCCTTCGAAATACTTTGTAGGGCAACGAATTACAGCGATCCGCAGCACCCGGCGAACCGGTGCTGCGGACCGCTGTCGGTCGGCGAGATTTCGCGACCGTCAGACAGCGACAGTGGTTCGCTCGGCGACACCGCCTGCTTCCGTAACCTCCGTTGTCTCCGGCACCGAGGTCGCCCCCGCCGGGATCCGCCGCAGCAACGCCACCGCCAGCACCGCACCGGCTGCCGAGAGCACCGCGGCGGTCCACGCGGCGGCGTTGAGTCCGTTGGTGAACGCTTCCCGAGCAGCCAGTACGAGCGAATCGGCGAGGCCGGCGGGCAGCGACCCGGCCGAACTCAGCGCTGCAGGAAGGGTTTCCGAGGCGGCTCCCTCCGCATCGGACATATCGGCGCGGTAGATGGCCGCGCCAACGCTACCGAGTAGCGCGACGCCCAATGCCACGCCCAGGTCGCTGGCGGTGCTGTTCACGGCCGAGGCCGCGCCTGCCTTCTCCGCCGGGGCCGCACCGATGACCAGGCCCGGGATCAGGGCCATCGCCGGGGCGATGCCCGGGTAGAGGACGTAGAAGCCGACGATGAGCAGCGGTAGCCCGGCAACGCTACCGACCTGGGTGAGCACCAGGTAGCCGACGGCCGAGACTGCCAGGCCCGCGGCGATGAGATAGGCGGGACGAACGCGGCGAGCGAGAGCGGGGGTGACGGTGGAAACGACGACCAGGCCGATGGCGGCGGGCAGAATCCACAGCCCGGCCTGCAGCGGCGACTGGGCCGCGACCAGCTGCAAGTACTGGGTGAACAGCAGGTACACCCCGCCCAGGGCGACGGCGGCCAGCATGTACACACCGAGCGACCCACTGAACGTGCGATTCGCGAACAGTCGCACGTCGAGCAGCGGATCGGCCAGGCGCAGCTGCCTGCGGACGAAGACCACCGCGAACACCACACCAGCGAGCAGCGTGAGCAGCGATTCGGCGGCGAATCCGGTCTCGGCCAGCTTCTTCACGCCGTAGACGAACGGCAGCAGCGCGGCCAGCGACAACGCGACACTGATCGGATCGAGTCGACCCGCGCTCGGCGCACGGTATTCGGGAATCAGCACCGGTACCGCGGCAACGACGACCAGCATGACCGGCACACCGATGAGCATCGACGCACCCCACCACAGCGAGGCGAGCATCAGACCGCCCAGCAGCGGCCCGAGCGCCACACCCGCCGACACCGACGCGGCCCAGAGGCCGATGGCGGTGGCGCGCTGCCTGTCGTCCCGGAACATGGTCGTGATCAGCGACAATGTGGCGGGCATGACGGCGGCCGCACCGAAGCCCATCACCGCCCGGGCGGCGATCAGCAGTTCGGGGCCCGGCGCGAACGCGGCCAGGATCGAGGCGGCGCCGAACAGCACGGCCCCGGCCAGCAGCAGCCGGCGGCGGCCGAGCCGGTCACCGAGGGTGCCCATGGTGACGAGGAAACCGGCCATCACGAAACCGTAGATGTCGTTGATCCACAGCAGCTGACCGCTGCTCGGCGACAGGTCGGCGGCGATATACGGGGTAGCGAGGAACAGCACGGTCATGGTCAGGAACAGCAGGACCGTGGGCAGGAGCAGGACCGCGAGTCCCAGCCATTGGCGGGTACCTGCCCGCTCGGGGACATCGGTGAACTCGGACATCAGGAGTTTCCCTTCGAGGACGATTCGAACTGGGACCGACAGTGCCGGGCCGCGCTTCAGGAACCCTTCGGGTCGACTCCAGACGACCTCGAGCGGTTGTCCGGCGCGATGGTCGAGGCGCCGCGCCGCCCGCCGTGCGCCGTCGGGCCGGCGAACGGGCCGTTTAGGGTGGGTGACATGCGTTTCGGAGTGCTCGGTCCGTTGGCGGTCTGGACCGACGGGGGACAATCCGTCCGGGTTCCAGAGCTCAAGGTGCGGGTTCTGCTCGGCGCACTGCTGGTCGAACCGGGCCGGATCGTGCCCACCGACCGGCTCGTCGAGCATCTGTGGGATACGGCCCTGCCCGCCAACCCCGCTGGTTCGTTGCAGACGCGAGCCTCACAGTTGCGCCGGGTTCTCGGCGACGCCGAGGTGGGCGGGCGCGAGCTGCTGGTGTCGCGCTCCCCCGGCTACCTGCTCGAGGTCACCGACGGCTCGGTGGACTCCCAGGTGTTCCAGCGATTGCTCCACCGGGCGCGCGCCACCGACGACACCGCCGCTCGGGCAACGCTTCTCGCCGAAGCCCTGGCGTTGTGGCGGGGCGAGGCCCTGGCCGACCTCGCCGATCACGAGTTCGCGCGGATCCCGGTGCTGCGGCTGGAGGAACAGCGGCTCACCGCTGTCGAGGAACTCGCGCAGACCCGGATCACGCTCGGCGAACACGATCAGGTCGCCGACGAACTCGGTGAACTCACCGCGCTCCATCCGCTGCGGGAACGGTTACGCTCGGCCCACATGCTGGCGCTGTACCGGTCGGGTCGGCACGGCGAAGCCCTGGAAACCTACCGTCGGCTGCGCGAACACCTCGCCGAAGAGCTCGGCCTCGATCCCAGTCCCGAGCTCACCGCATTGCATCGTGCTGTGCTGGAACAGGATCCGGCTCTCGGTGCGCCCGCGCGGCCCGCGCCCGCGGCACCGGTGACACCGCGCCGGAACCTGCCCGTGCCGCCCACCTCCCTGATCGGGCGCGCGGACGATCTCGCCGCGGTCGAGGCGCTGATCGGCGCCGAACGGCTGGTGACGCTCACCGGGCCGGGCGGTGTCGGCAAGACCCGCCTGGCACTGGCCACCGCGGCCGCGCATCCGGCGCGCGACGGCGTGCTGTTCGTCGAGCTCGCCGGACTGTGCCTGGGCACCGACACCGACAGCGCGCTGACGACGGTCATCGAAGTCGTGGCGGGCGCCTTCGATGTCCGTGACGATTCGGCCGGTTCGAGCCCGTTCCCGGTGCCCGGCAACGGCTCTCAGCTCGACCATCTCGCCGAGGCGGTGCGGGCCAAGCAGGTGCTGCTGGTGCTGGACAACGGCGAGCACGTCGCCGACGCGGCCGCCACGGTGGTGTCACGGCTGCTCGCCGCCGCACCGGAGCTGCGGGTGCTGGTAACCAGTCAGGTGCCACTGAATATCGCGGGCGAGCACATCCGGCCGGTGGCACCGCTGGCCCTGCCCACCGCACCCGCCGCCGGACCGGGGTCGAGCGAGGTGGAAACCTCGCCTGCCGCACAGCTTTTCGTCGAACGGGCCCGCTCGAGCGCGCCCGGCTTCGCTGTCACCGACGACAATGCGGCGGCGATCGCGACGATCGTCACCCATCTCGACGGCCTGCCACTGGCACTGGAACTGGCGGCGACGCGAGTCCGCGCGCTCGGGGTGCACGTGCTCGCCGAACGGATCGAGGACCGTTTCACGCTGCTGTCGTCCGGCTATCGGGACGCACCCGATCGCCAGCGCACCCTGCGTGCGGTGATCGACTGGAGCTGGGAACTGCTCGACGATCCCGAACGTGCTGTGCTGCGGCGGCTTTCGGCACACGCCGACGGCGGCACGCTGGAATCGGCCGAGGCCGTCTGCGCCGGTGGCGACATCGCGGGCGCCGAGGTCGCGGAGTTGCTGGCCCGTTTGGTCGACCGCTCCCTGATCATCACCCCCGCCACCGATACCCGCCCGCGCTACCGGCTGCTGAAGTCGGTCGCCGCCTACGGTGCGGACCGATTGCGCGACAGCGGCGAGGAATCCGACACGCGGCTGCGCCATCTCGCCTACTACCTCGCGTTCGCCGAACTGGCCGACCAGCACCTACGCACCGGTGACCAGCGCCGCTGGCTGTCCCGGCTCGATGCCGAATCGGCCGACCTGCGACGGGCACTCGAGACCGCCCGTGCCGCGGGCAGATCCGAGGACGCGCTGCGGTTGGTCAACGCCCTCGCCTGGTACTGGGTGATGCGGGGACGACTCGCCGAGGGCATCCGGTCACTCGACATCGCCGTCGCGGTATCCGGCAAGACCGCGCCCGCCGCACGCCGGGTTGCCCTGTTGTGGCGCGGCGCTCTCGAGATCGGCGCCGGCCGTACGGTCGATGCTCTGCCCGCCCTCGCCGAGCGACCCACACCCGCCGAACTGCGTGCCCGCTGGTACCTCGCGCACGTCTACTCCGGATTCGCCGCCCACCAGGGCATGGACGACGCGGCCGACCTGCGAAACGCCTTCGCCGACAACGCCGATGACTGGGGCGTCGCGGCGGCCTCGGTGTCGCTGGCGCGCGACGCCTTCGCCCGCGGCGACCTGATCGGCCTGAGCGCGCACGCCCAGCGGAGCCGGGATCTGTTCGCGAAGGTGGGCGATCGCTGGGGCCAGGCCATCGCCGGATTCCTGCTCGGCAGCCACGCCGAGGTGACCGGCGACCTCGACGCCGCCCGTGACCACCACCGCGGCGCGCTGGCCACCGCCGAGGAACTCGGTCTGTGGACCGAAGTCGGCGAGCGGCTCACCTCGCTCGGCCGGATCGCACTGCTACGCGGTGAGCTCGACCGCAGCGCCGAACTGCACGAACGGGCCCGTCGGGTGGCGGTCGACCAGGGACACCTCGTCGGGGAAGAATCCGCGGTACTCGGGCTCGGTCTCGTCGCGCGCCGCCGCGGCGACCTGGCGGCGGCGCGCGAGTACCTCGGCACCTGGCTGGACTGGCATCTGCGGGCGGGGTCGCATTTCGGTGCCGCCCTGATCCTCGCCGAACTGGGCTTCACCGCCGAACTCGCCGATGACGCCGGCGAAGCCGAACGGCAGCACCTGCGTGGACTCGCCTGCGCCCTGCGCACCGGCGACCCCCGTGCCCACGCACTCGCGCTGGAAGGCCTGGCCGGAGCGCGGTCGCTCGCCGGATCCTCGGCCCACGCCGCGCGGCTACTCGGTGCCGCCGACGCACTGCGCCGGTCCACCGGCGCCCCGCTGCCCGAGGCCGAACGCGGCGACGTCGACCGCATCGAGGCGCGCATCCTCGCCGACATCGGAGCGAACCAGTTCGCCGACACCCTCGCCGAGGGTGAGCGAACCGAACCCTCGACCCTGCACCTCGCGGAAGTCCCGAACCGGCCCTGAGCTCACTGCGGACACCGTCGACCGACCTCGATCGCCCGACCACCTCGAGTAGACCCTGAGTCCGTCCGAAGCCCACCCGGGCACGGTGAATCCATGACTCACACCGTGACCGACAGCCCCGATCTCCCGGTGACCGACCACGTCCGCCGCTACCTCGCCACCGTCGGGCGTGACGGCTTCCTCGACGGCGGCACCACCGACCTCGTCCTCACCACCGTCGGCCGCCGCGCCGGTGCACGCGTGGAGGATCAGCAGTGAGCAACCGCACCCGCGCCCACGTGCACACGTTCGCCGATATCAAGCCCGACTTCGACGCCATCGTCGGCGCCGTCAACTACGCGACCATGACCACCGTCGACGCCAAGGGACGCCCACGGTCGCGCGTCCTGATTCCGGTGTGGGAAACCGATTCCGACCACCCGGCCGGCTGGCTCGGAACCTACCGCACGCCGGTGAAGGCCGCCCATATCGCGGGGAATCCGCATGTGACGTTTTCCTATTGGAGCCCGGCACAGAACACCGTCGCCGTCGACGCGGTCGCCGAATGGACCGATGATCCCGGCGAGCGCGCACACGTGTGGGATCTGTACCGGCACGGCAGTCCACCCGGTGCCGGCTACGACCCCGGACAGTTCTGGCAGGGCGCCGACGACCGGGCCTTCCAGGTACTTCGCCTCACGCCGTGGCGCATCCAGGTGCTGCGGCGACAAGATCTGGTCAGCGGAATTCCGGCACGTCTCTGGCGGGGCAAACTCCAGGGGGATTGACAGATCCGGCGGCGAACGTGGCCGTTCATCGTCGGATCTGACGGGATTGGACGTCCGTACAGGTCACGGCTCGATCCTTCGTGACAGGTACCAATACCCACCGGCACTTCCATCAGGAAGGATCTCTGCCCGAATTGCACGAATCGGACGATTTCCTTGCCGTAGGAAATGAGCGGAGCTACGTTACCCCCATCACAACAGAGATCTGATTGTGATCCACATTCCGACCGACGGTACGACCATTTTCCGGCGGAATGCTTACCGATCATGCAAGGAGATTAACCATGGGTTCGCTGACGGAAATAATGATGGCCGCAATTGCGGGACTGGGTTCCATGGTCGAGGGCGACGGCCTTCTCGCAGCCTTCCTCGGCTCGGTCGAGGCCTTCTTCCCGTAAACGCGCCGCCCGACCAACGATAATTACTTCATCACCCGAGGAGAAGACACAATGGGATCCCTGTACGAATTGATGGCGACCGGCGCAGGCAGCTTGAGCGACGCCGTCCTGCCTTTCATTCAGGCGCTGATCACGGTCAGCGGCGGGACGCCGACGCCGGGTAAGTAACACACGGTGACACAGTCGGGGGCGGGCCGTTGACGGTCCGCCCCCGACCCATTCGTACCTACTACCCCCGCCAGGTGTCAACGCGTCATTTCAATAGCTGATCGACATGATTCACGCCAGGTCCGTCTCGGAAAAAAGAGGACTGCCGACGTCGGCGCGATCGCCGGACATCCAGTACCGAGGCGAACCACTCGACAACAGGCAGCTACGAAGCTACGGCCGTTTCGCCCGATGCGGCCAGAACCCCTCATCGAAGAACCTCACGCCGCAAGCCACAGTCTCCACTCACCCAGACTCACAGAGCAGCCGCTGATCAGACTACCCAGCATCGTCATCAATCCCCCTTGACGAACTTGCGGCGAACGAGGACGTTCACGGTGGAATCCTGGTTTACTGTGCCAGACAGTCGCGGTAACTACAGGTCACACGCAGTCCGGCCGACAGTGATGGCAACCGCTGAGCAGCTTCCATCAGGAATGAAAAAAATGAACGATTCACGATGAGTGAAACATCGCCTTGCCACACATCTACGACGGCGCTACGTTACCGGCATCACATCAGTTACCGATGATGAGAGCCACCCGAACCGAGGGACCACCCCAGTTCCGGGGGCTGGACAACAGCGCAAGGAGATACACCATGGGCTCATTCGATGAGCTGCTACTCGGCGTCCTGGGCGGAATGGCGTCCGCGAACTCGGGCGACCTCCTGCTCGGGACTTTCCTGGGCTCGGTGGAAGCGTTCTTCCCGTAACCCCGACCACTCGTCGGCATCGTCGATTCAGCCCAGATGCTGAATTTCCCCATATTCAGGAGTAACACGTGGGATCCTTTTACGAATTGTTCGCGACGGGCATGGCCAGCCTCGGCAACGGCGCGCTGCCGTTCGTCGACGCCCTGATCAGCCTGAGTGGCGGCACGCCCCTCGGCGGCGCATAGCCACCGAGTGGGCAATCGCCGTCGATTCCCGACATCATCGCAGCGGTTTATCCAGCTGTGATCAGACCTTTCACACGAGCAAGGAGATTCACGATGGGTTCATTGACCGAGATCATGATGGCCGCGATCGCCGGACTGGGTTCCGCGGCCGAAGGCGACGGCCTGCTCGCCGTCTTCCTGGGTTCGGTAGAAGCCTTCTTCCCGTAAACCCGGCCCGCATCGGCACTTCGGCTCGTTCACCGAGCCTGATCCACCTCATCACCAGGAGTTAGACATGGGTTCCCTCTACGAACTGATGCAGACCGGCGCCGGCAGCCTCAGCGACGCGGCTCTGCCCTTCATCCAGGCGCTGATCAGCGTGAGCGGTGGCACGCCCACCCCGGGCAAGTAGATCCAGCGCAGGTAGTTCAGCGCGGTACGGGGTCGGCCACGGTGTGGCCGGCCCCGCTTCCGCCCCGAGAAGTCAGCAGGCTCGCAACACCATGAAGAACGAAATGCTCCGCGCGATCATGTCGGCCGTCTGCGTCCTGGCTGTGGCCTCGACGCCCCTGTTCGTCGACCGCGCGCAGGCTTCGGCCGCGCCCGGCGCGCGCCTGATGAGCCAGACGCAGTCCGGCCAGGTCGCCGACATCAGCGTCTACTCCCCCGCCATGGATCGCACGATCGCCCTGCGGGTGCTCCGGCCGGTCGACACTTCGACCCCGGCACCGACGCTGTATCTGCTGAACGGCGCGGGCGGCGGCGAGGATTCGGCCAACTGGCCCGGTCAGACCGATGCCGGTGGGTTCTTCGCGGACAAACACGTCAACGTCGTCATCCCGATGGAAGGCGCGTTCAGCTATTACACCGACTGGCAGCGACCCGACGCCGGCCTGGCGAAGAACCTCGAGAACAACGGCAACAACATGTGGACGACGTTCCTCACCCGGGAGCTGCCGCCCGTGATCGACGCCGCCTTCGGCACCAACGGTGTCAACTCCCTCGCCGGTATCTCGATGGCGGGAACCTCGGTCCTCGATCTCGCGATCCAGGCGCCCGACCTGTACCGCAGCGTCTCCGCGTACAGCGGGTGCGCGATGACCAGCGATCCGATCGGCCGCGCCTTCGTCTCCCTCGTCGTGCGGATGGGCGGCGGCAACACCGAGAACATGTGGGGTCCCGAGACCGACGCCGCCTGGCGCGAGCACGATCCCTACGTGCAAGCCCATCGTTTGCCGAATATCCCGATCTATATCTCGGCGGGCACCGGATTGCCGGGACCACACGACACGTTGTCGAATCCGCGCGTGCACATCAACGGAAAGAATCCGACTTCGATTCTCACGAATCAAATGCTCGTCGGCGGTGGCATCGAAGCCGCGACGGCGTATTGCACCGCGAATCTGGCTCAGCGCACCCGAGAACTCGGCCGCACGAATATCACCTACAACATCCGACCGACCGGTACCCACTCGTGGGGCTACTGGGAGGACGACCTGCACGCCTCCTGGCCGATGATGGCGACAGCACTGGGCATATGAGCGCCGAACTCCGGGTGGGCTCCCGGCGACTGAGTCCGCGCGACGCGGTGTTCGTCTACGACGAAACCGACCGGCACCTGTCGAACATCGTCGCGGTCTACTTCGCCGACGCGTCGGGCCACGCCCCGCTGACGATCGAGCAGGTACTGGACTGGGCGCGCGCGAGCATCGGGCACGCGGAACTGTTCCACCGGCGCTTGCGGCGCGTCCCGATGGACCTCGACCTGCCGTACTGGGAGCCCTACCCGACCCTGTCGGTGCGCGACCACGTCAGCCTGGAGGTCGCGGCTTCGTGGGACGACGCCCGCGCCCGGATCGCCGAGATCACCTCCGCCCGGATGGATCTGACACGACCACCGTGGGAGATCCATGTTCTGGACCGGGTCGACGGCGTACCGGCGATGCCGGGCACGACCACCGTCGTGGCGCTGAAGTTCCACCACAGCGCCGGCGACGGCGTGGCGACCCGGGCACTCGAGGGGCGGCTGTTCGGCACGGAACCCGCGCCCGCGATCCGGCTCGACGAGGCGCGGCCGCTGACCACCGCCGTGCGCACTGCGGGCGCGCTCGCGGCGGCGCCGGTGCGCTTCGTCGCCGGTCTGCGCCGGGCGCGGAAGGCGCAGGACGAGCTGCGGGCCCTGATCGATGCGGGTACCGTCCACGATCCCGTCGCCGAGCGCCCGGCCACCCGGTTCAACCGGGACATCCACGCGGAGCTCACCTTTCACCTGTCACCGATTCCGATGCCGGAGGTACTCGCCGCCAAAGCCGCGGCGCCCCACCGGGTCACGATCAACGACCTGATGCTCACCGCGATCTCCGGCGCACTGGCCGCCTACCTCGCCGAACACGACGAAACGCCCGACGGCGCGCTGGCCGCCATGGTGCCGATGTCGATGCGCGGTGTCGCCGAATGGGATTCGGCGAATCAGCTCAGCCAGATGATCGTCGACCTGCACACCGACATCGTCGACCCGATCGAGCGGCTGACCGCGATTCAGCGGTCGGCGAGCCGCGCCAAACAGCGCACCGCCGACCCGGTGGTGCAACGCACCGACCGGCGGGTGCAGACCGCACCCGCGCTCCTGCTGCGCGCCGCCGGATGGGCAAGGGCGCAACGGCGTTTCGACGACGCGGCGACAGTGCCGTTGTGCAACACCACGATCAGCAATGTGCCGCCGGTGACCGACACGCTGGTCTTCTGCGGCAGGCCGGTTCGCCGCGCGGTCGGGTCACTGCCCATCCTCGACGGCGACGGCCTGCGTCACCTGATCACCTCGCAGGGTGACGAGATCGTCATCGCGGTCACGACGAACGCCACGATGATGCCGGACCCGGAGCATTACGGCGAGTTGATTCTCGCCTCGTTCCGCGCACTTGCCGCCGCCCTGCACGCCCTCGGGAAAGTGGCGCCTACCAGCGCGTGAGCGGCGGCCGCCCGACCGAGCCCGCATACGCGATCACCGAATTCGCGCGGCGGATACCGGCATGAGATCCTGGTGATCAACCGTCCAGATCTGGCTAGCGCTGCAGGCAGCTGCTGCGGCGCACCGGGAGGCCGCGTTCCTCGAAGGCGCCGAGCAGGAGCTGGCCACGGCGCGCGCCCGCGGAGACATCGGCGCGTGCCAGATCGGGGACGTAGGTCGCCGCGCCGATGATGGATTCGCCCACGAGGGTCCAGAACCGGCGAGCGGGCAGACCGGAGCAGCGAGTGAGGACCGATTGGAGCGGGATCAGCGACGACGCGCAGCGCTGGGCGAGCCAGACCGCCATGGCGGCTTCGCAGGGGAAGGCGACCGCACCCGGCTCGGGATCGCAGTCGACGACGCGAATCGTGGTGTCGGACAAGCCTGCCCAGTCGATGCCGCCGTCGTTGTCGTGGTGGATCCACAGGTTGTCGCGGCCGGGATCCCATGCCTGCGCGTCCATCACGAACAGTGCCGTGACGCGGCCCGCCACGGCGTGGATGAGCGCGGTGGCCACTACTTCGGCGGCGATCTCGTCGTTGATCATCTCCGCGGCGTGACGCCGGTACATCAGCTCGACGCGGCCCTCGGACAGCCCGTTGGGCACATGCCACCATCGCCGTTTGCCCTGCCCGCTCATCGCCGCGACGGCATACACGCGCGGATGCTCGGGTTGCAGCGCTTGCAACCTGGCACAGGCACGGTCGAACGCGGCGGTGGTGCGGGAAGTGGCGGTGGTGACGGGCTCGGACATCGAACCTCCTCGAACGTTGGTTCCCGTGACGATGATGTCTCGGAACATAGGTTAGGCTTACCAGACTTCACAAGTCGTGTCCGGTTTCGAGGCAGGAGAAGTTCGTCGCCGTGATCCACCCTGGCACCGTCAGACGTCGTCGTCTGACCGGGCTTCTGCTGCTCGTTGTCTTGCTCACCGTGGCGGTGGTGGCGAGTATTGCCATCGGCACCCGCTCGCTCACACCCACCACGGTGTTCGACGCCGTCACACACGCTTTCGGCTGCGACGGCGGCCCGTTCCGATGCCCGGCCCGCTCCATCGCCGAGGAAATCGTGCGTGAGCTGCGTCTGCCGCGCACCGCATTGGCCCTGGTCGCCGGAGTGGCGATGGGCGTCGCGGGCGCGCTCATCCAGGGGTATACCCGGAATCCGCTCGCTGATGCCGGATTGTTAGGACTGAATGCGGGCGCGGGCTTTCTGGCCGCGCTGAGCATCTTCCTGTTCGGGTTCACCGCGCCCGCGCAGTACATCTGGTTCGCCTTCGCCGGGTCGGCGATCGCGGGGGTAATCGTGTTTGGGGTCTCCTCGATCGGTGGGGGCAAGGCGAGTCCGTTGAGCCTGATCCTGGCCGGCGCCGCGGTCACCGCCTTCCTCCAGGCGATGACCAACGCGATCATCGTGCTCGACAACGCGGCGCTCGACACCTATCGGTTCTGGGTGGTCGGCAACGTGGCCGGGCGCGAAGCGGAAGTGTTCTGGCAGGTCCTGCCGTTTCTGGTGGTCGGCGTCGGCATGGCCATGGCCGCGGCCCCCAGCTTGAATCTGCTGAGCCTCGGTGACGATGTCGCCCGCGGACTCGGCGTCGACGTCACCCGGGCGCGGGCCTTCGGCCTGCTCGCGGTGGTGCTGCTCAGCGGCGGGGCGACCGCGGCGATCGGACCGATCGCGTTTCTGGGCCTGGTGGTTCCGCACATGGCCCGGACCATCACCGGACCGGACAACAAGTGGCTGATCCCCTACTCCGGGCTACTCGGCGGGTTGCTGCTGCTCGTCGCCGACACCGCCGGGCGGGTGATCGCCCGCCCCGGTGAACTCCAGGTCGGGGTGATGTTGGCCGCGATCGGCGCGCCGTTCTTCATCGCGTTGGTGCGTCGGAAGAAGTTGGTGGCGCTGTGAGTGGAGTCGAGATGGGCAAAGCCGCCGACCAGGTTGCCGCCGAACCCCCGAACGCCGACCGAGCGGATCGCGCAGTGACCGAGCTGCGCCGGGTGCGCCCCGCGCTGCGGGTCGGGCCGGTGTCGCTGGTGCTGCGGCCGGTCGTGTTCGGCGTCGTCGTGGCACTGGCGGTCGCGGTGTTCGTACTGTTCTGCCTGGACATCGCCGTCGGCGATACCCATATCCCACTGGGACGCGTACTCGACGTGCTCGGGGGCGGCGGTACCAGATCCCAGCGCTTCATCATCATCGAATCGCGCTTGCCCCGTGCGCTGACGGCCGTGGTCGTCGGCGCCGCGCTCGGACTGTCGGGCGCGCTGATGCAGTCGATCCTGCACAACCCACTGGCCGGGCCGGACGTCCTCGGCATCACCACCGGCGCCAGCGTTGGCGCCGTCGCGGTGCTGGTCGGCAGCGGTGGTGCGACAACCGGGCTGGTCGCCACCGTCGGAGCCCCGATCGCCGCGCTGACCGGCGGCCTGATCACCGCGGTCGTCATCTATCTCCTGGCCTGGGGCCGCGGGGGCGGCGGCGAACGCGGGGTCACCGGGTTCCGGCTCGTCCTGATCGGCATCGGCGTGAACGCGGTCCTGATGTCGGTGATCAGCTGGCTGCTCACCCGCGCCAGCCTGACCGACGCCGCCCGTGCCCAGCTCTGGCTCACCGGGTCGCTCAACGGAGCCGACATGTCGAGGGTGGTGCCTGCCGTCATCGCGCTGTCCGTCGTGACCGTGGTGTCGCTGGTGTCGGCGCGCACGCTGGCCGCGCTGCGCCTCGGCGAGGACTCGACCCGAGTGCTCGGTGTGCGGATCCAGTCGCAACAGGCACTGCTCATCGGCGCGTCGGTCGTGGCCGCCTCGGTGGCGACCGCCGCCGTGGGGCCGGTCGGATTCGTCGCCCTCGCCGCACCGCAGATCGCGCGAATGGCGCTGCGGACCGCGGGTGAGCCTCTGATCGCCTCGGCGCTGACCGGTGCCGCACTGGTCGCGGGGGCCGATGTCCTCTCGCGCGCGCTCCTGCCCGTCGACCTGCCGGTCGGTATCGTCACCGCCGCGCTCGGTGGACCGTTCCTGCTCTACCTGCTCGTCCGCATGAATCGGAAGGCCACGCTCTCATGACCAGCCCCGCTCATCGCCTCTCCGCCGACGCCGTCTCCCTCGGCTACGGCGAGCGGGTGATCGTCGACGAGCTCAGCCTCGACATCGCGCCC
Organism: Nocardia sp. NPDC057272; assembly: GCF_042668615.1. Classification (NCBI taxonomy): domain Bacteria; kingdom Bacillati; phylum Actinomycetota; class Actinomycetes; order Mycobacteriales; family Nocardiaceae; genus Nocardia; species Nocardia sp. NPDC057272. Next base: position 147,157 of record NZ_JBHUYK010000007.1, on the reverse strand, counting down.
GGCGTGGTCACCACGGTCATCGGCCCCAACGGCTGCGGCAAGTCGACCCTGCTGAAATCGCTGGGCAGGCTGCTGCGCCCCAGCGCGGGACAGGTCGTCCTCGACGGCAAGGCCATCTCGTCGATGAAGACCAAGGACGTGGCCAAGGTGATCGGCATGCTGCCGCAGACTCCGGTCGCGCCCGAAGGGCTCACCGTCGCCGATCTGGTCGCGCGGGGACGTCATCCGCATCAGTCCTGGTTGCGGCAGTGGTCGGCCGACGACGAGACCGAGGTCGCGGCCGCGCTGGCCCAGACCGGTATCGCCGACCTGGCCGACCGGACCCTCGACGAACTCTCCGGCGGCCAGCGCCAGCGCGCCTGGATCTCCATGGCGCTGGCCCAGGGCACCGACATCCTGCTCCTCGACGAGCCGACCACCTACCTCGATCTCGCGCACTCGCTGGAAGTGCTCGACCTCGTCGACCGGCTGCACGCCGAGTTCGGACGCACGGTGGTGATGGTGCTGCACGATCTCAACCTCGCCATCCGCTACAGCGACGAGCTCGTGGTGATGCGCGCGGGCGCGGTCGTGGCGCGGGGCAAACCGGCCGACATCGTCACTGCCGAGCTGCTCGCCGAGGTCTTCGGGCTCGAGGCCACCGTTTTGACAGATCCGGTCTCGGGGCGGCCGATGATCGTCCCGATCGGGACCCGGCACGTGCACGGCGCGGTCGGGTATGACGAATGACACACAGCAAACACCCCGTTACGACAATCTGTAGTACGCATGTTTGTCGTTGAGGCCGTAAAATCGGTGGGATGGCAGGTCTCGGCGAACTCGAAAAAGCGGTCATGGACCAGTTGTGGTCGGCCGATGAGCCACTGACGGTGCGGCAGGTCCACGAAGCGCTGGCCGCGCGGCGCGAGCTCGCGTACACCACGGTGATGACGGTGCTCCAACGACTGGCGAAGAAGGACCTGGTGGTTCAGCGACGCGACGATCGCGCGCATCGATACGCACCGGTTCACAGCCGCGACGAATTGGTCGCGAGCCTGATGGTCGACGCCTTGCAACAGGCCGACGCCGCAGGTAGTCGCGCCGCGGCGCTGGTGCATTTCGTGGAGCAAGTGGGCAAAGACGAGGCGGATGCGCTGCGCGAAGCACTCGCCAAGCTCGAATCCGACGAAAACAGCGGCTAGACTCCCTGGCGGCTCTCACAATGGAGTGAGCGCCCCTGGCCCCACAACGCAGTGAGCAGAGTCGATGAACGCAACCGCGGCAGTCTTTGCTGGTCTCGCCTTGCTTCTCGCAGGGCCGGTACCAGCGCTGCTCAGTCGCGCTACCTGGGTGCACCGCAGCCCGCGCGCGGCGCTGGTGTTGTGGCAGGCGATCGCGCTGGCCGCTGTGCTCAGCGCCTTCGGATCCGGGCTGGCCATCGCCAGCCTGCTGCTCGTCCCCGGCCCCGACGGTAGGCCCACCACCTCGCCCACCCAGGAGATCGACGCGCTCGGTCTGCCGCTGTGGACGCTGTATGTGCTGGTCTTCGCCCTGACTCTGATGGTCGGCGCCCGGCTGATGTTCTCGATCGTGCGCGTCGGTGTGCACACCCGGCGCCGCCGCTCCCGTCATCGCATGCTCGTCGACCTGCTCGATCAGGGCGGCCCGGTGCGTCGCGCCGCCGACATCCGCGTGCTGGCCGCCACCGAACCCATCGCCTACTGCCTGCCCGGCCTTCGCCAGCGGGTCGTGATCAGCGAAGGCACGCTGACCAGCCTCGACGACTCCGAGGTCACCGCCATCGTGAGCCACGAACGCTCACACCTGCGCGCACGCCACGATCTGGTGCTCGAGGCGTTCACCGCCGTCCACGAGGCCTTTCCCCGGGTTGTCCGCAGCAAGGCCGCGCTCGGCCAGGTGAAATTGCTGATCGAACTGCTTGCCGACGACTCGGCGGTGAAGGTCACCGGGCCCAAGCCGCTGGCCCGCGCCCTGATCGCCTGCGCCAAATCCACCGCACCGCAGGGGGCACTCGCCGCGGGCGGACCGAGCACCCTGATCCGCATCCAGCGGCTCGCGAGCACCACCGGAGACGTGAGAGTCGCCACCGCCGCCTACCTCGGCTCGGCCGCGATTCTGGTCGTGCCGACCCTGGCCGTCGCGGTGCCGTGGCTGCAGGAGCTCAACCGGCTCTTCCACGGCTGACCTGGCGATCCGCCGCCAGCTTCTCCCCGGCGCGCACGGCGCGGCGACCGCACCACCGCTGCCCGATTCGCGGCGGCACAGACCTTGCCACAACCACTTCGCTGACCAGCCTGTTTACCCAACCGAGCCCGAACACGCCTATCCTGGGAGACCGGTCCTTCCTGCTGGGCCGCACCCCGCTCACGCCGAGGCGCGTATTCGGGTAATCGGCGCCGATCATCGTTCGGCGCGATTCGCAGCCCAACGAAAGGCCACCTTGACCAACTCTGCCGTGCCCAACGAACCGACCTTCGCCGAACTCGGCCTGCCCGTCGAACTGGTGCAGACCCTGCGCAACGCGGGCATCGACAAGCCCTTCCCCATCCAGGCCGCCACGATCGGCGACGCCCTCTCCGGGCGTGACGTGCTCGGTCGCGGCCCGACCGGCTCGGGCAAGACCCTCGCCTTCGGTCTGCCGATGCTGACCCGCCTGGCCCAGGGATCCCCCTCCAAGCCCGGTCGCCCGCGCGGCCTCGTGCTGGTGCCGACCCGCGAACTCGCGACCCAGATCGAAAAGGCCCTCGAAGAGGCCGCCCGCTCGCTGGGCCTGCGCGTGGCCTCCGTCGTCGGTGGCGCGCCGATCAAGCGTCAGGCCGACCGCCTCGCCCGCGGTGTCGACCTGCTCATCGCCACCCCCGGTCGCCTCGACGACCTGATCAAGCAGCGCGCCGCCGACCTGTCGGACGTGACGATCACCGCGCTCGACGAGGCCGACCACATGGCCGACATGGGCTTCCTGCCCCAGGTCACCCGGCTGCTCGACCGCACCCCCAAGCAGGGTCAGCGCCTGCTGTTCTCGGCCACCCTCGACGGTGACGTGGACAAGCTCGTCAAGCGCTACATGCACAACCCGGTGACCCACTCGACCGCGCCCGCCGAGGCCTCGGTGAGCACCATGACCCACCACCTGCTCTACGTGCGCGACAAGAACATCAAGCGCACCGTGGCCACCGAGATCGCCGCGCGTGAGGGTCTGACCATCATGTTCGTGCGTACCAAGCACGGCGCCGACCGCCTGGCCAAGCAGCTGCGCGGCGCCGGCGTCGACGCGGGCTCGCTGCACGGCGGCAAGGCCCAGAACAACCGCGTCCGCACTCTGGCGGCCTTCGCCGACGGGTCGGTGCCGGTGCTGGTCACCACCGACGTCGCCGCGCGCGGCATCCACATCGACGGTGTCTCGCTGGTCGTGCACTTCGACCCGCCCGCCGAGCACAAGGCTTACCTGCACCGCGCCGGCCGCACCGCGCGCGCCGGTGAGGACGGTGTCGTGGTCACCCTCGTCACCGACGAGGAGCGCAAGGACGTCGCCGCGATGACCCGCAAGGCGGGCGTGCGCACCGACGGTGTCGACGTGCGCCCCGGCGACCGGAACCTGGTGGAGATCACCGGCGCCCGCAAGCCCAGTGGGATCGCGCTGGCCGCGCCGGTCGCCCCCGCGCAGCCCACCCGCGCGGCGAACGGCGGCGGGCGCACTCGTCGTCCGCGCACCGGTGGCGCTCCGGCCGCCGAAGCGGGCCGTGGTGGCGCACCGCGCCGCGAGCGTCCGGCGCACGAGCCGCGCACGCGCTCCGGTGGACACGCCCGCACGGGCGACACGCCGACGAATTCTCGTCGTCGCGCCGCGCGTCCGGCCGCTCCCGCCGCGCACCGCAACCGCACGGCAAACTGAATCAACGCGGGGCCGAACCGATTACGGTTCGGCCCCGCGTCTGTTTCCAGGTACCCGAACCCCCCGACTCTCATTCGTAGATCAGCGCCGGCGAGCGCCGGATCCCGCACACTGAGCCCGTGACGAACCACGAGATCGCCACCATCGCGTGCGCGCTGATCGCGGCCATGTTGATCGCGCTGGGCGCCGTAGCGCAGCAGCGGGCGGCCGCGGCAGTGCCCGAAGGCACGTCCCTGCTCGGCGGCCTGCTCCGCAGCCCACGCTGGTGGTCCGGAATCGTCGGCGACACCGGTGGTTACGCGATGCAGGTTCTCGCGCTGGCATTCGGCGCGGTGCTGGTGGTGCAACCGATTCTGGTGAGCGCCTTGGTCTTCGCGCTGCCGCTGTCCGCACGGCTGAACGGGCAGCGGATCACCGCGCGCGCCGCCGCGACCGCGCTGATCCTCGTCGCGGCGCTCGCGCTGTTCCTGATCGTGGGCGATCCGACAGCGGGCGAGGACACGGCGCCCTTCCGGGAATGGTTGGTACCGTTGGCGATTCTGCTCGGCGTCGTCGTGGCCGCGGCCGTCGCCGGGCTGACGATCAGCAGCCGGTCGGGACAGGCGCTCGCTCTCGGTCTCGCCGGTGGCGCCCTGTTCGGGACGGCGGCCGCACTCACCGATCGCGTGGTCACCCTGTTCGGTGACGGGATCGGCGCGGTGCTCGGCGGGTGGCAGACCTGGACGCTGGTGGCCGCGGGCCTGCTCGGCGTGTACCTGCAGCAGCGCGCGTTCCAGGCCGGACCGCTGTCGGCCTCACTCCCCGCGGCGACCATCGCCGAACCCCTGGCCGCCGCGTTCCTCGGCCTCACCGCTCTCGACGAGCACCTGCGCACCAGCGGTCCCGGACTCGTCGTCGTCGGAGTCTGTGTCGTCGTGATGTGCGCGGCGACCGTGGCCCTGTGCCACACCAGAGCGGTCACCGCCGAGCCCACGCGCTGACACGGCGCGGGATTTGCCCGCCGCTGGGCTCACAGGGCTACTATCAATCAAGTGCGATTTCTTCCGGGACCCCAGCCGCCGTATGACCTGACCTACGACGACCTCTTCCTGGTCCCGAACCGGACCGATGTCGCGTCCCGGTTCGATGTGGACCTGGCCAGCGTCGACGGGACCGGTACCACCATCCCCCTCGTGGTCGCGAACATGACCGCGGTCGCGGGCAAGCGGATGGCCGAGACCGTCGCTCGCCGCGGTGGCATCGTGGTGCTCCCCCAGGATCTGCCGATCCCCGCGGCCGCCGACACCATCGCGTTCGTGAAGAGCCGCTCGCTCACCGCCGACACCCCGGTCACCCTCGACCCCGATCGTTCGGTGTCCGACGCGGTGGCGCTGATGCACAAGCGCGCGCACGGGGCCGTCGTGGTCGTCGAGGACGGCAAGCCGGTCGGCGTCGTCACCGAGGCCGCCTGCGCCGATGTGGACCGGTTCGCGCGCCTGCGCGAGGTCGCGTTCACCGACTTCGTCCAGGTGGCCGTCGAGGCGTCCCCGCGCGATATCTTCGACCGCCTCGCCGAGGCCCACGCCCAGCTCGCGGTGCTCACCCACCCCGACGGCACCCTCGCGGGCGTGATGACCCGCACCGGCACCGTCCGCGCCGGCATCTACACCCCCGCGGTCGACGCGAACGGCAAGCTGCGCGTCGCCGCCGCCGTCGGCATCAACGGCGACGTGGCCGCCAAGGCGAAGGCCCTGGCCGAGGCGGGCGCCGATGTGCTCGTCCTCGACACCGCGCACGGCCACCAGACCAAAATGCTCGAATCTTTGCGCACCGTCGCCGATCTCGGCCTCGGCCTGCCCCTGGTCGCGGGCAATGTGGTTTCCGCCGAGGGCACCCGCGATCTGGCCGAGGCGGGCGCGACCATCATCAAGGTCGGTGTCGGCCCCGGCGCCATGTGCACCACCCGCATGATGACCGGCGTCGGTCGCCCGCAGTTCTCCGCCGTGGCCGAATGTGCCGCCGCGGCAAAGGAACTCGGCGTGCACGTGTGGGCCGACGGAGGCGTCCGGCACCCCCGCGACGTGGCACTGGCGCTGGCCGCGGGCGCATCGAACGTGATGATCGGTTCCTGGTTCGCCGGCACCTACGAGTCCCCCGGCGACCTGCGCATCGACCGCGACGGCAACAAGTACAAGGAGAGCTTCGGCATGGCGTCCAAGCGTGCTGTCGCCGCCCGCACCGCCGCCGACAGCAGCTTCGACCGCGCCCGCAAGGCACTGTTCGAAGAGGGCATCTCCAGCTCGCGGATGCGTCTGGATCCCGAGCGTCCCGGCGTCGAGGATCTCATCGACCACATCTGCTCGGGTGTGCGCAGCTCGTGCACCTACGCCGGTGCTCGCTCGCTGCCGGAATTCCACGACAAGGCCGTGCTCGGCGTGCAGTCCGCCGCCGGCTTCGCCGAAGGCAGGCCGCTTCCCAGCGGCTGGTGAACCGCGCCCGCGGCGGCCGATCGAACCCTTCGATCGGCCGCCGTCGGCGGGCGGAGCCGCGCCGCTGACACATCATGGGTGGGCACGGATTACTATGGAGTTGCCGATCACGGCACATGCTCGACTCCCGCCTCGAAAGGATCCAGTTGTCACCCGCGTCCAAGGGCGCCACACAGGAGGGCTCCTCTACGGAGCCGGGTGACAAACCCGGCGTCCTCCTTTCCGCAGCGTCCGTTCGATCCCCCGGTTTCCCTACCGCGCCCCCACTCGGGTGGTGCTGAGGATGTCCATCGTTCTGACCGTGCTCAGCCTGCTCGGCTTCGTCGCACTCACCCTCGGAACGGCGCTGTTCGTCGCCGCCGAGTTCTCCCTCACCGCACTGGAACGCAGCACCGTCGAAGCGGCCGCTCGGGAAGGTGACACCCAGTCACGCCTGGTGAAACAGGCCCATCACACTCTGTCGTTCCAGCTCTCCGGCGCCCAGCTCGGCATCACCATCACGACGCTGATCACCGGCTACATCGCCGAACCCGTCCTGGCCCGGCTGCTCGATCCGCTGCTGGACGGCATCGGCTTGAGCGAAAACGCCGCGCACGGCGTCGCCTTGGCGCTGGCCCTGATCATCGCGACCTCGCTGTCGATGATCTACGGCGAGCTGGTGCCCAAGAACATCGCGATCGCCGAGCCGATGAAGGTCGCCCGGCTCACCGCGGGCCCGATGATCGGCTTCTCGGCCCTGTTCAAGTGGCTCATCCGTTTTCTCAACGGCGCCGCCAACTGGGTGGTCCGCAGGCTCGGCATCGAACCCGCCGAGGAACTGCGCTCGGCTCGCTCGCCCCAGGAACTCGGTTCGCTGGTGCGCACCTCCGCCATGCGTGGCGCGATGGATCAGCGCACCGCGCAGGTGATGGACCGCTCGCTGGAATTCGGTGAGCGCAGCGCCGAGGACCTGATGACACCGCGCGTGAAGGTCGAATCGCTGGACCGCCACGACACCATCGCCGACCTCATCGCCGCCGCCGCGCGCACCGGCTACTCCCGATTCCCGGTGGTCGACGGCGACCTCGACAACACCCTCGGCGTGGTGCACGTCAAGCAGGCGTTCACCCACCCGGGTGAACTGCGCAAGCAGATCCAGCTCAGCGACCTCGCCGTCGCGGTGCCGATCGTGCCCGCCAGCCTGGACGGCGACGAAGTCCTCGAGCGCGTCCGCGCCGACGGCATGCAGGTGGCCCTGGTCGTCGACGAATACGGCGGCACCGCGGGCATGGTGACCATGGAGGACCTGATCGAGGAGATCCTCGGCGACGTGCGCGACGAGCACGACGAGGAGGAGCGCGATGTGCGCCGGGTCTCCGACGGCTGGGACTGCTCGGGCCTGATGCGCATCGACGAGGTGTCGCGCGCGACCGGCTACGACGCGCCCGAGGGCGAATACGAAACCCTCGGTGGTCTGGTACTGGCCCAGCTCGGCCGTATCCCGGTGACCGGTGACGAAGTGGTGCTGCCCGCGTCCCGCGGTTCCGGGGGCGGCTGGATCGCCCGGGTGGAACGGATGGACGGACGGCGCATCGACCGGGTGCGGTTGATCCCCGTCGACGCGGCCAACCTCTCGGCACGGGAGAACGCTCATGGGTGACCTGTTCGGAATCTTGCTGACCGTCGTCCTGCTGGCGGGCAACGCGTTCTTCGTCGCCGCCGAGTTCGCCCTCATCTCCGCCCGCCGCGATCGGCTGGAAGCCCTTGTCGCCCAAGGCAAGAAGAAGGCCCAGACGGTGATCGAGGCGGGCGAGAACCTGTCGATCATGCTCGCCGCGGCTCAGCTCGGCATCACCATCTGCTCGATCCTGCTCGGCCGCGTCGGCGAGCCCGCGATCGCGCACCTCATCGAGCGCCCGTTCGAACTGCTCGGCCTGCCCGATCAGTTGCTGCACCCGGTGGGCTTCGCGCTCGCGCTGACGGTGGTGGTGATCCTGCACATCCTGCTCGGCGAGATGGTGCCGAAGAACATCGCCCTGGCCGGTCCGGAACGCTCGGCACTGCTGCTGGTGCCGATCCACCTGATGTGGTTGCGGATCGCCCGGCCGCTGATCGCGCTGTACAACCTGGCCGCGAACATGACGCTGCGGATGATGCGGATCGAGCCGAAGGACGAACTCGACGCCACAGTCTCGACGGTGGAGCTGGCCGAGATGATCGGCGAATCCCGCTCCGAGGGGCTGCTCGACGAAGAGGAACACCGCAGGCTCACCCAGGCTCTCGGCACGTCCGACCAGGTCGTCGGCGATGTGATGGTGCCGCTGGCCCAAGCCAGATCGGTGCCGCTGATCGGCAACGGGACCACCCTGGGCGAGGTCGAGGCAGCGGTGTCCGAAACCGGTTTCTCGCGCTACCCGGTCGCCGCCTCCGACGGCTCCCTGGTGGGTTACCTGCACATCAAGGACGTCCTCGACGAGGTCGCCGACGACAACGCGGGCCCGGACACCGTCATCCCGCGCACCGACATCCGCCCGCTGCCCACGGTGAGCACCGGAACTCCGCTGTACGAGGCGCTGGCCCGGTTGCGCCGCACCAGTAGCCATCTGGGACGGGTGGTCGACAGCCGTGGCAACACCGTCGGCGTGGTCGCCCTGGAGGACCTGATCGAAGAGTTCGTCGGCACCGTGCGCGACGGAACCCACCGCCTCGCCGAATAGGCCGCCCCGGCAACCGATCTCCGCCTCGGCGCGGACAGATCACGACAACGGCCCGACCAACCGGTCGGGCCGTTGTCGTGTGCCGAGACCACCACCAGCGGTCCACTCTTGACAATTGGTAACCGGTCGGTTACCAATTGAGAGGTGGACGTGTTCGAGGCCCTGGCCGACTCCGTGCGGCGCGATCTGCTCGAGCGGCTCGCCTGCGCACCGGCCAGGGTCGTCGATCTCGCCGCGGAATACCCCATCAGCAGACCGGCGATCAGCAAACATCTCCGGATACTCGCCCACGCGGGCCTGGTCTGCGCCGAACCGCACGGCCGCGAACGCCACTATCGCCTCGCCCCCGCAGGGCTCGCGCCGTTGCACGACTATCTGGAAAAGCTGCGACCGGCCCGGCCGCCGATTCCGGAGCACGCGCTCGACGGTCTCGATCTCGAAGTCCGCCGCACCACCCGGGATCGCCGAGCCACGACCAGCACCGATAGCGACAAGGAGCAGACCGCATGACCATCCCCACCGCGACCGGACACCGCCGCGACCTCGCCGACGGCATCTACTGCGAATGGACCCGAACCTTCCGCGCGCCGATCGAGGACGTCTGGGCCGCCGTCACCGAGCCGCAGCGGCTCGCCCGCTGGCTCGGCACCTGGACCGGCGACCCGACGTCGGGTGAAGTGAAGTTCCAGATGACCTTCGAGGGCGAGATGCCCCCCGAGCGATTCCGGATCGACGAATGCGATGCCCCGCACCGGCTGCGGGTCACCACGTCGATGCCCTACGACGGGGAGAATCCTGAACACTGGCAGCTGCGCCTGGACCTCGCCGAGGAAGGCGGCGTCACCACCCTGGTCTTCGCCCAGAACGTGCCCGATCCCACCATGGCGGAGAACGTCGGGCCGGGCTGGGACTACTACCTCGACCGCCTGGTCGCCGCCGAGACCGACCGCGACCCGGCCACGGTGACCTTCGAGGACTACTACCCCGCATTGTCCGAGCACTACCGCAAGGAATTCGGGCGCGCCGGCTGATCGCCGACTCGGCTACACCGGTTCGCCGGGTCGGCGATCCAGGGTCCCGAGTCCGTGGATCAGAATGCTCACGGCGACGTCGATCAGTTCGTCGAGCGGCAAGGGTGCGTCGGCCAGCGTCCAGTCCACCATCAGCTCGGTCATCCCGCCGGCGAAAAGCATCGCCGCGATCGCCAAGCGATCGGTGGCGGGAACATGGAAGTAGGCGTCGGCGAAACCGGCGATCAGCTGGGCGAATTCGTGCATGACCGCGCGCCGGTGCACCTCGAGCTCCGCGCTGACTCCGACGACCTCGATGAAGATGACCCGGGCGCGGCGCGGGTCCGCGGCCACGGTCCGAACGAACGCGTCGACACTGGCGTGGGCCTGGGGAGCCAGATCGGGTTCGGCCCCCGCGAGCGCCGCCAAGGTCGCGGCGCGGACCTGGTCGATCTGACCGTCGTAGACCGCGCGCAGCAGTGCCTCACGATGAGTGAAGGACTCGTAGAAGTACCGCTCGGTCAACCCCGCGCGGTCGCAGATCTTCTTCACCGACGACGCCGGATAGCCGATGGTACCGAACAGTTCCAGGCCGGCCTCGAGGAGAGCGTCTCGACGCTCAGCGCTTCGACTCGCCTTGTCCCGCCCACCGTAGCGGCGCGACGGAGTTCGGTTCCCGGACGGAGCGTCGGTCTCGGTCACTGTCCTCCCGCATCCGGCTACCTGATCTTGAAGGTCTCCATCCTAGTCATCGGCCCGAGGTGGGATCGCGATCGTCCCGTAGTCGAGTCCGCCGTGGGTGAAAGTCGGCACGACCGGCCACTGCCGCTTCCAGTTCGCGCATTCCGAGGAGGGAACGACTTGCAGCCAGCGCGGATCGCGCGGTGACCGGGAAGCCATGGTCTTCTCCTTGACCATGGAATCGTACTGATCCAGCGAGTCTTCGAGAGTGTTCGCGTTGAGGACGACTTCGCGGCCGTAGAACTGCGCCTGCTGCCGAACCCCGGGAATCCTGGACAGTTCCGGCTGCCAGCTGTCGGCGGCCATCCCGTTCTCCGAGGACACCCACACACCATCGGGTGTGTTCACGCACAGCGAGTGGTTCCCGTCGGTGTGCCCGGGTGTCCACAGCAGGCTCACCCCGACACCCAACTCGACGTCACCGTCGAGGACCTGCAGTCGCTCGGCGGGGACGCCGTCCATGCCGCCGTCGACGTACCAGGCCCATTGCATCGGGTGCACCGATTCCAGCGTGCCGAGTTCGGTGCGCTGCACCAGCATCCGCGCGTTCGGGAACAGCGGGTCACGGGGGCCGGACTCACCGTCGATCGGCTCGTCGCTGCCCATGATCATGCGGATGTCCTGCACGTGCAGGTGGTCGAAGCTGACGTAGTCGACATCCTCGTTGCGCAGGCCCAGCCGGGGCAGCACCGCCTCGGGATCGTTGTAGTACTTGACGAACAGCGACTCCGCGCGCAGCGTGCGCGAGAGCTTCTGCAGTTTCGCGTAGAACGGGGCCTTGCCCGATCCGGCCGCGACGGTGGGCTCCCAGACCAGCGTTCGGAGCGCGCCGTCGAATCCTTCGAATTGGACCACGAACATCCGATTGATGATCGAGATCATCGGGTTGGGGCCGATCGAATAGCCCTGGAAGGCGAATCGCTGCGGATACGGGGCGGCGGCGATGTCGAAGCTCTTGACCGCACGCACCTGCCCCTGCCGGAGGAACCGCTCGCGGTAGCGGAGGGCGCCTTCGCGCACCGCCTCGAGCCGGTCGCCGCGCGGCCACACGTCGTGGACACCGGCGAACTCCGGTATCGGCCGAATATCGCCGAGCGCGTCGGTTGTGGTCATTTCAGGGTTCCTGTCGTCGGCGTGGGTGGAGGTTCGGTGGGGCCACAGACCTTGTGTTCATAGTCGGCCCGGCTCGATGAATCATGAACAGCGGCAACCTGATCCGGGACCATGCCGAACAGGACACGGTCGCGCAGGGCGGCCGGGAGGACGTTCACCGCGCGCAGCAGCGGTCCGAGGTAGCGGGGCACTGTCACCTCGAATCGAGGGTGTTCGATCGTCCGGGCGACGGCGCGGGCGATGTCGGCGGGCTGGAGCAGTGCCACCGCGCCGGTGGCGGTGCCGGTCGCCAATTCGGTGTCCACCACGGTCGGCATGATCACCGAGAGTGCGACCCCGCTGCCGCGCAGTTCAGCGCGGACCCCGCTCAGGTAGCCGAAGACGGCGTGCTTGGTCGCGGCGTAGGAGGACTCACCGGGCGGGGCGAGCTTCGACGCGGCGGAGGCCACGGTGACGATGTGCCCGGCGCCTCGCGCGCGCATGGCCGGTGCGGCGAGGGTCACCCCGTTGATCACGCCGTGGACGTTCACGTCGAACTGCCGTCGCCGCGCCGCTTCGGGTTCCCGATCGAACCGGCCCACCCACATCACGCCGGCGTTGTTGACGAGCACATCGAGCGGTCCCCACTCCTGCTCGACGGTGGCGAGGAACGTCGCGAACGAATCCCGGTCGGCGACATCGACGCCGAAGCCCCGCACCCGCGCCCCCAGTTCGGTGGCGGTGGCGTGTGCCGCCGATTCGTCGATGTCGCCGATCGCGACGCGCGCACCCGCGCGGGCGAGCCGCGCGGCGATCTCCCTCCCGATCCCACGCGCACCGCCGGTCACCGCGATGACCTGCCCTTTCATTGACTGTCCCAGTTTTGACATGAAGTCATGTCAACAAAGTACAGGACTGTCGGGCGTTTTGACATGAGTTCTTGTCAGTTGCCCTGTTGTCCGAGCATGATGCACGGCATGGATCGAAATCTCGTCGCGACACTGCCACTCGCGCAGGCGTCCGTATCGGACGCGCGGCAATGCACGGGTTGCGCCTGGTCATGTCGTCCTGGACGGTGACGCGTTTTCCCGTACTCGCCCGCGGGCATCGCCCCGCCGACATCGTCGTCGCTGGAGACTCCGCGGGCGCACACCTGGCACTGGCCCTCGCCGGTGAGCTGGCCCGGCGGGGGCTTCCACAACCGTCCGGGCTGGTGCTGTTCTCACCGGTGGCCGACCTCACCTTCGGTCGGGCTGGCCGCGACGAAGGAACCGGCGGTGCGCGAGCCGTACGCCTTGGCCGAGGTCAGCGCGTTCGTCACCGAGATCGATCGAGCGAGCGGCCCGCCGGATCGAATGCCCGCATGATCAGCCGGCGTCTGCGAGGGTCCTCACCGAGGTAGCAGCGGCTGGGCGCTGTGGGTGCCCGCCCGCCGCCCCGAGAAGATGCAGTCGGCCAGCGACAGGCCACTGATGTAGGAGTTCGAACAGACGCCGACCGCCGCGCGCCCCGCGGCGAAGAGTCCCGGCACGACTCCCCCGCTCTCGAGGCGAACAGCGCCGGTGTCCTCGTCCACCAGCAGGCCGCCGAGTGTGAGCATCGGCATCGGGTAGGTGAGCCGCGCCTTGAACGAGATATCCAGCAGGGCGAACGGTCCGGTGCGCAACGGGCGGCGGAGGTCGTCGGGCTTGCCCAGCGGATCGGGGCGGTTGTCCTCGATGGCGCGGTTGTGCGCGTCGAGGGTGGCGCGCAGGGCGGACCGGTCGATCCCGGCCCGTGCGGCCGCCTCCTCGACGGTGTTCCCCGTGACGCGCCCGATCCGCAGCAAACGCTCGGTCTGCATTCGCTGGAACCACACCGACTGTGCGCCGATCTGGCCGCGAGCTTCGGCCTCCAGCTCCGCGTCGACGAGCAGCCACGCGCGATGACCTGGACTGGTGGCGATGGCCGCGCCGAGAGCCGCGCCGTAGCGGGACTCGTCGATCATGCGCTCGCCCAGGGCATTCACCGCGATCGCTCCGAAGAACGCGCTGGGCGGCGCGATGAACCGCCAGGTCGACAGCGCGTCCATCTTGCCGCTCGCCGCGCCGATGTCGAGCGCCATGGTGATGCCGCTGCCGTCGTCACCGGCGCTCCCCAGCGGCAGTCCCTGCGACCACGGATACGCGGGGGCGTGCCGTGCGACCATCTCCCCGTTCGCGATGAACCCACCCGTGGTGAGCACCACGCCGGATCTCGCCTGGATCCGGACCGGCACACCGTATCTGCGCTCGATCCGGGCCAGCAGCTTTTCCACCGCCCGGCGCAAACCCTGGTGATACACACCGGGTTTCGCCGACATCCGGGCGAGCGCGGCGAATCGGCGCCGTACCGCCGCGGGTGCGTCGGCGATCGTGAGCGCCTCGATGCCCGTCACGCGCCCGTCCTCGACAACGAGCCGAGCCGCCCTGGTGCCGGTCCGGACGCGAACGCCGTGCTCGGACGCCGACGCCGCCAGCGGCCCGAACAGTGCCTTGCCCGAGACGCCGGGGCCGTGCGTGCGGTGACCGCGTTGACGCGGTTTCGCGAGATCCCGGTAACCGCCGGAGTTTTCGCTGCCCGAGTAGTACAGGTAGTAGTCATCGGTCGGATAGGACGTCTTGTACGGGCACACCGAAGGCTGGAAGGGCACGCCGTGCCCGGTCAGCCAGTCGATCATCGCCGGGGACTCTTCGCAGAATCGGCGCAGCGTCGCGGCGCTCACGGCGTCACCGACCTCGGCCTGCAGGTACGCGAGCATGGTGTCGACGTCGTCGTCGATGCCCGCGTCGCGTTGCACCCAGGTGCCACCGCCCGCGTACACGATGCCACCCGACAGCGCCGTAGCGCCGCCACCCAGATACCGGTCGACAGCCAGCACCTCGGCGCCGGATTCCCGCGCGGCCAGCGCGGCGGCCGCTCCCGCTCCGCCGTATCCGACGACCACGACATCGGCTGCGTCATCCCAGGCCCGCACTTGTCCACCCTTCCGAGCACGGGCCGACCGCATCGTCGCCCGATCAGCCGAACTATAACGTGTTCTAGATTTTCGGCACCAGTCGAGTCGCGGAACAGCGGGCCGTCAGGACATCAGTCCACGGCCGGTGGTGAGGGGCAGATCGGTGGCGGTCAGCAGGCCGGGGCGGGCCTCGACCACGGCCGAGACGGCACTGACCAAGCGGGCGGCGGTGCCGACCACACCGGCGAGAGCGTGGTCACCGTCGCTGGTGAGCTGAAGGTCGAGTCGGTAGTCCGGTTCGCCCTGGATTTCGACGCGGTAGCCGCCCTTTCCGGTCGGCTGTGGCCAATCGGGAGCCAGGTCGGGGTGCAGGCGGGTGACGTGTTCGAGGGTCAGCACCTCGCGGCCGGCGCGGATGCCGTGGACTTGGAAGCGCAGCGCGGCGGCCGTACCCGCGGTGATGGTGCGGTCGCCGACAGTCAGCTCACCGGTGGCCGGTAGCCGTTCGAAATGTTGTGTGACGGAATCGAGTTCGATATCGAGCGCGGCGGCGAGCTGCCGGATGACGCTGCCCCAGGCAAGGGTGAGGACGCCGGGTTGCAGCAGCATGGGCAGGGCGTCGAGGTCACTGCCGAATCCCATGATGTCGAAGACGACCTTGGGATTGTCGTAGGTGGAATAGTCCATGATCTCCGAGCAGATGATCCGGTCGATCCGTTCGGAGCCGCTGGAGAGCAGCAGCGGCAGCCAGTCGTTGGCCCAGCCCGGGTCGATACCGTTGACCCACAGGGACGCACCGCCTTCCTCGGCGGCCGCGACGATCGGGGCGATCGCCTCGTCGGGCAGGGTGCCGTACGGGTATTGCAGGAAGACCGGACTGCTCGAGACCACATTGATGCCGGCGCGCAGGAACCGTTTCAGGTCCTCGACAGATTCCATCAGCCGGTCGTCGGCCATGGCGGTGTGCACGATGCAGTCGGGTTTCATGGCCACCAGGGCGTCGGCATCGGTGGTGGCGGTGATGCCGGTGACGACGGACAGCCCGGCGAGCTCGCCCGCGTCCTTCCCGGCTTTGGCCGCGCTCGATACCCACACGCCGACGAGTTCCAGTTCGGGCCGGGCGATGATGGAACGCAGTGCTCGCGCACCGACGTTTCCGGTGCTCCATTGGATTACACGGTAGGTCATGTCAGATCCTTTGCGCGGGAGTGGATCACAGGTCGGGCAGGCCGAGTTCGAAATTGGGGCTTTCGATGCCGCCGTCGACCTCGAGAATCTTGCCGGTGACGTAGCCGCCCGCACGGGAACTGAGGTAGACGATGGCCGCCGCGATTTCCCAGGGCTCGCCGAGCCGACCCAGCGGAGTCGCGGCTTCCATCGCGGCCTTGATCTCGGGTTGACTCGCAACGACATCCAACGCCGAGGTGAGTACCGACCCGACCGCGATGGCATTGACGCGGATGCGGGGCGACAGGTCGGTGGCGGCCAGCCGGGTCCAGTGCGCGAGAGCGGCTTTGGCGGTGCCGTAGGCGAGGAAACCACGGCCCGCGGTGCGGCCCATCATCGAGGAGATGCTGACCACCGAGGCGTTGTCCGACTCCAGCAGGTGCGGTACCGCGGCCTGGGTGAGCGCGTGCGCGGTGGACACATTGAAGCGGAAAGCCTCCTCCAGGAACTCCGGGGAGGTGGTCATGAAGGTATTGGGCATGGTGCCGCCGACATTGTTGACCACGATGTCGATGCGGCCCAGTTCGGCGGCGGCGGTGTCGGCGAAGGCCTTCACCGCGGCCAGGTCGGACAGATCCGCCGTAACGGTCACGGCACGGCGGCCCAGGGCGCGGATCTTCCCGGCGACCTCGTCGAGCTGTTCGGTGGTGCGGGCGGCGATGGCGACGTCGGCACCGGCTTCGGCGAGCGCGAGCGCGGTGGCCGCGCCTATACCGCGGCCCGCTCCGGTGACGATGGCAACGCGACCGTCGAGCCGGAAGGCATCCAGGATCATGGCGCAAGTTCCTCTCCGAATATCGCCGCATGTGTCTGCGGTCACACGCAGTTTTAAGAACTATTGCTTAACTGTCAAGGATCAGTTCTCATTCTTGCCGGGGAACGGCTACTGTGCGGACTGTGGCAGGGACAGCAGCGCGGGAACGCATCATCGTCGCGGCGGAGCGTCTGATCGCCGAGCACGGACGGTCGGTGCCGCTGCGCGATATCGCCGCTGCCGCAGGTCAGCGAAACAATTCAGCGATCCAGTATCACTTCGGATCCCGCGACGGACTCATCGAAGCAGTGGTCGAGTTCCGGCTGGCGACGTTGGAGGTGCGGCGACTGGAACTGCTCGCCGAACAAGCGGGCTCGAATCGGCCCCCCGGTGTGCACGGGCTACTCGAAGCCCTGGTGGTGCCCATGTTCGAACTCGGCGAACGGCACGGAATCCGCCACTACGCGCGATTTCTCGAACAGATCCACCCGCACCCGGCGGTCTCCGACGCGGCCAACCTCGACAGCGCGGGCCGCACGTCGGTGCGCGTCATCATGCAGGGCCTGGACCGAGAGCTCGCCACCCTGCCACCCCGGCTGCGGGTGCGCCGGTTGCGAGCACTGACCACCATGGTCTTCGCGCTCGTCGCCGACCACGAACGCGCGGCGGAGGCGGGTGCGGCGCGGGCCACCGACGCGCGAGCACGGGAAGAGATCATCGACATGCTCGCCGGCGCACTGACCGCCCCCGTGACCACCCGTGCCGCACTGTCACACGACGCCATGCCCTGATCGATTTCATGCGCGATACCGCGTGCCGGTGGGATGAAGCGGCCGAGTTCGTTTTTGTCCGTTGATCTTCGTAGAGACCGAGTGCCCATTATTAGGGTAGCCTTGCCATTATTTGGACGGTGCTCGAAAGGAACCTCGTGGATTACGTCATCTCCCGGCGGCAGGCACTCAAACTGTCGCTCGTCGTCGTCTCCGGCCTCGCGACAGCATGTTCGGCGGACGCCACGATCGGTGCAGACGGCGCACATCCCGCTGTCACACCGGAAGCGGGGGCCTATCCCGTGACCATCAGCCATCGCCACGGCGCGACCACGATCCACCGCGCCCCGACACGCATCGCGGTCATCGGCATCGGCGACGCCGACGTACTACTTGCCTTGGGCGTGATCCCGGCTCTTGTACCCGTGTGGCGAGGCTCCACCGACGACGGCATCGGAGCCTGGGCCGAATCCGCTCTCGGTGCCAGGCAGGTGCCCGCGCTCTCCGAAGCCACCACGGATTTCAGTGTGGAAGCGGTGGCGGCGGTACGCCCGGACCTGATTCTGGCCGTGAACAATGCCATTGACGCTACCGTGTACCAGCAGCTCAGTGCCATCGCACCCACCGTGCTGCGCGCAGCCGAACACCGGGATTGGGTATTGCCCTGGGATGAGGTGACCACCCGCATCGGCCAGGCCGTCGGATTACCTGGCCGCGCACAAGAATTGGTGACCGATGTCCGGAATCGTCTGGCCGGCGCCAGGACCGCCCACCCCGAATTCGCCGGACGCACGGCCACATTGGTGATCCGGTGGCCGTCCGGGCAGTTCCGGGTTTTCGCACCGGAGTCGGCGCGGTTCCAGATTCTGTCCGCGCTCGGCTTCGTCCCGCCGCCCGCATTGTCCGGAGCCTTCGCCAACGGCCTCTACCAGGAACTGTCGACCGAACTGCTGGAGCGCATCGACGCCGATGTGATCGTGGTCGACAACTGGGACAGAGACCGCGAGCGCATCGAATCGAATCCGTTGTTTCCCACGCTCGCGGCGGTGCGCGAAGGCCGGGTGGTCAAACTGGACGCCATCACCAGCGATGCCATCTCCATGCCGAACCCGTTGACGATTCCCTTCGCGCTCGATGAACTCGTCGACCGGCTCCGTGCGATCGAGCTGCCGAACTAGCCGCTCGCGCCCTCCGGCGGCGGCGCGATCGCGCGTCGGCGGCGGGACAGCGCCAGTGTGACCGCAGACCCCCCCGCGATACACACCGCGGCTACCAACCACACCATCGCCCGACCCCACGGTGTCGCACCGATCGCGGCGTAAGCCGATCCGGCGGCGGCTGAGGCCAAGACGCAGAGCACTCCACCCAGCGAGTTCATCGCGCCGAAATGTGCGCTCAAGTAGCTCTCCCGGGCGGTCGCGGCCACCGCGTCACGTAGTGCCGGAACGAGCAGCATCTGACCGGCGTTGAGCAGAACCAGCCAGCCGAGCACTCCCATGAACACCCATAGCTGAGTGACCGGAACTATCGAGGGAACGACGAAGCCGCCGCCCATGATCAGGAACCCCCAGGTCAACGCTCGGCGATTTCCGATGCGGGCGATAATCTGCAGCATCGGGATCTGTCCGCCCAGTACCACCAGCGCCGCCACCACGTAGGCCCACCCGACGAACCGATCAGCGCCGACTGCGGCCAATTCCATCGGCAGCATCAGATACACCAAGCTCACAGCCGCCAGCTGGATCGCCCACAATCCGGCATAGGCCAGGAACTCGCCATTGCGGGCCACCACACGCAATACCCCGACGATCGACACCACGTCGATATCACGGCGCGGCGGTTCCGGGAACCAGCGCAGGAACAGCATTCCGATCACCGCGAACAGAGCCGCGGCGATACCGGCGGTCCACGCGAACGGCACTGTCAGCAGCAACGCACCCAGTATCGGCCCCATGACCATTCCGACGCGACCGGCCATCTGCTCGAGTCCGAACACCTCGGCGCGCGGCAGTACCCCGGCGTCCTCCAACTGGCGACCGTACGCCGCATTCGCGCCCTCGACCGCGGGCGCGAACAGGGCGGCCGCCGCACCGACCAGCAGCACGCCGGTGATCACCGTCGCCAAGGAGTCCGCCACAGCGAGTACGCCGAAACCAGTGACCCGCAACGCGATTCCACTCAGGGCCATACGCCGATACCCCAGGCGTTCCGCCAGCGCCCCACCGAGAAAGAACAGTCCCTGCTGTGCCAACATCCGCAATCCGAGCACGGTGCCGATCACTCCAGCCGCCAACCCGAGATCGTCGGCCAAATGGACCGCGAGAAAGGGCACGACCAGGTAGAAGCCGATGTTGAACCCAACGATCGACACGAGAATCAAACGGATCGGAACGGGAAGGGCCGAGACCGTGCGCGTGAGCCCTCGCTTGCGGCCGACGCGGTCCGATCGGGGGCCCACCAGGGCCGAAGACGAAGACACCCCCGCAACACTATCTCCCAGGCGAGGGCGACCACCGCCTTGTCGACGCCACCGTCGCCAACCCCGCCGGCCGCTGCCCGAACATAGGGTCAAGCCCTGGGTTTTCGGGGTACCGGCCCCGCGAAAACTGTGGAACGCTACCGCTTCACGCGGTTCCCGATCGAGCGCCGGGGCCGACCACACCGATACGAAGGACCACCGAATCCATGCGAATCGCAGGACTGACCGCCGTCGCGGCGGGCGCACTGATCCTCCCGGCTACCCTGGCTCCCGCGGCCTCGGCGGAGGTGGAGGACATCACGATCTACGCCTGGGGTAACAGCGAAGTACCCGTCGCCTGCGACTATGTGGGTGCCAACTGCAGCGTTATGGCCCGGATGTTCGGCTCCGACTACGCACTGCCCGCCACCGTGACGATCAACGGCCGTGAGCTGAGTTCGCCCGAGCGCCTGGACTATCCGGACCGGGAGCGCAGCGCGATCCGCGGCACCTGGCGCCCGCCGGCCAAGGGCACATACACGATCGTGGCCACTCAGGGCTCCTCCACCAAGACCCTTGTCATCGAGATCACCGGAGACCCCCAGCTCGGCAGTGGCTCGGCTGGACTGTTGCCCAGCGGTTCCAGCTGAGACGAGCTGCACCGACGTAGGCAACATCGGACGTCGATCATCAGGCTCCTCCGTCCAGCCCGACCAGCCACCCAGAGTCTGGATTCGGGGTGAATCCACCGCGCAGAATCGGTGCGGGAGAATGTTCAGGTGAGCACGTACGGCGACCTGGACTACGCTCTCGACCTGCGGGTATTGCCTGCGGTCGAGTGGCGGACCGCCGCGCGCGCACACTGTGATCGGCTCGATCGGCTGGTCGGTCCCTATCTCGAGCGCCGTGCGGCGGGGACCACGCATCCGGTCGTGGATTTCTTGTTCACCTACTACGGCAACAAGCCGTCGCAGCTACGCCGATGGCATCCAGGGTTCGGGGTCGGGCTGCGCGCGGCGGGAGAATATCGGGGCGCGCGCGGGTACTACGAGCGACCGGGCGAGCCGGGGGTGTTCACCGCCGACCCGGCCTATCTGGCCAAGCGGCGCGACACGATCTCCTTCGTATCCGGACTGCTCACCGCGACAGCACGACGTCCGGCGCAGTTGTCGTGTTTCGGGCTGCACGAGTGGGCGATGGTCTATCGCACCGACGACGTGCGGCATCAGCAGGTTCCGCTGCGTCTGGGACACGCGGGGACGGACGCGGTGGTGGAGTCGATGTCGTTGCGGTGCACGCACTTCGACGCGTTCCGGTTCTTCACCCCGGAGGCGGTGGGGCGCAATGCCGAACCGCTCACTCGCGCGGACCAGGTGCAGCGGGAGCAGCCGGGCTGTCTGCACGCGAATATGGATCTCTACAAGTGGGGTTTCAAGCTCGCACCCCTGATCTCCTCGGACCTGCTGCTCGATTGCTTCGAACTCGCCTGCACCGCACGGGAACTCGACATGCGGGCCAGCCCCTACGATCTGTCGGGCTTCGGCTACGAGCCGGTGCGCATCGAAACACCGGCCGGACGAGCGGAGTACGTCCGATCCCAGGCGGCGATCGCCGAATCCGCGGACGCACTGCGGGATCGCCTGCGACTGGCCTGCGCCGAATTGTCGTCGGCGCAGGCCAGGATCGACGCCGCGGACTAGCCGCGTTCGGTACCGGCGACGGGGGGATCGTCGGCGACTTCGACCTTGTCCGGCGAGGCCTCGGTGACGAGCGCGAAGTCACCCTCGTGCAATTCGGTGCCCTGGTCGACGGCGACCTCGACCAGTTCGATGCCACGATCCATGCGCAGGATCAGCGGGTCGTCGCGCAGGTCCTTGTACAGCGACACGCACATCGCCACCATCACCACCAGGAACGGCAGTGACACCACGGTGGTCAACGCCTGGAGGCCGGTCAGAGCGCCGCCGAGATTGTCGGAATCGGCGATCACCAGCATGATCGCGGCGACCGCGCCGGTGGCCGCGCCCCAGAAGATGACGACCCACTTCGACGGTTCGATGCTGCCGCGTTCGGACAGGGTGCCCATCACGATGGAGGCCGCGTCGGCACCGGAGACGAAGAAGATCGCGACGAGGATCATCACGACCACCGTGGTCACCGAGGTGATCGGGTACTGGTCCAGCAGGTGGAACAGCGCGAAGTTCGAGTCGACCGAGCCGTCCGGTTCGGTGAGGTCGCCGTGTTCGGCCTGTTCGGCGATGCCCGCACCACCGAAGATCGCGAACCACAGCAGACTCACCACGCTCGGCACCAGCAGCACGCCGGTGACGAACTGACGAATGGTGCGGCCACGGCTGATCCGCGCGATGAACATGCCGACGAACGGCGTCCACGAGATCCACCAGGCCCAGTAGAAGATGGTCCAGCTCGACAGCCACGTCTGCATCGCGTCGTCACCGGCGCCGGTGCGCGAGGCCATGGTCGGCAGGCCCTCGATGTAGTCACCGATGGAGGTGGGCAGGATATTGAGGACGAACAGCGTGGGGCCCGCGATGAACACGAACGCCGCGATCGCAAGGGCCAGCACCATATTGATGTTGGACAGCCACTGGATGCCGCGTTCGACGCCCGAGACCGCCGACAGCACGAAGGCCACCGACAGGCCCGCGATGATCGCCACCAGGCCGATCTTTCCGATGCCGTCGATCCAGCCGTTGAACTCCATGCCCGCGCCGATCTGCAGCGCGCCGAGGCCGAGGGAGGCCGCCGAGCCGAACAGGGTCGCGAAGATCGCCATCATGTCGATCGCCCGGCCGCCGATGCCGTCGGCGTGCCGGCCCAGCAGCGGGCGGAACACCGAGGAGATCAACTGCGAGCGGCCTTTTCGGAATGTGCCGTAGGCGATGGCCAGGCCTGCGACGGCGTAGATCGCCCACGGGTGCAGTGTCCAGTGGAACAGCGTGGTGGCCATGGCGACCTCCGCCGCGGCCGGCGAGCCCGGCTCGGCGGTGTGCGGCGGGGGGTTCACGAAGTGCGACAACGGTTCCGCCACACCCCAGAACATCAGGCCGATGCCCATGCCGGCGCTGAACATCATCGCGATCCACGACACGGTGCGGAATTCGGGTTTCTCGTCGTCGGCGCCCAGCGGGATCCGGCCGTAGCGGCTGATCGCCAGCCAGATCACGAACACCACGAACGCGGTGGCGGTGAGCACGAACAACCAGCCGGTATTGGTGATGACCCACTTCTGAGCGGTGCTCGCCGCGGAGGCGAGGCTCTCGTCGTCGAGGACACCCCAGGCGACGAAGGCGAGTGCGCCGATCGCGGTGGCGCAGAAGATGAGCAGATCCAGCCTCGGCTTGCCCGGCGACCCACCGGCTACCGATCCGCCCGGCGGCGGTGCGGTGCCGGAACTTCCTACGACATCGTTCGACATGGGTCCGAGTCCTCTCCGATCGCGGAAACTCCCCGCCTTTTCAGACGCGCTGGTCGTGCAGAGCAACCGTACAGCGTATGGGTGGCGACCCGAGGTAAGCGCGAGCCCCGCCCAACACCCTGTTCCCCGAAACACCCTTCGGCAACCATTCGACCGGCTTACTATTCGTGATGCGGCACAACTGTCTGAGCCAGTTGTGTTGGCCGCATCATTGATTCGGGAGGGCAACGATGCCATCACGTCCGCACACCGACACACGACCCGAGGCCGCGCCCGCGATTCCGCCGGGCGATTCCGGTGCGGCACCGCCGAACAGCCGACGACATTCGCTGGTGCGGATCGTGGCGGCGGCCGCGATCACCGCACTCGTGGCCGTCTGCCTGCCCTCCGGTGCGTCAGCCGATTTCGGCGCCGACCTGAGCGGCGCGGTGCAGGAATTCCTCGATGTGGGCCGAACGGCGGTGCCGCGGGCCGATTGCGGACCCGGATCGCTGCCGGAGACCGGATTGCAGGGCGACGTGCCCGCCGGTGACCGGGACAGCGGGCGCAGCACCCAGGGCTATCGCTGCAATATGTCGATGGCCGGGGGCTACGCCGGGCGCGGAGCGGGCATCACCTCCACGAGTTTCGAGCACTGCGCCTACATGGGCACGTTCTTCCCCGGCAACATGCTCAGCGAGCACCCCGGCGTCCAGGTCCTCGATGTCTCCGATCCGGCGAATCCGAGGCTGACCGCGACCCTCGCCGAACCCGCCATGCTGGCTGGCACCTGGGAGACGTTGAAGGTCAACACGGCTCGCAAACTGCTCGTCGGGACGGGTGTGCCGGTCGGCATCGGAGCCGGATACCTGTCGGTGTACGACATCTCCGATTGCGCGCATCCCCGGCTGCTCAATCCCGGGACCGGCTCGAATCTGCTGATGCCGCTACCGATCACGACACACGAGGGCGGCTTCTCCCCCGACGGGCGCACGTACTGGGCGTCTGGCCTTGTCCCCGGTTTTCTCAGTGCGATCGACCTCACCGATCCAGCGAATCCCCGGGTGATCTGGCAGGGGCTGACGGGGATCGAGGCGCACGGGCTCGGGGTGAGCCCCGACGGAAACCGGCTCTACATCTCCGCCCTGGGCGGATTCACCGTGCTCGATGTGAGCGCGGTGCAACGCCGCGACCCGAATCCACATGTCCCCCATCTCGGCCGCACGTTCTGGACCGACGGCTGGGCCACCCAGCACAGCGTGCCCGTGACCTATGACGGTGTGCCCCATCTGTTCACGGTCGACGAGGGCGGTTCCGGTGGCGTGAAACTCATCGATGTGTCCGACGACAGCGCTCCCCGGATCACCGCCAAGATCAAACTCGAGATCAATCTGCCCGCCAATATCGACGCGGGCATCGGTTCCTCGATGGGCGGTTCGGCGTTCTCCTACGAATCGCACTACTGCACCGCCGACCGTCCCGACGATCCGACCGCCCTGGCCTGCGGCTGGATCTCCTCCGGTATCCGGGTGTTCGACGTCCGCGATCCCGGCGACATCCGCGAGATCGCCTACTTTAATCCGCCTGCCCGCACCGGACGCAATCTCGAGATCTGGAACTCGCCCCATGCCCTGGCCTCGATCATCGGCATTCCGGTGATGAGCGCCCCGGCGGCATTGCGGTCGATGGCCGAGGGGCTGTTCGATCCCACGCAGGTGCTGACCGCGCGGGCCGGCGATATCGCGTTCGGCGACCTGTCCACGGACTGGTGCCTGTCCCCGCCGGAGTGGCGTGGCGATCAGCTGTATGTCACCTGTTCCGACAACGGGTTCATGGTGTTGCAGCTCGACAACGAGGTGTACACACCGCCCGCGAATCAGCAGTCCACGGTCGGGTCGTGACCGTGAACCGGGTGATCCGCGTGGCGTTCGCCGGGGCCGCCGTCCTCTTCCTGCTGGCACTCGGGGCGGCCCTGCGACCGCTCTTCGTCACCGAGACAGCCACGCCCGCACCGGTTCTCACCACGACGGAGCTGGGCTTCGTCCAGGACATGACCGCGCACCACCAGCAGGCGCTGATCCTCACCGAGCGCCTCGACCCGGCCGCGGATCCCACCGTGCGCCGGCTGGCCGACCAGATCGCCGACACTCAGCGCGTGGAGATCGGCACCTTGCTCGGCTGGACCCAGCTGGCGGGCGCCGCCCCCACGGCCGACGTCCCGATGACCTGGATGGCGGGAACCCACCACCACTCGACCGCCGCGCCGACCACGATGCCCGGTATGGCCACCATCGCCGACCTCGACACCCTCGCGGTGGCCCGTGCGGCCGACGCCGAAACCTTGTTCCTGCAACTGATGTACCGCCATCACGCGGGCGGCGTCACGATGGCCCGCGCCGCGGACACCCTGCTCACCTCGGGTCCGGTGAAACAGGCCGCCCGCGCCATGGCCCAATCCCAAAGTCAGGAAATGGGGTACCTCGGCATGCTCCTCGACCTGCGAGGTGCCCGGCCCACTTCCTGATGAGACCGACGAGCGAGCTCACCCGTCAGGTGCGGTCGGTGAAGTGGGCGTTGAGCGCCGTCTGGGTGAGTTGGGTGTCGCCGTAGGTGAAAGTGCCGTGCTCGGAGAGCTCGGTGGCCGCGTCGAGCAGGTGGCGGTAGAGCAGGCGGGCGATGCTGCCGCCCACGGTGACCCGGCGGACGCCGAGGTCGGCGAGTTCGGCCATCGACAAGCCGCCACCGGTCAGGCCCATGACGACGTTGAGCGGTCCGTCGATCGCCTCGACGAGCGTGGCGATCGTGGCGGCGTCGGCCGCCCCGGGGACGAAGGCGCAGTCCGCGCCCGCGGCGAGGTAGGAGTTGGCGCGGCGGATCGCCTCGTCGAGACCGGCGTCCACGAGCAGCGCGTCGGTACGGCCGACGAGCACGAACGGCTCACCGCTGGCGGCCACCGCCGCGCGCGCCGCCCGGACCCGGTCCACCGCGTGCACCTCGTCGAACAGCGGCGTGGTTCGGTCGCCGGTGAAGTCCTCGATGTTGCCGCCCGCCGCACCGGCGTCGATGGCGAGGGAGAGGGTGGTCGCCACATCCTGGGCGTCCGGCCCGTACCCCTCCTCGAGATCGGCGCTGACCGGCACCCGCACGGAGCTGGTGATCTCGTGGATCCGCCGCATCATCGTCGAACGATCCACGCGGCCGTGCTCACCGTGCTCGGTGAAGAAGTCGTGATCGGGTCGACCGAACGAGAAGGCGACCCCAGCGCTGGTGGTCGCGATGGCGGGAAATCCCACCGACTCCAGGATCCGCGCGCTCCCGGCATCCCAGGCATTCGGCAACAGGAAGCAGCCGTCGCGGTGCAGATCGACGAAAGCCTGTGCGCGTGTCCGCTGTTCGCTGTCCACGAGAGCTCCTGGTGGGAGTCGGGGTGTTCGTACGCGTCCATTCTGCCCGTCGCGCACCATCGCCTCGCACGTCACCCGCTCCCGGCTCAGCCACGACGGACCGACGTGACGACGGGGGCAACGGAGCTAGCGGTCGCGCAGGCGCCGCACCGCGTCGTCCATGTGTTCCACGAGCAGAGCGCGAGCACGCTCGGGTGAGCCGACGCCGATCGCCTCGTGGAGTTCGACGTGTTCGCGAGCTTGTTCGCGCAGGTCGGGGTAGGTGGTTTGGAGGGCGCCCAGGCACATGCGGGTTTCGATGAGCAGGGTGCGGGCGGCGCGAACGAGGCGGGGGCTGTCGGCGGCGGTGACGAGCGCTTCGTGGAAGGCCTGGTCGGCATCGGAGACACCGGCGGCATCGCCCGCCTCGGCGGTGCGCCGCATGGCGGTGACGCTGGGTCGCAGTGCGGCGTAGGCGATGTCGCGGCGGCCGTCGAGGATGAGGTCGAGCGCACCGCCTTCCAGGGCGGTGCGGGCGCGGTAGATGTCGATGACATCGTCGGTGGTGAGTTCGATGACGAAGATGCCGCGGTTGCGGATGCTGAACAGCAGGCCCTCTTGCACGAGGCGTTGCATGGCCTCGCGCACGGGTCCACGGGAGACGCCGAAACTGGTTGCCAGGTCGGCTTCCCCGAGTTGGGCGCCGGGCGCCAGCGCGCCGCGCATGATCGCCTCGCGCAGGCGGTCGGCGATCATCTCCGCGGTGGACTGCTGGTTGACCGGCTCGAAATCAATGATCGACATGGCGACTCCCCTCCGCGAACAACGCGCCCAGCTCGGGAGCGACCGCGGTGACCCCGGCCAGCCGCAGACCTTCCCAGATGGTGACCTGGTTCGCCGTCAGCACCGGCTTGCCGAGCGCGGCCTCGAGTTTCGGGAGCACCTCGAGAGTATGCATCGCCGTATCCGGGATGAGCAGTGCCTGGGCGTCGGGGTGGTCGTTGGTGACGGCCAGGGTCAAAACCTGGTCGGGAGTGAGGGTGCCGACCTCGGCAGCGGTGTCGATCCCGGCGCTCGACATCGACACCACTTCGATGCCCGCGTCGGCGAGGAAGTCGACGAACAACCGTGCCACCTCCTCGGGGTAGCTCGCGACCACAGCCACGCGCCGCACACCGAGCGCCCGCGCCGCTTCGACGAACGCGAAACTCGTGCTCGAGGCTGGCACTCCGGCCGCCTCGGCAAGACTCTCGACCTGACCGCGCGCACCCTGTGGCCCGTAGACGAAACTGCCCGAGGTGCACGCCCAGACCACGGCGGCGGGGTCTTCGGCCGCGAGCAACGAAGCGCCGTGGCTCAGCTTCTCCGGGCTGCCCAGATCGAGCAGTTCGGGGACGGCGTGCAGGTCGGTGCCGTAGATGTGGGCCACCGGCAACGCGGCGCCGAGCAGGGCCGCGGCGCGCGGGTAGTCGTCCTCGGCGGCGTGGTCGGGGTAGATGAATCCGATGGTGGGCGTGTGCATCTCGCTCCGTTCAGAAGTCATTGACGAGCCACTTTCCTGGGCAGAATGTCGCGTCCCCATTCGGTCAGAAGACATTCACGAGCCACTTTCCTGGGCCCATCATGGGGAGTTTCATCCGGCCGAGGCAGGCCCACATGGTCAGTTGATTGGCGGTGAGGACGGGTTTGCCGAGTGCCTGTTCGAGTGGCTCGATCACGTCGTAGGTCGGCAGGTTGGTGCAGCTGACGAAGATCGCTTCCGAGCGGGGGTCGTCGGCGCCGAGTATCCGTTCGGCGATGGTGCGGTAGTTGACCTTCCAGATGCCGCCGCCGAGCCCGAGATGATCGGACTTGATCGTGGTGCAGCCCGCTTCGTCGAGGAACTCGTGCAGTTTGCCGGTGAGGATCTCGTCGTACGGGGTGATCACCGACATGCGGGTGATGTTGAGGTGCTTGATCGCTTCCACCAGGGCGCCGGAGGTGGTCACCGCGTCCGGTGCGCCGGCCAGGCAGATCGTTTCCCGCAGGGATCGTTCGTAGGCGAGCCCGTTGATGAAACTGCCCGAAGTACACAGGTAAGCAACGACTTCCGGTTCCACGTGCAGCACGTCGTGCGTGGCCGCCGTGAGGTGCAGCGGGTTGGACACGAGTTCGGCCATCGCCAGGGAGACCGGCACCGGTTCATAGGGTGTGCGGGCCAGGTGCAGACTCACCTCCAGGGGCGCCCACCGCCACAGTTCCCGTTCGAGGGCGAGGTCGAACGGCGCGATCACGCCGATACCTCGTTGGGCTACCGGCCCGTCGATGTCCGGGAAGCTGAACTCCACTGCGGCCCCTCTCGCGCTCAGCCGGGCAGACCTCCGAACACGATCGGATTGTTGACAATCATACGATCTGATCGTACGGTGTCAATGTGGAAAACGGGCCGATTGTCACCGTCCTACATCGTGACAGCCTGCCCGAATCGGACCTCATGGCCCCCGTTGCCGAGCGCGCCGACGTGCGCTACACCGAGGCCGACGGGCTCGCCGATGCGCTACACGGCGCCGATGTGCTGTTCGTCTACGACTTCCAGACCCGCGCCGTTCCCGGTGCGTGGCCCAGCGCCGATCGCCTGCGCTGGCTGCACATGGGCGGTGTGGGGGTTGACCCGGTGATGTTCCCGGAGCTGCGCGCATCCGAGGTGGTGGTCACCAATACCCGCAATGTCTTCGATACGGCCATCGCCGAATATGTCCTCGGACAGATCATCTCGTTCGCCAAGGACCTGCCCGGCTCGATCCGGTTGCAGCAGCGGCACGAGTGGCGGCACCGGGAATCCGAACGCGTGGCCGGGACCACGGCACTGATCGTCGGGACCGGCTCGATCGGCCGCACCACCGCGCGATTGCTGCGCGCCGCGGGCATGACGGTGCGCGGGGTCGGGCGCCGCGCCCGCTCCGGTGACCCGGATTTCGGCACCATCAGCGACGACCTGCACGCCGAACTACCCGGCGCGGACTACGTGATCGCGATCGCGCCGCTCACCGCGCGGACCCGGCACATGTTCGACGCCGCCGCGTTCGCGGCCATGAAACCGCATGCCAGGTTTGTCAATGTCGGGCGCGGGGAATTAGTGGTTACCGACGATCTCGTCGCCGCGCTCGGCAACGGTTCGATCGCCGCGGCCGCACTGGACGTGGTGGATCCGGAACCGCTGCCCGCGGGTCATCCGCTCTGGGATCTACCGAACGTGGTGCTCACGCCACACAATTCGGGTGATTTCCACGGCTGGCGCACCGAGATCGTCCGCGCATTCACCGACAATTTCGGCAGGTGGGAAGCCGGACTGCCGCTGGACAACGTTGTCGACAAGACGCTCGGGTACGTGCCCGGCTGAAGGAGCCCCGCCATGACGCAGCCCGATCTCCCCACCGATCCCACCGTGCTGACGGCGGTTCAGTTGGTCTCGGCCTATGCGGCCGGGCAGCTCTCCCCCGTCGAAGCAGCGCAAGCCTGCCTGGACGCCGTCGCGGCCCGCGACGGCGCTCTCAACGCGTTCTGCCTGGTCGATCCGGACCGGGCGCTGGTGCAGGCGAAGGACTCCGAGGCGCGCTGGCAGTCGGGCCATCCGCGCGGGTTACTCGACGGTGTGCCGATTTCCATCAAGGACATCTTCCTGACCGAAGGCTGGCCGACCCTGCGTGGTTCCACCTGTGTCGACGCGGGCGGGCCGTGGCTGGTGGACAGTCCGGTCGCCGCTCGGCTGCGCGAGGACGGGATGGTGTTCGTCGGCAAGACGACCACCCCGGAGATCGCCTGGAAGGGTGTCACCGACAGTCCGCTCACCGGCGTCACCCGCAATCCCGCCGATCCCGCGACGACCGCGGGCGGATCGTCCGGGGGCAGCGCGGCGGCGGTGGCGGGTGGGATGACGCCGGTGAGCGTGGGCACCGACGGAGGCGGCAGCATCCGTATTCCGGCCTCGTTCTGCGGGATCGTCGGCTTCAAACCGACACACGGGCGGGTGCCGCTGTACCCGGCCAGCCCGTTCGGGCCCCTCGCCCATGCCGGGCCGATGACGCGCACCGTCGAGGACGCGGCGCTGCTGATGGACATCCTCTCGCTGCCGGATCCGCGTGACCCGACCGCGCTGGCGCCCACCTTGACGACCTTCCGCAGTCAGATGCAGCGGGATGTGCGTGGGCTGTCGGTCGGCTACTCCGCCACGCTCGGGTACGCCCAGGTGGACCCGGAGGTGGCCGAGATCGTCGAGAGCGCGGTGCGGCGCCTGGCCGAGGCCGATCTGACCATCGATGCGGTCGATCCCGGATTCGCCGACCCACGCGAAGCCTTCGAAACCCTCTGGGCAGCGGGTGCGGCGACCATGCTGTCGAAGTTCCCGGCCGGCTCCCGCGCGAACGTGGATCCCGGCTTGGGCGCGGTCTGGGCTCGCGGCGAAGCTGTCAGCGCCGTGGACTATCTCGACGCCCGCCATGTCGCGGCGGAAGTCGGCATCACGATGGGCACCTTCCACACCGCCTACGACGTCCTGATCACCCCGACCATGCCGATCACCGCGTTCGAGGCCGGCCACGATGTGCCGCCGGGCAGCGGGCTGCGCGGCTGGCCGGACTGGACCCCGTTCACCTACCCGTTCAACATGACGCAGCAACCCGCCATCAGCATCCCGGTCGGCACGACTCGCACCGGAATGCCGGTGGGCTTGCAGATCGTCGGCCCCCGGCACTCCGACGACTTGATCCTCGCGGTAGCCCGGCACGCCGAGTTCGTGCTGAACTCCTGAAACGTGGAGGGCGTTCACCACTTTCGACGCCGCCGAGGGATTCGGCGGCGTCGCAGCGGTCGCTGTCTCACGCGCGGGCGAACGCCAATGTCTCGCCCTCGACACCGCGCAACCACAGCCCGTTGCAGGCTGCCGCCAAGTCCGCGAGGCCGTCCTCGATGGTGGCGAAGACGCTGCCGGGAACCCAGCCGAGGTCGCCGTTGATCAGGAGATTGTTGCGGCCGTAGAACAGGGCGAGATCGGTGGCGCCCTGGGCGTGGTGGGCGGCGGAGCCCGGTTCGTAGCCGTAGGCCGGGTTGCCGATTTCCCACGGTTCGAAGTCGAAGAGGCAGACGTCGCCGGGAATCGGTGTGACGGTGGGGTTTTCGCGATGTGGGGCCGCCGTGATGCGGGGCACCAGCGCGTAGACCTCGTTGCGGGCGTATTTGGCGTGGAAGGCGTCGCCCTCCTGCGGGAGCGCGTCCCAGACGGCGGCACACGTGCGCGGAGCTTCGTCGTCGAGCAGGCGCGCGCGGCAGGTGACGCCGGCTTTGGTGAGGGTGATGCTCATGTAGCGGGCCATCGGCTCCTGCTTCCTGTGCGGTGCGGGATTGCCCCGGTTGTGGTGCGAGTCCCCGCCCGGAACCCGAGCGGGGACAGCGTGGCGGACTACAGCTCGGCGAGGACTTCCGACCAGATCGCCAGGGCATCCTCGACCTGAGTTTCGGTGACGATCAGCGGCGGAATCATGCGCACGACGTTCATGTGCGCCCCGCAGGTGAGCAGCAGCAGCCCCTTGTCGACGGCGGCCTTCTGGGCGGCCGATGCCGTCGCGGTGTCGGGTTCGCCGGTCGCCGTGGTGAACTCGGCGCCGACGAGCAGACCGAGGCCACGGACGTCCCCGATCGCCTTCGTGGCGAGACTCTCGACGCCGGAGAGCAATTGCGCTCCACGGACGGCGGCGTTGTCGACGAGACCCTCGGCCTCGATCACCTCGAGTGTCGCGACCGCGGCGGCACAGGCCACCGCGTTGCCGCCGTAGGTCCCGCCCTGCGACCCCGGCCAGGCCTTGGCCATCAACTCCCGCGACGCCGCGATGCCCGACAGCGGGAATCCGCTGGCCAACCCCTTGGCGATGGTGATCACGTCGGGGCGGACGTCGAAGTGCTGGTGGCCGAAGAACTTTCCGGTCCGGCCGAAGCCGGTCTGGATCTCGTCGAAGACCAGCAGGATGCCGTGCCGGTCGGCGCGCTCGCGCAGGCCCTGGAAGAACCGGGTGTTGCCGGGGATGTAGCCGCCCTCGCCGAGCACCGGTTCGACGATGAACGCGGCGGTCTCGGCGGGCGAGGTGAGGGTGGCGAGCAGGTAGTCGAGCTCACGCAGCGCGAAGTCGGTGGCTTCCGCTTCGCTCCACCCGTAGCGGAAGGCGGTCGGAAACGGGGCCACGTGCACCCCGGACATAAGCGGGCTGAACCCGGCCGAGAATCGGGTTCCCGAGGTGGTCATGGTCGCCGCGGCGACGGTGCGGCCGTGAAAACCGCCGTGGAAGACGATCACGTTCGGGCGCCCGGTGGCTTGGCGGACCAGTCGCAGCGCGGCCTCGACCGCCTCGCTGCCGGAATTGGCGAAGAACAGCGCGTCCAAGCCCTCGGGCAGCACAGCGCCGAGGCGCTCGGTGAGCTCGAGCAGCGGCCGGTGCAGCACCGTGGTGTATTGGCCGTGGATCAGGCTGGCGACCTGGGCCTGCGCCGCCGCGACCACGGTGGGGTGACAGTGCCCGGTGCTGGTGACGCCGATCCCGGCGGTGAAGTCCAGGTACCGGCGACCGTCGGTGTCGTAGAGGTAGCAGCCGGCACCGTGGTCGACATGGACGGGCGTGGCCTGCTTCAGGACGGGAGACAGCTCGGTCATCAAGGACTCCCCAGATTGTCTATTGTCGGATTGTTGACAATATGCATAACATGGCGGCAGGGTTCACAGCAACGGTTGATCCACCGCGTCGGGAGGCAGGCACCGCATGGACGAGTCCGGGGGCAGCGCGCAGCTGCTCGACACCCTGAGCGCCGCCGAGCGGGCCGCGGTCGACAGCGTTCCGCAGGGGTTTTTCATCGGGGGCCGATGGCGTGAGTCCGCCGCCACGCTGCCCGTCCTCGATCCCGCGACCGGTGCGCGGCTGTGCGCGGTGGCGGACGCGAGTCCATCCGACGGACTCGACGCGCTGGCCGCGGCCGCCGCCGCCCAGGCGGCCTGGGCCGACACCCCGGCACGCACCCGCAGCGACATCCTCATGCGCGCGCACCACGCGCTCCTGGCCGACACCGAACGCCTCGCCCTGGTCATGACGCTCGAGATGGGCAAGCCGCTCACCGAGGCGCGCGGCGAAATCGCCTACGCCGCGGAGTTCTTCCGCTGGTTCGCCGAGGAAGCCGTCCGCCTCGACGGCGGCTACATGCCCGCGCCGACGGGTGGATCCCGGTTTCTGGTGACGAAGCAGCCGGTGGGGCCGAGCCTGCTCATCACGCCGTGGAACTTCCCGATGGCGATGGGCGCCCGCAAGATCGCGCCCGCGCTGGCGGCCGGCTGCACCTGTGTGGTGAAGCCCGCTGAACAAACACCGCTGTCGATGCTGGCGCTCGCGGCGATCCTGGCCGAGGCGGGCGTGCCCGACGGTGTGGTCAATGTGGTGACCACCGCCGACCCCGGCGCGCTGATCACACCGCTCATCGCCGATCCGCGTTCCCGGAAACTCTCCTTCACCGGGTCCACCGCCATCGGGAAACTCCTCCTGGAACAGTGCGCCCGCACCGTGATGCGTACCTCGATGGAGCTCGGCGGCAACGCACCGCTGCTGGTGTTCGACGATGCCGATCTCGACGAAGCGGTCGAGGGCGCGCTCGCCGCCAAGATGCGCAATATCGGCCAGGCCTGTACGGCCGCGAACCGAATTCTGGTGCAGCGCGGCATCGCTGCGGAATTCGCCGAACGACTGGCCGCGCGGATGGCGGCACTGCCGATGGGCCGTGGCACCGAACCGGGCGTTGTCGTCGGGCCGCTCATCGACGCCGACGCCGTGGCCAAGGTGGAACACCTCGTGGCCGACGCCCGCCGGCGCGGCGCCGAGGTGCGGCTCGGTGGCACGGCGATCGACGGACCGGGCACCTTCTACCCGGCGACCGTGCTCACCGGCGTCCCCGACGACGCCGAGTTGTGCCACACCGAGATCTTCGGACCCGTCGCCGCGATCGGCACGTTCGACACCGAGGACGAGGCCATCACTCGCGCCAACGACACCCCGTACGGGCTGGTGGCGTACGTGTTCACCGAGAACCTGCGTCGCGGCCTGCGCGTCTGCGAAGCGCTGGACACGGGCATGGTCGGCCTGAACCAGGGCGTGGTCTCCAATCCGGCCGCGCCGTTCGGCGGGGTGAAGGAATCGGGGCTCGGGCGTGAGGGCGGCTTCACCGGGATCGACGAATTCCTCGAGACCAAATACATCGGCGTCAAGGTTTAGGGAGACAGCGTGCGCACATACCGGATCGCGACCATTCCGGGCGACGGAATCGGCGTCGACGTGACCGTCGAGGCGGTGAAGGTGCTCGACCGGGTCCTGCCGGGCATCAGCTGGACCGAGTTCGACTGGTCCTGTGAGAACTATCTGCGGACCGGTGCGATGATGCCCGCCGACGGGCCCGAGCAGCTCGCCGGGTTCGACGCGATCCTGCTGGGCGCCGTCGGATTCCCCGGGGTGCCCGACCACATCTCGCTGTGGGGCCTGCTGATTCCGCTGCGACGCGCCTTCGGCCAGTACGTCAACCTGCGGCCGGTACGGCTGCTGCCCGGCACGGAATCGGCGCTGCGCGACCGCACCGCCGAGGACCTCGACATTCTTATCGTGCGGGAGAACTCCGAAGGCGAGTACTCCGAGATCGGTGGCATCCACAACCCGGGCAGGCCGGACGAATTCGTGCTGCAGGAATCGGTGTTCACCCGCACCGGCTGCGAACGGATCATCCGCTATGCGTTCGACCGCGCCGCCGAACGCTCGGGCAAGCTCTGTTCGGCGACGAAATCCAACGGGCTCATCCACTCGATGCCCTACTGGGACAGTATTTTCGAGCGCGTGGCCGCCGAGTACCCGGCGGTGCGGACCCGGCAGATGCACGTCGACGCCCTCGCCGCCGAAATCGTGCTCCACCCCGATCGCCTGGACGTGATCGTGGGCTCGAACCTGTTCGGCGACATCCTCTCCGACCTCGCCGCGGCCGTCACCGGCGGACTCGGGCTCGCACCCTCGGGCAACATCAACCCCGCGGCGGACGCGCCGTCGATGTTCGAGGCCGTGCACGGTAGCGCGCCCGACATCGCGGGCCTGGGTATCGCCGACCCCGTCGCCCAGATCCTCGCCGGGGCCATGCTGCTCTCCCACCTGGGCGAGCACACCGCTGCCGCTGCCGTCGACCGCGCGGTCTGCGATGTGCTCGCCGCGGGTACGGTCCGCACTCCGGACCTGGGCGGCACCGCCACCACCGCCGAGCTGGGCACCGCCATCGCCGACCGCGCCGCCGAGCTGGCGAACGCCCTCACCGGAGCGTGAACCGAACCCGTCGGCTCCTCCTCCGCCGCTGACCGCCCGGACGTCGGGACACGCAGCCCGCAGACCTGCGGGTCACCCGCTCGTGACGCCGAACTGCGCACCGAGCGGCATGCGCGTGCGTGAGCACAACGTCATCGCGAGGCAACTGCCCAGAAAATCGCAGGCAATCGGTGGTGCGCACGATGAGTCCCAGTATCGGTGACGGGTCCTCGGAAGGCGGAACGTGGTGACGAGCGCACGGGTGGGCGTAGTTCCGGCGGTGCAATGTGGGCTGGGGCTGGTGCGCGCGCGAATAGCCGCCGAGCTCGAGCCGATCGCGGTGCGTGAGCGACCCGTGGCCGAGGCCGTGGGGGCGACCCTGGCTGTCGCCCTCGCCGCGGGCACTCCCCTGCCACGGGTGGACAGCGCCGCCATGGACGGTTACGCGGTGGCCGGCCCCGGACCGTGGTGGCGGCTGCACCAGCAGGTCAGCTACGCCGGGCGCGGCTGCTCGGTGGTGCTGGCACCCGGCGAGGCGGTACGGATCGCGACCGGTGCGGCGACCCCCCTGGGCACCACGGCAACCCTGCGCGACGAACACATCGTGACCACGAGCGTGTCCGGCAAACCGGTGGTGATGCGCGCGCCCGGCGCACCGGTGCGCGACGACACCCGCCGCCAGGGCGAACACTGGAGCAGCGGAACGGAATTGGCTCGCGCCGGGGCCCGCGTCTCACCGGCACTCGCTTCGGCGGCACTCAGCGCCGAAGCCGAAACCGTCACCGTGCGTGGACCTCTGCGCGCCGACGTGGTGATGACCGGTGACGAGATCCGCGCTGTCGGCCCGCTCGGCCCGGGCGAAACCCGCGACTCCCTCGGCCCGGTCATGCCGGAGTTCTTGCGCTGCTGCGATATCGAGAGCACCGGCCTGTGGCACCTGGCCGACAGCCGCGACCTGCTGCGCTCCTGGCTCACCCTGAAATCCCACGCCGACCTGGTCGTCATGGTCGGTGCCACCGGTCGCGGCGCCGCCGACCACCTGCGCACCCTGCTCGCCGACCTCGGCGCCCGCATCATCGTCGAACGGATAGCGATCCGCCCCGGCGGCTCCACCCTGGTCGCCCAGCTCCCCGACGGCCGGGTCCTGCTCGGCCTGCCCGGCAACCCCTTCGCCGCCGTCGCGGCCCTCTTGGCCGTCGGCCCGGCCATCGTCGACGCCCTCACGCTGCGCACGCCCGGCCCCACCATGTGGGGCCGCCTCTCCGACGCCGGAGTCATGGAAGGCGAAGCCACCCGGATAGTCGGCGTCCAGCAGCACCCCGGCGGTGTCTGGCGCAGCACAGGCCCCGCTCACACCCCTCACCTGGCCGGTCTCATCGCCTGCCAAGCCCTGGCCATCCTTCCCCCCGGCACCGGCCGAGGCTCCCTCGTCGAACTCCTTCCCCTTCCCCACTGACCCGATAGCGTTGCCGCACAACAGAAACGGCCCCGGCGTGGAAGTCCACACCGGGGCCGTACTCTGCTCGGATCAGCCGTGTTGCGGCGGCTGCCAGGGGCGACCGTAGGGGTCGTCCGGACGCGGGGCGGGGCGTTCCGCCGGGGCGATCGGAGGTGGGGTCGGGAGTTCCGGGTTCCCCTTGGCCACTGAGGTCTTCGGCCGGGGTACGGGGGAATCGAAACCCTCGACGGGGGTGCGGGCGGTGGCTTCCGCGGCGCGGACCGCTTCGGCGATCTTGGGGTCCGAGGCGGTTTCGAACCAGTCGGCCACGTCGGTGTCGTCTTCGATCTTCACCGGGGCTTCGTCGGCGGACGGTTCGTAGCGGAAGACGCCGTCCTCGCCCTTGGTGGCGAAGTTCTGGGCGAAGCCTTCGAGCGCCTTGCCGAAATCGCTGGGGACCAGCCACACCTTGTTCGCATCGCCCTTGGCCACCATCGGCAGGGTCTGCATGTACTGGTAGGCGAGCAGTTCCGGAGTCGGCTTGCCGTTCTTGATGGCGGCGAACACCTTCTCGATCGCCTTCGCCTGCCCCTGGGCCTGCAGGTAGGAGGCGGCGCGTTCACCCTGGGCGCGCAGGATGCGGCTCTGGCGTTCACCCTCGGCCGACAGGATCGAGGACTGCTTGCCGCCCTCGGCGGTCAGGATCGCCGCCTGCTTGGCGCCCTCGGCGGTCTTGATCTGCGCTTCACGGTTACCTTCGGCGGTGAGGATCGTCGCGCGCTTCTCGCGATCGGCCTTCATCTGCTTCTCCATCGATTCCTGGATCGACGGCGGCGGATCGATGGACTTGAGCTCCACGCGGGCCACCCGAAGGCCCCAGCGGCCGGTGGCCTCGTCGAGCACACCGCGCAGCTGGTTGTTGATCTGATCGCGCGAGGTCAGCGTCTCTTCCAGAGTCATGCCACCGACCACATTGCGCAGCGTGGTGACAGTGAGCTGCTCGACCGCGGCGATGTAGTTGCTGATCTCGTAGACCGCGGCCTGCGGGCTGGTGACCTGGAAATACACCACCGAGTCGATCTGCAGGGTGAGGTTGTCCTGGGTGATCACCGGCTGCGGCGGGAACGACACGACCCGCTCGCGCAGGTCCACCTTCGCCCGGACACGATCGGCGAACGGGACGAGGAACGTCAGCTGACCGGACACGGTGCGCGAATAACGCCCGAGCCGTTCGATCACCGCCGCCTCGGCCTGCGGGACGAGGGCGATCGATTTGAACACCACCACCACGACCAACAGGACGAGGACGGCGGCCACGATCAAGGCAACCATTGCTAGGGACCCTTCCAGACGACGGCGGTCGCGCCATCGATCTTCATCACATAGACAGTCACACCGGCTTCGTACACTTCACTCGGGTCGAGCGGACGCGCGGTCCAGACCTCGCCACCGAGCTTGACCTGACCCGAATACTCCGCGACCTGCTCGAGCACCAGCGCCGACTTCCCCGGCAGCGCATCGGCATTCGTCGGCGTGGGCGGCGGGGTACCGAACTTGCGGCGCAACAGCGGGCGCACCCCGAGGAACAGCACACCGGCCATCGCGGCGAACACCAGCGCGTCGCCCCACACCGGTAGGTCGGTGGCGGCGCTGACGCCCGCCGTGCCGAGTGCGGCCACGCCCAGCGTGAGCAGCATGAGATCCCCGGTGAGCATTTCCGCCGCCGCGAGAACGATGCCCGCGATCAGCCAGACTATTGCGGCCACCCTGCCAGCCTAGCCCCGATGACCGGTTTGCGGGCGGGCTCGTGTGATCGCCGGTCCCGGTGCGGCGGTGCGGCGCACTCTGTTCTGCGCGCGGTAGTTTCGGGGGCGTGAGTGCACGAGACAGCTACGGCGACATCTATTCCGGACACGATCGGACCAAGAAGAAGCCGGTGCCGGCAGTGAGTGCCGAACGCGACCTGGTGGTGGAGGACGCGGCGAGCGGATTCTGTGGTGCCGTAGTCGGTTTCGATCGCAGCTACGACGGCGAGTTCGTGAAGCTCGAGGACGCGCGCGGGACGGTGCGGTTGTTCGCGATGCGCGAGGCCGCGTTCCTGATCGACGGGAAGCCGGTCACGCTGACCAAGCCCACCACGACCGCGCCGAAACAGCCGGCACGGTCGGCCTCGGGGTCCACCCGCGTCGAGGGCCTGCGGGCAAGAGTCGCGCGGACCAGCCGGATCTGGGTGGAAGGCGTGCACGACGCGGCGCTCGTCGAACGGGTGTGGGGCCACGACCTGCGGGTGGAGGGCGTGGTCGTCGAACACCTCGAGGGCCTCGACAATCTCGGCGCCCGGCTCACCGAGTTCGAACCCGGCCGTGACGCGCGGGTAGGGGTACTCGTCGACCATCTGGTGACCGGCTCGAAGGAGACGCACCTGACCACCGGCCTCGGCCCGCACGTGCTGGTGACCGGCCATCCCTACATCGATGTCTGGCAGGCCGTTCGCCCCGCCGCGCTCGGCATCGACGCCTGGCCGACAGTGCCGCGCGGCGAGGACTGGAAGACCGGAATCTGCGCGCGCCTCGGCTGGGGAACACCGCAGCAGGGCTGGCGCCGTGTCTACGATGCGGTCGGCTCGTTCCGGGATCTGGAAGCCCCACTCATCGGCGCCGTCGAGCGGCTCATCGACTTCGTGACCGAGCCGGAGTGAACGCACAGCAGGTCAGGCGGGTCCTCGCGCCGAAATCGATGACCCGCGTAGGCACCATCGACCACCTCGGTGCGCGCACGCGATCGCAGGCGAACCTTTATGCTCGATGATTATGTGCTCTCCCAGTGCCACGCTGACGCTGTGGGCCGGCTCCTGGCTGGCCGGTACCAGCGCGCCCGACGACGTGCTGGAGGCACTGCACGCCTGGGCGTCGCGCCATACCATCGCGGCGGGCGACCCGGTCACCGGCGGACGCACGGACCTGCCGTGGACCTCGCGCGGCGCTGCGGGCAACGGCGCCATGCCGCTGCTCAAGGTGATCCGCGAGGCGATGGCTCCGGCCGGGGCGCAGCTACGCCTGGTTCTGCCCGCACCGGGTGACGTCCGCGGGCTGCCGGTCGGCACCGCGTTCGCCGCCGACGCGATCGACGCCGAGGAGGGCCTGCTGCTCGGCGTTCCCGGCGAGCCCGGCACCGGCCTGATCCCGCAGTGGGACGACGACGACACCCTGCAGTGGACCGTCTACGGCGTCGATCTGCCGCGTATCGCGGGTCACGACATGTCGCTCGGCGAGGCCGAGTACACCATGCGCGAATCGGTGCGCGACGCCGCCGACGCCCTGATGCAACTGCACACCACCTCGGTCGGCAACGGCGACGACGATCCGCGTGAACAGATCGAGGCCCAGCTCGCGGCCTATGCGCGCCACGCCTATCCCGACTCGATCCCGTTGCGCGCCAAGCGAATTCTCGATACCGCCGATCATGTGGCCGCGATCCTCACCGTCGCTCAGCACGAGCCGGCGTCCTCACCCACCTCGGCCACCGCACTCGGGGCGCACGAATCCCTGCTGCGGCCGCTGTGGAACACGATCCGCGAGGCCCGGCTCGTCGCGGTCCACGCCGCTGCCCGCCGCGACGGCTGACCTTCCGCATTCGGGACGCAAGGCGTAGTCACCGAGTCCGGTGGCCACGCCGGAGCCGATCCGTCAGTGTCGGTAGGGCTGCTGGTACTGCGGCTGGTGTGGATACGGCATCTGCTGCGGATACGGCTGCTGCTGCGGATACGGCATCGGCTGCTGTTGCGGATACGGCTGCGGGTACTGACCCTGCGGATACTGCGGCGGGTACTGCGCCTGCGGGTAGCCGGGGCCGGACGGGTGCTGCTGCGGATACGGCTGCTGATATTGCGCCGGGTACGGCTGCGGCGCCATCTGCTGATGTGCCATGTGCTGTGGCGGCATCTGTTGTGGCGCAGCCTGATCGGAGGAACCACTGAACGTGCGGATCAGCACGACCAGCACGATCAGCACGACAACGCCGATGATCACGTACCAGACCCACTCCGGGATCCCGCCACCACCGACGCTGACGCTGCTACCGCCCCCACGACGGGCCAGCACCGACTCCGCATCGCCCGCGAGAATGCCGTCGCCGGTGAGAAGACCACCTCCCCGAGCCAGTGCGGTCAGCGTCATCTCGGCATGGTTCATCGGGCCCTCCCCGTAGCATCACCCGACCTTCGGGCGAAGGTCTGCGGCGATGCTAACGCAGGGATGCGCCGAAGGGGGAAGTGCCAGTTCAGAATCCGCCGAGGGCGACTTTGAGGTCGGGCACATCGAGCGACCTGAGCGTCGCGTCGCGGACCTGCGGGCAGGTGCGGATGGTGACGGTGTCGACGATGTGGCGGTTGTAGGCGATCGCGGCGTTGGC
This sequence comes from Nocardia sp. NPDC057272, assembly GCF_042668615.1. NCBI lineage: Bacteria > Bacillati > Actinomycetota > Actinomycetes > Mycobacteriales > Nocardiaceae > Nocardia > Nocardia sp. NPDC057272. Next base: position 105,085 of record NZ_JBHUYK010000007.1, on the reverse strand, counting down.
GACGGTGTCGTTGACCGTCCACAGCTTCATCGCGCCGGTGAACGCCACCCGCGCGACGCGCGGGCCCAGCGCCTTCCACGTCCCCTTCTGTCCGTCGAGGATGCCGCACAATTCCTCGACGGATGCCTGCGAGATCGTGGGCTCGGTGGGCTGCGGGGGCTGGGTCTGGTAGCCGGAGTCCCCGCCACAGCCGGTGAGACCGAGCGCGGCGGCGGTCAGCACCAGGGCGAACCCGGCGGCGCGGCGCGGCGTGGTCGAAATCATCGGAAATCCTCCGATCAGTCGAGCGCAACTGTGAAAAGGCTACTCCTCGAACCGGGGACTACCGGTGAATGGTTATCCGGTTGTGTTCAGCGCCGGACCGGGTGCGCGGGCGGTTCGCAGCAACCGAGGGCGCACAGGGCTCCGTCGACGGTGCAGCCGTACCCGGGGACCGTCCCGAGTTCACGCACCGGACCGGCGCTCACGCGTTCGGCGATCAGTTCGACGATCATCCGGGAGAACCGCGGATCGGTGCCGGGCGTCCCCGCCCGGGCGAAGGCCATGCCGAGCTCGGCGGCGCGGGTCGACGCTTCGTTGTCGAGGTCCCAGATCACCTCGAGATGATCGGAGACGAAACCGACCGGGCACACCACCACGGCGTCGATGCCCTTGCCGTGCAGCACATCCAGGTGGTCGACGATGTCGGGTTCGAGCCACGGTATCTGCGGCGACCCCGAGCGCGACTGCCACACCACGTCGTACTCGGCGAAACCGGTTGCCGCGGCACACAATCGGGCGGCTTCGGCGACCTGCCTGCTGTAGAGGCGGCCACCGTCGGCCGGCGGACCCGCCGACAGGTCGGCCGAGACCGGGATGGAGTGCGCCGTGAAGACCAGGCGCACTCCGTCGCGGCGCTCGGCCGGAATCTGTTGCACCGCAGCGGTGATCGCGTCGGCGAACGACTCGATCAGTAGTGGATGATCGAAGTACTGGCGCAGTTTCACCAGCTCCGGGGCACCGGCACCGACCGCCGTGCGGGCACGGGTGATGTCTTCGTCGTACTGGCGGCAACCGGAATACCCACCCCATGCCGACGTCGGGAAGACCAGTGCCGAGCGCACACCGTCGGCGGCCATCCGCGCGACCGTGTCCTCGACCATGGGATGCCAGTTGCGATTGCCGAAATAGACCGGCAGATCCAGCCCGGCATCGGCGAGGTCGGCCTCCAGCGCCGCGATGATCTGCTGATTCAACGCGTTGATCGGCGAGACCCCGCCGAAATGCAGGTAGTGCTGCGCGACCTCGGCGAGCCGTTCGGGGGGCACCCCACGGCCCCGAGTGACGTTCTCCAGAAAGGGGATCACGTCCTCGGGGCCCTCGGGACCACCGAAGGACAGCAGCAGCAGGGCGTCCGGCATCAGCTCAGGGACATGTTCTCCGGGAACCACATATTGTGGCTGGCGCCGCCGTCGACATAGATGATCGAGCCGGTGGTGGCGGGCAGCCAATCCGAGAGCAGCGCCACGATCGACTTGCCGACCGCGCGCGGATCGTTGCCGTCCCAGCCGATCGGCGACGCGCCGTCCCAGTACTGGTCGAGCTGGACGAGCTGCTTGGCATCGTCGGTCGCGGTGCCCGCGATGGCCTTGGCCGCGAGGGTCTTGATCGGGCCCGCGGCGATCAGGTTGGAGCGCACCTTCTTGGCCGCACCGACCTCACGCGCCACATAGCGGTTCACCGACTCCAGCGCCGCCTTGGACACGCCCATCCAGTTGTAGTACGGCATGGCCACGCGCGGATCGAAGTCCATGCCGACCAGCGAGCCGCCCTCGTTCATGACGGGGAGCACGGCGCGCGCGAGCGAGGCGTAGCTCCACGCGGAGATCTCGAACGACTTGGCGACATCGGGGCCGGGGCCCTCGAGGAACGGCAGGGAGCCGGGGCCCATGATCGAACGCGGCGCGAACGCGATGGAGTGCAGCGCGCCGTCGATGCCCTCGGGGGCCAGCTCACGCAGCTTCTCGGTGAGCGCGGCCAGGTCCTCTTCGTTGGTCACGTCGAGGCCGATGGCAGGCGGCACTTCCTGCGGCAGCCGCTTGGCGATGCGGTCGATGAGCCGCAGTCGGTCGGGAATACCGGTGATGATCACCCTCGCGCCCTGCTCCTGCGCGATCGCGGCCGCGTGGAACGCGATCGACGAATCGGTGATGATGCCGGTGACCAGGATGGTCTTGCCTTCGAGCAGTCCGCCCATGAGTTTTCGGTTCTCCTGAAATCAGTATGGTTGCCGCCACCTTGTCGGTGGCGCGGGGCGATCCGTTAGCGGATCAGTGACCCATGCCCATGCCGCCGTCGACCGGGATGACCGCGCCGGTGACATAGCGGGAGTCCTCGGAGGCGAGGAAGCTGACGACGGCGGCGATGTCTTCCGGCTGGCCGAGTCGCTGCAGCGGAATGAACTTCTTCGCCATGTCCTTCAGATCATCGGGCAGATCCTTGGTCATATCGGTCTCGATGAAACCGGGCGCGACCACGTTGGCGGTGATCGAGCGCGAACCCAGCTCACGACTGATCGAGCGGGCCATACCGATGACGCCGGCCTTCGAGGAGGCGTAGTTGATCTGTCCGGCCTGACCGCTCAGGCCGACCACGGAACCGAGGAAGATCAGTCGGCCCCAGCGACCCCGCAGCATGTTGCGGTTGGCGCGCTTGGCGCACCGGAAGGCGCCGGTCAGGTTGGCGTCGATGACCTTCGTGAACTGGTCCTCGGTCATGCGCATCAGCAGGGTGTCGTCGGTGATGCCCGCATTGGCGACCAGCACCTCGACCGGACCCTGGTGCTCCTCGACCTCGGTGAACGCACGATCGACCGAATCACTGTCGGTGACATCGCATTTCACACCGAACAGCCCCTCGGGCACCCCCGATCCGCGATGGGTGACGGCGACCTTGTGGCCGTCGGCCTGCAGACGCTGCGCGACCGCGAGACCGATACCGCGGTTACCGCCGGTGACCAGGACCGACCGGGATGTGACGTTCGACATAGGGTCCAACCTATCTGTTCCGATTCGTGCGCCCCGCGTCAGGGTCGCGCCGTTGCGACAGCTCACAACGCGGGGCGGTGGGAGCTAGGGCAGGCGTTGACGATAGAGCAAACTGACCACGACTCCCGCCGCGATGGCCAGCATGCCGAACAGCAGCCACGGCCTGCTCGCATCGCCGCGCGTGGTCTCGTAGCCGATCTGTTCCTCGAGGGTGTCGTAGACCGCGGTGAGTTCGGCCAGCGACGACGCGGTGTAGAAGTCGCCGCCGGACAGCTCGGCGATCTCGCGCAGCGAGTCGTTGTCGACCGGCACCTTCACCCGCTGTGAACCCTTGCCGTCGGAGTCCGGGATCTCGACCGTGCCCCATTCGGTGCCGAAGGAGATCGTCGAGACCGGGATGCCCTTGTTCTTGGCCAGGCGCGCGGCGGTGAAACCGTGCCGCGGGTTGTCGACGTCCTTGTCGTCGGGCACGGTCTGCTTGCCGTCCGACATCAGCACCACCCGCGCGGGCGGTGGCGTCTCGGCGCCACCGAGGACGGCGGCCAGGGTGTCGATGGACTGCAGGGCCGTGAGGACGCCCTCGCCGGTGGCGGTGCGCTCGGCCAGCTTGATGTTGTCGATCGAGTGCTTGACCGCCTCGCGGTTGGTCGTCGGCGACACCATCACCGAGGCCGTGCCCGCGAACGTGACGAAACCGAGGTTGATACCGGGCGTCAGACCGTCGACGAAATCCTTGCCTGCCTTCTGCGCGACCTGCAACCTGTTCGGCTCCACGTCGGTGGCTTCCATCGACAGCGAAACATCCATCACCAGAACAACAGTCGCGCGGTTACGCGGCACCTTCTGCACGGCGGTCGGACCGGCCGCGGCGATCGTCAGCAGGACCAGGCCCGCCAGGATCAACGCGATCGGGACATGGCGCATCGGGCTCGGTCGCGACGGGGCGACCCGCTCCAGGATGGCCATGTTGCCGAACTGCAGCATCCGCTTGTGCCGGGCGCGCTGCACGAGCACGTAACCGAGCACGAGCAGGGCGACGACCGCGAGGAAACCGAGCCAGACGACGGCCGTGAAATGCGAAATACTCACTGGCGAGGCACCCGCCCGCTCGGGGCGCCGAGGCTGTGGCGCCGGGTGGACACGAACCGGACCACGTCGGCGATCCAGTCCCGATCGGTCTGCAGGGTGAGCACCGGCGCCCCGCAGCTGCGCAGCGCCTGCGCCACCTGCTCACGCTGGGCTCGGGCCGCGGCCGCGAAATCGGCGCGCAGCGTGGGAGTGACGCTGAACTCGCGGGTGCGGCCCGATTCGGGATCGTGCAGCACCACGTCGCCGCCGTCGGGCAGCGCGACATCGAGGGGGTCGAGCACTTCCACGGCGAGCAGGTCGTGGCGGGCGGAGATCGCGCGCAGGGAGCGCTGCCAGTCGACGTCACCGAGGAAGTCGCTGATCACCACGGCCAGACCGCGTTTGCGTTGCGGACGGCGCAGCGATTCGATTCCGGCCTTGAGATCGCCGCGCACGCCGTCGCGGGCGTGCGGGGTGGTGGCGATGCCGCGCAGCAGGGTCTGGGCGTGCATGCGTCCGCTGCGCGCGGGGATGCGTACCAGATCCTGACCGGTCGCGACGACCGCGCCGATCCGGTTGCCGCCCCCGGAGGTGAGGTGGGTGATCGCCGCGGCCGCCGCGATCGCCAGATCGCGTTTGTGTACCCGGCCGGTGCCGAAGTCCAGGCTCGACGACAGGTCGACGACGAGCCATGTCTCGAGCTCGCGGTCGGCGATCATCTGCCGCACATGCGGATGGGTGGTGCGGGCGGTGACCGACCAATCCATCTGCCGCACATCGTCGCCCGGCTGGTACAGCCGTGCCTCCCCCGGTTCCGAACCCGGTCCGGGGATCAGCCCCTGGTGGTCGCCGTGCAGCACGCCGTCGAGGCGGCGCCGCACGGTCAACTCGAGGGTCTTGAGCGCGGCGGCCAGCTTCGGGTCGGTCAGTTCACCGGCACGGAACGACGGCGGAGCGTGAGACGACACGGGCACGCGGACAACGGGTTCCGGCGCACTCACTGGGGCGCGACGGAGCCGGCGGGCTGGGACTGCTGCCCGTTCACCGCCTGCGGCACAGGCTGCTGCTGGGGCGGCTGGGGCACCGGCGGCTGCTGCTGTGCGGCCTGGCCGTTGGCCTGCGGGGCGACCTGTGGCAGGCCGACCGTCTGGAGCACGCGCTTGATGACGTCCTCGGGCGAAACCTCGTCGGCCAGTGCGTCGTACGACAGCACCAGACGGTGACGCAGCACGTCCGGGATGACCTCGACGACATCCTGCGGAACCACGTAGTCGCGGCCACGGATCAGCGCGACCGAGCGCGCCGCGGCGATGATGCCCAGGCTCGCGCGGGGGGACGCGCCGTAGGAGATCCAGCTGGCCACATCGTCCATGCCGAAGTCGGCGGGCGTGCGGGTCGCGGTGATCACGCGGACCACGTAGTCGACGAGCGCGTGGTGCACGAAGACGTTGGCGGCCACCTTCTGCAGGCGGATGATGTCCTCGGGGTCGAGGATCTGGTTCGGCTCGGGCGCGCTCACACCCATCCGGTAGATGATCTCGCGCTCTTCCTCGACCGAGGGGTAGTCCACGACGACCTTGAACAGGAAGCGGTCGCGCTGCGCCTCGGGCAGCGGGTACACGCCCTCGCTCTCGATCGGGTTCTGGGTGGCCATGACCAGGAACGGATCGGGCATCGGGTAGGTCTTGCCGCCGATCGACAGCTTGCGCTCGGCCATCACCTCGAGCAGTGCCGACTGCACCTTGGCGGGCGCGCGGTTGATCTCGTCGGCGAGCACGAAGTTCGCGACGACCGGGCCGAGCTCGGTGTCGAATTCCTCGCGGCCCTGCCGGTAGATGCGGGTACCGATGAGGTCGGTCGGCACCAGGTCCGGGGTGAACTGCACCCGGGAGAACGAGCCGCCGACGACCTTGGCGAAGGTTTCCACCGCAAGAGTCTTCGCGACGCCCGGCACACCTTCGAGCAACACGTGTCCGCGCGCCAGAACGCCCACGAGCAAACGCTCGACGAGCCGGTCCTGACCGACGATAACCCGCTTGACCTCGTAGATCGCCTTCTCGAGAGTCTGGACGTCACGCTCCAGGGTGCTCGGCGTGGCCGTACCGGCGTCCTTCGCCAGCTTCGGCCCGCTCACACCTTCCGTCGAAGTCACCAACATCCCCGCTTTCGCTTTGGTCCTGTGCGTGCGGCACCAACTATTCCATTGAATCGCCCGGTGCGCCGCAACCGGCCAGTACTAGACGGGGATTCGTCATGCTCGTGACACCGCTCACGCGCGGCGGCGAATGTGGCGCAAGCTGCATCGATCGCGGCCCTACCAGCGGCGATGGCCGCTCAGTCGGTGACGATGCGGACCGCGTACGGCATGATGCCGTCTTCGCGGACCGGGGAAATCTTCACGACATCCCCGGATTCAGGGGCCTCGATCATCTTGCCGTTGCCCAGATACATCGCCACGTGGGCGCTGCCGCCGGGACCCCAGAACAGCATGTCGCCGCGTTCGCGGTCCTCGACGTCGACCCGGGTGCCCGCGTTGTACTGGTAGCCGCTGTAGTGCGGCAGCGACACGCCGATGCCGGCGAAGGCGTAGAGCATCAGGCCCGAGCAGTCGAAGCCGACCTTGTTGAAGTCACCGTGGGCGTCGCCGGTGCCGCCGTCGCGGATGCCGAGGGTGGGACCGTCCTCGTCGCCGCCGCCCCAGGCATAGGTGACGCCGAGTTGCGACATCGCGCGGTCGACCACCGTTTCGATCGCGGCCGAACCGGTGACCTGCGGTTGCGAGGGTCGCGGCTTGGTTCGGCGCGGGGAGGCCGGGGTCGACTCGAGGTCGGTGTGCGGGCGCTGGCCCTCGTTGAGCTGGGCGGCGCGGTCGCGCGCGGCCTTGTCGGCGGCGGCGCGCGAGGCGGCGGCGTTGGCGGCGGCCAGCAGGGCCATCACCTCGGCTTCGCGTTGGTCGTCCCAGGCCAGGAAGATCTCGCGCTGGCTCTGCAGCCCGGCGACGGTCGAGCGGGCGACGTCGAGGGCGGACTGGGCCGCGCTGCGGTCGCGACGCAGGTTGTCGCGAGCCACGGCCTGGGTGTCGAATTCGGATTTCGCGATGTTCACCGCGGCTTGGGCGGCGTCGCGCTTCTGCTCAGCCCCGGCGGCGGCGTTGTCGGCGTCGGTCTTGGCCTGCCGCGCGGCGGAGTTCTGGTTGGCCTGGGCGACCTGGGCGCGGCGCAAGCCGTCCAGGACCTGTCGCTGGTTCTTCGACACCATGCCGAGTACCTGCGCGCGATCCATCGCGGCGTCGGGGGTCGAGGAGGCGAGGTAGGTGACGACCGAACTGTTGGCGGGACGCACGTACGCCTGGGTGGCGACCTGATCGAAATCCTGGCGTGCCGCACCGACTTTCACGCCCGCGTCGGCCAGCTGGGTCTGGCTGTCGGTAACGGCGGCCGCGGCCGCGTCGGCGGCGTCGCGCGCGGTCTGCAGGTCGACGAGTGCCTGGTTGACCGCTTCCCGTTTGCCCGCGAGCTGGTCGTCGAGTTCGCGTAACTGCTGATCGGCCGCGGCGACGCGATTGATCAGCACGCCGATCTCACTGACCCGCGCGTCGACTTGGGCGCCCGCCCCGGCGATCTCACCGTCGGACGGATTGGGTGGAGGGGGTGGCACAGCAGCGACCGGTCCCGCGGCGAGCAGCACTGCCACCACCGCCAGCAAACCGATCGCTATTCGTAATAGACCTGGTTCGTCCTGCCTGCCCGCACTGCGCACGGCACCTCCGAGTATCTCGACTCGACATACGCCACCGGCGCATCAGCCGAAACACCGACCACAAGAGTCGACCAATGCCCCCTGTACCACTGCATTCACGATCGCGTTCATCGCAACCGTACGACACATAGTTCTCAAAGGAAACATCCGTCACAGTGGGGCGCGGCATCAATTCATAGATTGCTCGGAATTAGCCTGACGAAGGACAGCTTTCTACCCCAGAAAACAGACCGCTGGTCCGGAAATGTGACTGCAGTGAAACCGGTTAGTTGGTGGAACCCGCATCGACGCGCGAGGACGTGGGGGCCACTGGTGCGTCCACCTCGGGACCGCGGCGAACCTTCACCAGGTACAGCCCGGCGATCACGAGCACCATCAGCGTCAGCAACACCGTGGTGATGGCGCCCCAGGAAACGCCCTCCGGCTGCTCGAGCCGGTCGACGAAGGCCTGCACGGCCTCTTCGGGGTGGTTGCCCTTGTACTTGGCCGCGTCCTCGGCCCATTCCAGCCGCACCCGGCTGATGGTGTCGCTGTAGGTGCCCAGCCAGTCGTCGCTGAACACGGCGACAGTGCCGTGGGTGTTCTCGCCGACCTCGGTGGCCAGGTCACGTAGGCTCGAGTCGTGGCCGGGATTACCGGGAACGATGACGACGCTGAGCGGGATCCCCTCGGATCGCGCCTGCGCGACGATCGCCGCCAGTTTCTCCTGATCCTGACCCTTGGGGGCCGCGACGTGATTGTCGGCGAGGTCGGACGCGACGCTGCTCAGCACGGTGTTCGGCGGCAGTTCGGCCGCCATCGGCGCAAAAGTGGTCATCTTCCATCCGGTCTGTCGAGCCACGATCGCCGGTGTCGCGACGGGCGTCCAACACTGCCAAGGTGAGCGTCACTGCGTCTTCCCCGACTTCGCTCGTCAGGCACAGTACGCGACTCGGCGCCCGGCTACGCCTGCGCGGCACCACCGACGGCCCCCGCGTATTTCATAGGACAAGCGTACTGTTAGGATCGTACGGCGAGGAAACAGGCATCTCACGGTGCCGGATACCCCCTCCGAAGACGCGAGTCGCCGGCACAGCCCCGCCGGCGGCACACCCTCACACATGAGTGGAGCTGACGTGACGAAGATTGATACCTTCGGCGCCAAGGGCACGCTCGAGGTCGGAAGCAACTCCTACGAGATCTTCCGTCTCTCGGCTGTTCCCGGCACCGAGAAGCTGCCCTACGCCCTGAAGGTGCTGGCAGAAAACCTGCTGCGCACCGAGGACGGCGCGAACATCACCGCCGATCACATCCGCGAGATCGCGAACTGGGACCCCTCGGCACAGCCGAGCGTCGAGATCCAGTTCACCCCCGCGCGCGTGATCATGCAGGACTTCACCGGCGTGCCCTGCATCGTCGACCTGGCCACCATGCGTGAGGCCGTCACCGTCCTCGGTGGCGACCCGAGCAAGGTCAACCCGCTCTCGCCCGCCGACATGGTCATCGACCACTCGGTGATCCTCGACGTCTTCGGCCGCGCCGACGCGCTGGAGCGCAACGTCGACCTCGAGTACGAGCGCAACGGCGAGCGTTACCAGTTCCTGCGCTGGGGCCAGGGCGCCTTCGACGACTTCAAGGTCGTCCCCCCGGGCATGGGCATCGTCCACCAGGTCAACATCGAGTACCTGGCCCCCACGGTCATGGTCCGCAACGGCCAGGCCTACCCCGACACCTGTGTCGGCACCGACTCGCACACCACCATGGTCAACGGCCTCGGTGTGCTGGGCTGGGGCGTCGGCGGCATCGAGGCCGAGGCCGCGATGCTGGGCCAGCCGGTCTCCATGCTGATCCCGCGCGTGGTCGGCTTCAAGCTGACCGGTGAGATCAAGCCGGGCGTCACCGCCACCGACGTGGTGCTCACCGTCACCGAGCAGCTGCGCAAGCACGGCGTCGTCGGCAAGTTCGTCGAGTTCTACGGCAAGGGCGTCTCCGAGGTCCCCCTCGCCAACCGCGCCACCCTGGGCAACATGAGCCCCGAGTTCGGTTCCACCGCCGCGATCTTCCCGATCGACGAAGAGACCATCAACTACCTGCGCCTGACCGGCCGCAGCGACGAGCAGCTCGCGCTCGTCGAGGCGTACGCCAAGGAACAGGGCATGTGGCACGACCCCGAGCGCGAGCCGGTGTACTCGGAGTACCTCGAGCTCGATCTCGGCAGCGTCGTGCCCTCGATCGCGGGCCCGAAGCGTCCCCAGGACCGCATCCTGCTCAGCGACTCCAAGAGCGCGTTCCGCTCCGACATCGTCAACTACGTCGGCGAAGGTGAGCTCACCGCGCTGGACGAGGGTGTCGACGAGTCCTTCCCGGCCTCGGACTCGACCGCTGTGTCCGCGTCCGCCGCCGACGACACCTACACCCCCGCGCACTCGGCGGCCAACGGTGCCAAGGGTCGTCCGTCCAAGCCGATCGAGGTCGTCGGCGAGGACGGCAACAAGTTCGTCCTCGATCACGGCGCGGTAGTCGTCGCGGGTATCACCTCCTGCACCAACACCTCCAACCCGTCGGTCATGCTCGGCGCCGCCCTGCTCGCCCGCAACGCGGTGGAGAAGGGTCTCGCGACCAAGCCGTGGGTGAAGACCAACATGGCGCCGGGTTCGCAGGTCGTCACCGACTACTACGAGAAGGCCGGTCTGTGGCCCTACCTGGAGAAGCTGGGCTTCTTCGTCGGTGGCTACGGCTGCACCACCTGCATCGGCAACACCGGTCCGCTGCCCGAGGCGATCTCGGCCGCGATCAACGACAACGACCTCTCGGTCACCGCGGTGCTCTCGGGTAACCGCAACTTCGAGGGTCGCATCTCCCCCGACGTGAAGATGAACTACCTGGCCTCCCCGCCGCTGGTCATCGCGTACGCGCTCGCGGGCACGATGGACTTCGACTTCGAGACCGACGCGCTGGGTCAGGACACCGACGGCAACGATGTCTTCCTGAAGGACATCTGGCCGTCCGCCCAGGAGATCGACGACACCATCAAGACGTCGATCAGCCAGGACATGTTCCGCAACTCCTACGCCACCATCTTCGATGGTGACAAGCGCTGGCAGGGTCTGGCGACCCCGGAGGGCGACACCTTCGCGTGGGACGAGAAGTCGACCTACGTGCGCAAGGCGCCGTACTTCGACGGCATGTCGATGGACCCGTCCCCCGTCACCGACATCTCCGGCGCTCGCGTGCTGGCGCTGCTGGGCGACTCGGTCACCACCGACCACATCTCCCCGGCGGGCCCGATCAAGCCCGGCACCCCGGCCGCGCAGTACCTCGACGCCAACGGTGTGGCCCGCAAGGACTACAACTCGCTGGGCTCGCGTCGCGGTAACCACGAGGTCATGATCCGTGGCACGTTCGCCAACATCCGGCTGCGCAACCAGCTGCTCGACGATGTCTCGGGTGGTTACACCCGCGACTTCACCCAGGACGGTGGCCCGCAGGCGTTCATCTACGACGCCTCGCAGAACTACCAGGCCGCGGGCATCCCGCTGGTCGTGCTCGGTGGCAAGGAATACGGTTCGGGCTCCTCGCGTGACTGGGCCGCCAAGGGCACCAGCCTGCTGGGCGTGAAGGCCGTCATCACCGAGTCGTTCGAGCGCATCCACCGCTCCAACCTGATCGGCATGGGCGTTGTGCCGCTGCAGTTCCCGGCCGGCCAGTCGGCCGCGTCGCTGGGCCTGACCGGCACCGAGACCTTCGACATCGCGGGGATCACCGCCCTCAACGAGGGTGTCACCCCCAAGACCGTCAAGGTCACCGCCACCGCGGAAGACGGCAAGGTCACCGAGTTCGACGCGGTCGTGCGCATCGACACCCCCGGTGAGGCCGACTACTACCGCAACGGCGGCATCCTGCAGTACGTGCTGCGCAACATGATCCGCGGCTAACTGCTCGATCCGGTGGCGTGACATCGTGAGGTGTTGCGCCACAAGGGCATTCGTTTGCCCGTGAATAATGCGACAGCCCCCGTCTCGGTTCGCCGGGGCGGGGGTCCGTGTATCCGCTAGTTGGAGGAATCATGCCCAAGGTCAGCGACGACCACCTCGCCGCGCGCCGCAGCCAGATCCTCGACGGTGCACGACGCTGCTTCGCCGAATACGGCTATGACGGCGCCACCGTGCGCCGCCTGGAAGAGGCCATCGGCCTGTCCCGCGGCGCGATCTTCCACCATTTCCGTGACAAGGACGCTCTCTTCTTCGCCCTGGCCAAGGACGACGCCGAACGCATGGCCGAAGTCGCCGCCAACCAGGGCATCGTCCAGGTGATGCGCGATATGCTCGCCCGCCCGGAGGAATTCAACTGGCTGGGCACCCGCCTCGAGATCGCGCGCCGAGTCCGCACCGACCCCGAATTCCGCGCGGGCTGGACCCAGCGTTCGGCCGAACTGACCGCCGCGACGCTGGCCCGCCTGGAGCGTCGCAAGGCCGCCGGAGCCCTGCGCGACGACGTCCCCACCGACGTCCTGCTCGGCTACCTCGACCTGGTTCTCGACGGCCTCATCGCCCGCATCGCCTCGGGTCACACCAACGAAAACCTTTCCGCCGTACTGGATCTCGTCGAAGCCTCGGTGCGGCGCAAGGAATCCTGAGTTAGGCTCGGCGTGGCCATGGAGTAGTTCAGCAGGTAGAACGCCGACTCCACCGGACGGATGTCGCGGGTTCGATTCCCGCCTCCATGGCCACCGAACTTTCTCCGATTGCGCGCGGCGGGATCATCACGAGGCGCCCTTTCCCCGGCCGGGATCGGCAGGTCAGCTCGCCCACCCATCGAGCAGGGTTCGCGAGATCCGGTCCAGGGCGGCACGATCCGCGGGCGTCAACACCGACAGCATCGCCGTCTCGTTCTCGGTGTGTGCCACGACCACCGTGTCGACCAGCGCCCGGCCCTGCCCGGTGAGCGCCACCCGCACGGCGCGGCGATCCTCGCGGTCGGCGATGCGGCGGACCAGGCCCGCCACTTCGAGCCGGTCGATACGGCCGGTCATCCCCGCACGCGACAGCATCAAGGTGTCGGCGAGTACCGACGGGTTGAGCTCGAAGGGCGAACCCGAACGGCGTAGCGCCGCAAGCACATCGAACTCACCGCGCTGCAAACCGTGTGCGGTGAACACGCTTTCGATCCGTGCCGTGGCGATGGTCATCAGCCTGCCGAGCCTGCCGAAGACCGCCATCGCCTCGAGTTCCAGCTCGGGTCGCTCCCGCTGCCACTGCTCCGTGATCACATCCACCACGTCCGGTTCGCGTTCATCCATGGACACGATTCTATTCGCTGGGATATAGTTCGGTAGCGAATTATCAACCGACGAACGGAATGGTCATGACGAACACCCGCGACATCGCCCTCTGCCTGCCCGAGGATGCCGAGACGCTGGGCACCGAAAACGTGCGGATGCGCCTGCTCACCGACGCGAACGCCAGCGACGGTGCGGTGAGCACGCTCGAGGTCACCATGGCGCGGGGTGCCGACGGCGCCGCTCCGCACTTCCACACCCGCTCCGACGAGCTGTTCTACGTCGCCGACGGCGAACTCCAGGTCATGGCGGGCGATCGCATCCTCACCGTCGGCGCGGGCGGCTCGCTGGTCGTCCCGCGGCAGATGCCGCACGCCTTCGGCGCGACTCCGGACAGCGGCGCGCGCATCCTCATCGCCCTGATGCCCGGCGTCCAGCGCTTCGAGTACTTCCGTCTGCTCGATCGGCTCATCCACGGCGACGCCACCCATGAGGAATTCGTCGCCGCCCAGGAGGAATTCGACAACCACTTCGTCGACGCGCCCGCGTGGTGGGACGAGCGCAATGCCCACCGGGCCTGACGCCGGGCACCCGGCGAACCCCGTTGCCGCCGTACCGGACCTGATCGAGGACGCGGCACGGCGGCGGGACACCGCTCTACGCCGTCAGCATCTCCGTCAGATGATCGGCGATCGCGACAACGGTCGGCTGCTGCCAGAAGACGGTGGCCTGCAATTTGTGGCCGAACCGCTTCTCGAGCTTCTTGCGAATGGTCACCGTCATCACCGAATCGAGTCCCTGTTCCAGCAGCGGACGCCGCGGATTCAGATCCGCCGGATCGGGCAAGCGCATCTCCGCGGCGATCGTGCCCGACACCTCCGCCGCGATCAGCTCCCGCACCTGCTCGGTGGTCAGGTTCTCCAGCGACAGCACCGGACCGGACAGCGCCGAGCCGGCCGCTGAATCGTCCTCGGCCGGGCGGTCGATGACCGGATACTCCATTCCGGTGACCCGGGCGATCACCGTGCCGTCCACCGTCGCGACCAACCCGTCCACGACATCGGTGCGCTTCGGATCCAGGGCGACCTCGATGATCACCTCGTCGGCCGGCTCACCGGCGCAGCGCACGTCATCGATCTGGACCACCATCCGCAGGACCGGTTCGCCGCCGAACGCGGCGGGCGCGATCGACATCACCGCATCGAGTACCGGTGCCCAGGTGGCGCTGCCGCCTGCCGCGACGCGCACTCGCGCGCGCACCACGTCGGCGCCGAAGAGCAATTCCTCGACACGCCACTCGAACCCGGTTTCCGGCACCCCGACCGCGGCCAGGCGCTGATGGACCACACCCGGTTCGACCGGGAACATCCGGCGTGCCGCCGGGTCGTCCAGGGCCGTGGGCAGCGGCACCCCGGCTTCGACCGGCACCGACGACGCCTCGGCGTGGATCAGCCAGGCGGCTTCCCGCTCGGGGTCCTCCCCCGGTGTCCGCGACGCGATCCGCAGCAGCCCACGATCCGGATCGTGCACGACCTGCACCTCACGCTCACCGTCGGTCAGCAGGGGATGCCGCATCGCCACTCCGGCGAGCTCGATCGCGGCGTCACCGAGCGCACCGGCCTGCCGGAAGGTCTCGACCAGCACGGCGGCGGGCACGATCTCGGCGCCGTTGAGAGCGTGGCTGCCCGGATAGGGGCGGTTCTCGTCCACCAGCACCGTGTTCCAGATCCGCAGATCGCTCCCGGCGACGGTGCTCGAGGTGCCGAGCAGGGTGTGCGAGGCCGCCGCGTGCCCCTGGCCGGGCACCCGACCGGCCACCGAGGGCGCGTGCCACAGCTGACGCCCCTGCCATGCGTAGCCGGGCAGGTCCGCCTGTGCCGCGGGCGGCTGCAAACGGTCCAGGTCGACGAGCAGTCCCCGGCAGTGCACGGTGCCGAGCGCGGCCAGGAAAGCCTGCTGCTCGGGAACGTCGCGACGCAAGGTCGTGCCGACGAACGCGTCGTCGATTCCGCTCTCGCCGAGCGTTTCCCGAATCGAGTGGGCGACGACCGGGTGCGGCGAGATCTCGAGGAAGTCGCGGAATCCGTCGGCCAGCGCGGCCTCGATCGCGCCCGCCAACCGCACGGGGTTTCGCAGGTTCGCGACCCAGTACTCGGCGTCGGTCGCCGGTTCGGCACGAGCGTCGAGCAGCGCGGTCGAGTACATCCGCACCGAATGCGGGCGATACTCCAGGTCGGCGCCCGCCGCCGCGAGCTCGGCGAGCAGCGGGTCCATGTGCGGACTGTGGAACGCCACATCGGAGGCGACGCGGCGCACCCCGATCCCGTCGTCGGGCCACTGCGCCAGCACCTCCTCGATCGCGCTCGGGTCACCGGACAGCACACTCGACACGGTCGATGACGCGATCGCGGCGACCAGATCAGTTCTGCCGCCGAGCTTTTCGTCGGCATCCTGCAACGGCACCGTCACCATCGCCATCGCTCCGTTGCCCGCGACCCGGCGCAGCAGGATCGAGCGCCGGCAGATCAGCCGGGCGCCGTCGGCGAGCGGCAGCGCCCCGCTGGCCACGGCGGCGGCGATCTCACCGACGGAGTGGCCGATGATGGCGTCCGGGCTCACCCCGTAGGCCCGCCACATCGCGGCCAGACCCGTCTGCATCACGAAGATCATGGTCTGGATCCGGTCGACGCCGTCGATCTCGTCGTCGATCAGTACCTGTCGCGGCGAGAAGCCGATCTCGGCCAGGAAGATCGGCTCCACCTCGTCGACCACCGCCGCGAACTCGGGCACGGCGAGCAGCTCGCGTCCCATTCCGCGCCACTGTGAACCGTGTCCGGAGAAGACCCACACCAGGCCCTTACCGAATTCGGCGGCCACGGTTCCCGTCACGACGCCGGGGTCCGGCCGTGCGGCGGCCAGTTCCCGCAGTCGTGCGATCAACTCGTGCTCGTCGCGGGCCACCACGGCCGCGTTGTGGTTCAGCCGCGACCGGTGATGGGACAGGGTGCGGCCGACCGCGTCGAGCGACACCGCGCCCGCCCGGTCGCTGACCCACTCCGCGAGCCGATCCGCGTACGCGCGCAGGGCGGCATCGGAGGCCGCCGAGAGCGGAAACAGCCGGAGCCCGTCGAGCTCGGTGCGCGGCGGCGCGACCGGTGGCAGGGGCGCGGTGGGCGCTTCCTCCAGCACCAGGTGCGCGACGGTGCCGCCGTAGCCGAAGCCCGACACACCCGCGCGCCGCGGACTGCTGCCCTCGGACCACGAGGTGTGCTCGGTGGCGAGCCGAATACCCGAAGTGTCCCAGGGGATGTCCGGATTGAGCTCGGTCGACAGCGGCGTGCGCGGGATCTCGGCGTGCCGCAACGCCAGCACCGTCTTGATCACACTGGCCACGCCCGCGGCCCCCTCGAGGTGGCCGATGTTCGATTTCACCGACCCGATCAGGCAGGGGTCACCGACCGGACGCACCGATCCGTAGACCGAGGCGAGCGCCTCGGCTTCCATCGGGTCGCCCAATCTGGTGCCGGTGCCGTGCGCCTCGACGAAATCGACAGTGGCCGGGTCGATTCCGGCGTGCCGGCAGGCCCGCGCCATGACGTGGGCCTGCGCTTCGCCCGACGGTGCCATGATCCCGTTGGTCCGGCCGTCCTGATTCACCGAACTGCCCCGGATGAGCGCGAGCACCTCGTCGCCCGCGCGCTGCGCGCTGTCCAGGCGGCGCAGCACCACGACGCCGCAGCCCTCGCCACGGCCGTAACCGTCGGCCGAGGCGTCGAAGGCCTTGCTGCGGCCGTCGGGGGCGAGCGCGCCCGCCGCGTCGAGGGTGATCGTCTGGCCGGGGGTGACGATCAGATTCACCCCGCCCACGATCGCCAGGTCGCACTCACCGTTGCGCAGGCTCTGGGAGGCCAGGTGCAGCGCCACCAGCGAGGCCGAGCACGCCGTGTCCACCGCGATGCTCGGTCCGCGCAGATCGAACGAGTGCGACAACCGGTTGGCGACCGCACAGGTCGCCGCGCCGATGCCGGTCCACGCCTCGATGCTGGCCAGGTCCTCCAGCATCAGCGCGCCGTAGTCACCCGTGCAGACGCCGACGAACACACCGGTCTCGCTGCCCGCGAGTTCTCGCGGCGCGATCCCGGCCTGCTCGAGCGCATCCCAGGTGACCTCGAGCAGCAACCGCTGCTGCGGGTCCATCAGCGAGGCCTCGCGCGGGGAGATGCCGAAGAATTCCGCGTCGAAGCGCTCGATCTCGTCGAGGAAGCTGCCACGGGTCACGGTGTTCTGGATGGCGGTCGCGAATTGTGGTGTGCGGTGCCGATATCGCGACCAGCGCTGCGGCGGTATCTCGCCGTAGGTGTCGCGCCCGGCCGAGAGCAGTTGCCAGAAGTCGGCGGGGGAACCGACGCCGCCGGGGAAGCGACAGCCGATGCCGATCACCGCCACCGGATCGACCGGGGTGTGGGAGGCGTTGTCGGAGACTGGGTGGGGCATAGCGTTCTCGTTCCTGGATGCGACGGACGTGAGATCGGGATGAACGCTCACGCGGTCCACCCCGGATCACGCAGAACCTTGATGACCGCGGCCGACAGCAGCACCCCGGGCGCCGAGCCGAACAGCAGCATGTACTGACCGGGCCCGAGTTGACCCGTGGTGATCAGATGCTCGAACGACAGGATCTGATCGCTGGCCGAGCAGTGGCCGATATCGCGCCCGAATTCCCAGGTCGACATCTCCATGGGCAATCCGAGCGGCACCATGCACCGCTGTTCGGTGGCCTCGCGCGAACAGTTCAGGAACGCGACGCGGGCGATGTCGCCGAGCTCGATGCCCGCGTCGGCCAGCGCCTGGCCGACCACCACCGGGATCTGCTCGCGCACCCGCGCCAGTGCCGCGCCCAAGGGCGAGTCGGGCGCCGCGGCCACCTTCGCGGTGATCTCCTGCAGCCGGGCGAAGAAGTCGGGCGACTTCCCGAGCGAGACACCGGGCGGGAACATCGGTTCACTGGCCCGGTGGATTTCCTCGGCTTCGGGAATCGAGGTGTGGCACACCGACATCAGCTGGGCGAAGCCGTCGGTCTTGCTCAGCACCACCGCGGACGCGGCGTCACCGGCGACGAACAGCGCCGACATCTGCCATCGGTCCATCAGCGGGGTGCCGAAATTGTCGGCCGCCACCAGCAGCGCGGTGCGCCGGCCGGGATCGGCGCGCAGGTATTCGAATGCCATCGACAGGCCGGAGAACATGCCGTTGCAACCCTGCCGGATCTCCAACGCCGGGATCGGCCCGACGAGGTGACGTTGCAGGTAGGGATGTGGCAACCAGCCTTCGGGGCCTTGCAGCCAGGTGCTCGCGTACAGCAGCAGATCGAATTCGTCCGCGGCCAGACCGGACCGTTTCACCGCGACTTCCGCGGCGCGCAACGCCATCTCCGGCGCGGGGATCGGACCGGCCACCGCCGCGCCGCCGAGCTCGTGGATCTCCGCGGTCTCGGCGGAGTACAAGCCCTGTGCGACAGCCTGTTCGGTGGTGACGGTCGAGGGGAGGAACGAGCCGAGGGCGGCGATGTAGGTATCGGGTGTTCGCATGAAGATCCTCAAGCAATCGAGTCGGTCTGGTCCTACCGTGCGGTCCAGTGCGGTAGACGTTTCTGGGCGAAGGCCAGCGGGCCCTCGGTCGCGTCGGCCGAGTCGGCGCGGACGCGCTCCCACGGGTAGTCGGCCGCGAAGGCGGCGGGCAGTGGCAGATTCGCCGACAGCGCGGCGGCTTCCTTGATCGCGCGAATCGACAGGGGCGCGCACGCGAGCACGTCGGCGGCCCAGCGGTCGACGCACGCGTCCAGTTCCGACCCGTCGACCACCTCGTTGACCACACCCAGCTCGTAGGCCCGGGTGGCCGACATCGGGCGGCCGGTGAGCAGATGTCCCATCGCGACGCGGTAGGGCACCTGCCGGGGCAGCCGGAAGACCCCGCCCGCGCCCGGGATCAATCCCAGTTTCGCCTCGGGGAGCCCGAATCGGGAGTCGGTCGACGCGATCACGATGTCGCAGGCGAGCGCGAGCTCGAACCCACCGCCGAGCGCGTACCCGGACACCTTCGCGATGATCGGTTTCGCGAAGGAGAAGCGTTCGGTCAGCCGCGGATACCCTGGCTTTCCCGCGCTGCCGAACGACGATCGGGTGCAGGCGCCGTCGCCGATCCGCTCGGCCAGTTCCGTCAGGTCCTGCCCGACCGAAAACGCCCGCCGCCCCGCCCCGCTCAGCACGACGGCCCAGATGTCGTCGTCGGCTTCGATGTCGTCCCAGATCTCGGCCAGCTCGGCGTGCATGGCGCGATTCATCGCGTTGAGCACCCGCGGCCGGTTGAGTTCCACCGTCGCGAGATGGCCGTGCTTGCGGTACTCGACGGTGTTCGATGTCGCCACGGTGGTCATCGCGGCGCCTTGCGGTCGAACCGCTCGGTCTTGGCCATGACATCCGGGGAGTACAGCCGCAACGCCTGGTGCAGCGCGAACTCCGCCAGATAACGGCGGAACACGTCCTGCGGTTCCTCGGCGACGACCAGCATGTGCTTGTTCGCGACCACGGCGGGCGAGGCGAGTCTGGCTGCGGCCCTGTCGATTTCGAGGTCCATATCGGCCGGTTCGGCGACGGTGTCGATCAGCGACCGCGCGTCCGGTTCGGTCGCCCAGATCTTGCGGCCCCACAGGATCACCTCACGCGAGAGCCGGAAGTTCGCCGATCGTCCCAGGCGCAGGTTCGCGACGCCCGGGATGATGCCCTCCTGCGCGGCGGGCAGGCTGACGTAGCTGTCGGTCGCTGCGATGACCCGATCGAAGACCATGAGCAGCTGTGCCCCGCCTCCGATCGCGAACGAATCGACGGCCGCGACCCAGGGTTTGGTCGCCGGGACGGCGGGCCAGCTCGCCGCGTCCTCGGTGTGTCCGCGCAGGATCTTCGCGATGTAGCCGGTCTCGCGGCCCAGCAGGAAGTCGAGGAAGGAGATCTTGCCCTGGTGCAGGTGGGCGAGATTGATGCCCGCGCTGAAGACTCGGCGACCGCGATAGCGCGGATGGTCCATCACCCCGCCGCGGACCACGCCGACGCGGGTCTCGGGGTCGAGCAGTACCAGGTCGACCGCGGTTTCCATATCGGCGACGTGCTGGTTGTCCTCGGCGTTGAGGCAATCGGTGTTGGTGATCGTGATCGTCGAGGTGCTGCCGCTGCGCTCGAGGCGCGCCGCGGGCAGTGTGATCGCGCCGGTGGCGCGGAAGTCGGCGATCAGGTCGAGGGCGGCCTCGGTGGGCGCGCGCATCGCGTCGAGAAGGTGATTGCCGAGGACCGGGTCCGCGAACACGGCCTGGAAGAAGATGCCCTGATCGATCTCCCAGCCCTCTTTCGCCGGCTGCGCCACCGCGGCGTCGGCGCGCACCTGCTCGGTGGTCGGGAGCAGGCCGGGATACAGCACGGTCACGGCCGCGGCGAGCGCGCTCAGCCGAAGACCACGCCGCAGGTCGTCGGTGGCCGTCCCGTAGACCACCGCGAGGTGCCGGCGCAGGAACTGCCGACGCAGGCGGCGCAGCACGCGGTGCGCGGCCGCGGCCGCGGCGGCCGCCGTCTCGTCCCGGTCCGGAACGGGTCCGAGTGACTCCAGCAAAGCGGCGTGTTCGGTTGCCGCGGCGCGCAACTCGGCCATGTCGTAGTCGAGCTGACCCACGATCGTGCGCGGGGTGATGACGATGGTCACGATGCCGTCCGTTCACGTCGCAGCGCGCGGTCCGATGCGGCCAGATGCGCGCCGAGCGCGTCTTCGAACCGGGTGCTCGGCGCGTCGAGCAGCAACCTGCGCCGGATCGCGATCTCGATTCCCGAGACCGCGCCGAAAAGCACGGCGCCCGCGGCGATCGAGTCGGCTTCGGCGCCGGGCTCGATCACGGCGTCCACCAGGCCGCAGTCTCTGGTCCGCTCGGCCGACAGCGCCCTGCCGAGTACCGCCAATTCCCGGGCCGGACCACCACCGGCCTGACCGGCCAGCCGGTAGACCGCCATCGCGGGCCACACCCCGCCCTCGCTCGCCGCCAGCTCGAAGACCGTGCCCGCCGCCATGATCCGGTAGTCGGCCACGAGCAGCAGCTCCGCGGCGGGCCCGTACGCGTCGCCGTCGACGAGGGCGATGACCGGCGCGGGGACCTGCTCGAGACGGCGCAGCGCGCCTTCCCATTTGTTCACGTCGCCGACGCTGACCGGACCCGGCCAGGCGAATCGCGAACCCGGTGCCGCACCGCCGATGCGCAGTACCACCACGCACTCTCCCCCGGCCGCCGACGCGTCCTCGGCCCGCACCGCTGCCGCGAGCACGCTCGCGGTCAGTTCCGGTGCGAGCGCACCGTCGGCCGCCACTTCGGTGGTGATCATCTCAGTCACGAATTGCCTTTCCACAGCATGGTTTTCACCCTTCGGCGCTCAGAACCGCAGCAGCGCGGTCTCGATCTGCGATCCCGGACCCATCGTCATGAGGACGCAGTAGTCGCCGGGCGCCACGCGGCCCTCGGCCAGCAGCCGCTCGTAGGAGAACAGAAACGATCCGCTGGACAGATTCCCGAAATCGCGCATGACGCTCACGGTGTGGCGCAGGTCGTGCGTGGTCAGACCCAGGTTGATCTTCACCGCGTCGATCACCTTCTTGCCGCCGGAGTGCACGATCCACTGGGCGATGTCCTTGCGCCGGAGCCCGGCGTCGCCGAGTAGTTCGTCGACGACCCGCTCGACGTGGGCGCCGACCTCGTAGGGAACCTCTTTGTCGAGATAGAAGCTGAACTTCCCGGCATCGTCGTCCCAGTCGTAGCGCATCGCGTCCACCGCCCGCGTGATCATGTAGCTGGCGCGACCGATCAGTTGTGGTGCACGGGACTGCGTGTCCGTGTCGGTGCCTTCGTGCGATTCGCCGGTGCTGATCGCGAGGGCGGCGGCGCCGTCGCCGAACAGGCTGTTCACCACGGCGGTCCGCATCGTTCCGTCGAAAACGTAAGCCGCCGAGCAGGCTTCGGAGCAGGCCAGGACCGCCAGCCTGCCCGGGTTGGCGGCCGACCAGGAGGCCACCGCGGTCAGGCCGTTGAGCCCTGCGTTGCACCCCATCCCGACGACGTCGAGGCGCCCGGTGCTCGGCGCGAGACCGAGCTCGTTGATCAGCAGGGCGCTGAAACCCGGGGTGAGAAACCCGGTTGTCGTCACCGCGACCAGGTAATCCACGTCCTGCGGCTGTCTGCCGATCTCGGCCAGGCATCGCCGAATCGCCGCCGCCCCGGTGTCCACGCCGTACCGTCGATGCTTGCGCAGCAAGTCGCCTTGCGACTCCGACCGGAACTGTCCCGCGTCGTCGACCGGTGGCAGAGTGAGATAGCGGTGCTCGATCCCGCCGTTGAGGAAGACACCGCGAATCTTCGGGTCATCGATGGCCAGCAGATCGACCAGCTCGCGCTGGCTGTACCGCGTGGGCGGATTCGCCGATGCCACCCCGAGCAGGCGCGGTGTCGTCGATGTCGTGCCGGATTCGGTGTCGCGATCGACGCTGTGCACGCGTCGCGCGAACAGATGCTCGATGGTTGTCATGATCGAGGTCCAATCTTGTGCGATAGGCACCGCAAAGCCGCGAACAGCGGCCTACCGCAGTTGCGGTCGAGCGAGATGAAACAGTGCTTGAAGCACGCATCGACAGTGATGTGCGCGTGGTGTGGCGGCGATCGCCCGAACCTGCCCCCGCAAGGTTCCGGTCCCGGGTATCCATGCCCCCGCGACCCGGTGTTATGCCCAAACTTACTGTCGCCCAATGGATTTCACCAGGCCCCAATTTCTTGGGGGATGAACTCGTTACCAGGTGACCGCCGCCCCGATGCATGGCCGATTCCCACAATCCCGCACGGTCTCGAACCACGGCTAGAGATAGATGTGGACATTCGTCGATGACGAATGTCATCGGTGAACGTCTACATTGGTTTCTGGCGGGCGGTCGCGGCTCGCGGAACAGTCATGGGGTGGTAGCGGTCATACTGGAACGTGCGCCTTCGTCGAACGCGACCCGGCCCGATCGGACCGGCGCCGCCCTCGGCGTGCTGCGTGGGCTGTCGGCGCGGATTCCCCGCGACGCCGTGGACATCGCCGCGGCGGGCACCGTCGTGGCCGCGCTCGCGCTCGGCACCCTGACACTGATCGCGACCGTCACCACCGACGCCGGGCATCGACCCGACCTCGCCGTGACCGCCGCCCTGCTCGCGGTGTGCCTGTCGGTCTATCTCCGCCACATCGCCTTCGCTGTCCGCGACGCCGTCCCGCCGGCAGCGCCCATCACCTCGGCGCTGCTGGCCGTGCTGGTGGTCGGCGCGGCGCCGGTCCTCGGCGTCGCGTGGCTGAACACCGTGCACATCGTGGCGGTGGTCGTCGCGCTGACGCTGCGACCCGTGCTCGCCCTGCCCATCGCGGTAGTGCTGATCGCCGCCGTCGCGCCGTCGGCGGCACTGCTCGGCGCGACCGAGCAGGAGGCGATCTGGTTGCTGGTCACGACCGCGATGCGGGTGGTCGCGGTCTACACGCTGGTCTGGATGGTCGTCGCGTTGCGTCGGCTACGC
This sequence comes from Nocardia sp. NPDC057272, assembly GCF_042668615.1. Classification (NCBI taxonomy): domain Bacteria; kingdom Bacillati; phylum Actinomycetota; class Actinomycetes; order Mycobacteriales; family Nocardiaceae; genus Nocardia; species Nocardia sp. NPDC057272. The sequence goes on along the minus strand of NZ_JBHUYK010000007.1, from coordinate 81,354 downwards.
AGCGCAGGTGCGGCGCTCGCCGAACAGGCCGTCGCCCGCGAACGACTGCGGATCGACCGCACGGTCACCCGAACCGTACATACCGCACTGGTGGCGATCACCGAGTCCGCCGATCGCGCGGCGAATTTCGCCGCACGGAGCGACCCGGTCTCGGCACGCGTCGAACTCGGTGAGCTCGTCGCCACCTCGCGCAGCGGCCTCGCCCAGGCGCGGCAACTGATCCGCAGTTTCCAGCAGACCGACTTTCGCCGTGAGCTCGCTTCCACTACAACGCTTCTCGCCGCAGCGGGTGTCGTTGCCCGCATCGACCTGCCCGCCGAAGGACCGCCGGCACCGTCCGAGGAACCACTGCGCGCCGAACTGCGCCACCTCCTGGCGCGGCTCCTGCGCGACGGACCGACCGAACCGGTGCTGATCACTGTCCATCAGGTGGGGGGCCGCTGGCAGCTCGACTCCGCCATCGAGCCCAGAACCGCCACCACGACAGGGGAACTCGGATGACCGAGGTGTCGCGCCCGCTCCTCGGTCCCTGGCTGGCGACCGCGCAGACCGCGCGGTTCCTCCTCGTCGGGACCACCTGCGCTACCGGCGCGCTGGCGCCCGCACGGGCGACCTTCGCCGGAACCGAGCAGGCAGGCCCGGCCTCGCTGTGGTGGATACTGGCGGTCGCCGTGGTCGCCGTCCACCTGTACCACGCCTTCGGCACGGTCGGCGCGGACCGCGAGCCAGGAAGCGCCGACGACCCTCGCCCGCGGGGCTGGCCCATGACCTTCACACTGCTGAGTGGTCTCGTGTACCTACCGATGATCTGGTCACCGACGGCGTGGGGCATCAGCCAGGTCTTCTTCGTCGCCTCGGCCGCACTGCTCTCGCGCGGCCTGCCGCGCGTATTCCTCTGCGCGGCCCCGATCGCCGTCACCGCGGTCGGCACGCTGTTCGCCGCCGACCGCGTCGCGTCACGACACCCGGTGGCGGCCGCCATCGAGGTCGTGGTCGTGTTCACCGCCATCGCCGGGTGCCTCGTCGGCGTGGCGCTGCTGGTCCGCGCCGTGGCCCAGCTCGAACGCACCCGCACCGATCTGGCCGAGCAGGCCGCGGGCCGAGAACGCCTTCGGGTCTCGCGCGACCTGCACGACCTCCTCGGGCAGAGCCTGTCGGCCGTCTCGCTCAAGGGCGATCTGGCCGCGGCGTTGCTGCCCAGCGATCCGGGCGCGGCACGATCGGAAATCGACGGCATCGCCGCACTCGCCCGCGAGACACTGCAAGCGATGCGGCGGGTCACCCTGGGCGAGCACACCATCTCCCTGCGCACGGAAGCCGCCGGGGCCACTGCCCTGCTGTCGGCCGCCGGGATCGACACCCACCATCACATCGATCTTCCGCCGATGGCGCCCGAGGTCGACGACGCGTTCGCGTGGGCCACTCGCGAAGGCATCACCAATGTGCTGCGGCACAGCGCCGCCCGCACGTGCTGGATCGAAGCCGGCCGGCGGGACGGCACGTTGTTCTTGGAGATCGTCAACGACGGGGCGCACCGCAAGCCGGGGTCCGGCAACGGCCTGTCCGGTCTGGCGGAGCGGACGGCGGCGTTGTCGGGTACCGTGTCGGCGCGACACAGCAAGGACGGCCTGTTTCACTTGCGCGTCGAAATCCCAGGGGGGACATGATGATTCGCGTGCTCGTCGCCGAGGACATGCACATGATCCGGGGCGCGCTGGTGGCGCTGCTCTCCCGCGAGGAAGACATGGACGTGGTGTCGGAACTGGACCGCGGCGACCATGTCATCGACGAGATCCTGCGCACGCGCCCGGATGTCGCGTTGCTCGACATCGACATGCCGGGCCTGGACGGACTCAGCGCCGCCAAGCTCATTCACGAACAGGTGCCCGAAACCCAGGTGCTGATTCTGACCGGGCTGAGTCAGCCGGGTTATCTGCTGCGCGCCTTGCATGCGCAGGTGCGCGGTTTCGTCGTCAAGGACGCACCAGCGCAGACGCTGGCCGACAGTATCCGCAAGGTTGTCGCCGGTGAGCGGGTGATCGACACCGACCTGGTCGCCGCGGCCCTCGAGACCGGTACCAGTCCGCTCACCACCCGTGAGGCCGATGTGATCCGGGCGGCCGAGACCGGGATCAGCACCGACGAGATCGCCACCACTCTGTTCCTGTCACCGGCGACGGTGCGCAACTACTTGTCGAACGCGATCACCAAGATCGGTGGGCGCAACCGCATCGACGCGATCCGCATCGCCCGCAATGCCGGCTGGCTGTGAGCTCGACCGGTCGCGACATCACCTGGCCGGGACGCCGGAAAACCCGACGGCACAGTGCCGTCGGGTTTCGGCGATTCGATGGTTCAGCGCGCGGCCGCGGTGATGGTCGCGACCACCTCGTCCGGATGTGACACCGGCGACGCGTGCGAGGACTTCACTTCACTGACCTGAGCTTTCGCGCGATCGGCCTGGAAGCGCTGCGCCGCGGGCGGCAGGATCTGGTCCTCGGTCGAGATCAGGTACCAGGACGGCGTCGACGCCCAGGACGGATCTCCGCTCGGCTCGGCCTGCGCGGCCGCGGAGGTAGGCCGCTGACGCGCGGCGAGCTGCGCCGCGACATCGGCGCTGACGTCCTGAGCGAAGACCTCACCGAACTGTTCGGGTTTCAGCGTGACCTCGGCCCCGGTGTCGGTGGGCTTGATCTGCAATGCCGGACCGATCTTGCTGCCCGGGTACTTCGCGGGATCCGAGAGTGCTTGTACCGGTTCACCCTTCGCCGGAGCGAAGCCCGCGATGAAGACCGCGGACTTGACGTCCGGACGGTGCATATTGCTGATCACGGCACCGCCGTAGGAATGCCCGACCAGCACGACCGGCCCGGTGACGTTCGCGATCGCCGAGGTGACGGCGGCCGCGTCCGAACTCGGTCCACGCAGCGGATTCTCCGGCTGGACCACCTGGTAGCCCTGCGCCCGCAGTTTGCCCGCGACCGTGTCCCAGCTGGAACTGTCCGAGAACGAGCCGTGCACCAGCACGATGGTCGGCTTCGCCACGGCGGCGGCGGTCGTGGTGGGTGCCGGCGCGTCGGCCGATTCGGTATCGCTGCCGCACGCGGCGGTCGCGAACACCGCGGTCGCGGCCAGCACTGTCATGACATTTCGGAGCCGGACAAGCTTGTGCATAGCGTTCCATTCTCGTAGGCGTCGGTCTCTCGACTGAGAATCGCAGCCCGCTCCGAGGGCAGGTAGATACCGATGTGGACGGCGACCGATGGCAAATGTCACGGTCGCCGTCCACCCGGCAGCACGATCAGCTAACCCCCGAGGATCACGGAGGGCCGATGTCGCGCAGCTTCTCTACGTATTCCGCGTCGGCACTCGACCTTTCCGCCAGCAGGACATCCACCGCGGGCGGCAGCGCCGGGGGCAGGGCGGGAGCGGTGCGAATATCGAGGACATAGGGCTTGCCGTCCGCGACCGCCTGGAATCCGCGTTCGATCGCGCGCTGTAGTTTGCGCCCGTCGTCGACTACCTTTCCGTCGATACCGAACGTCTTGGCGATGTCCACGAAATCCTGTTCGGGTTCGCCCAGGCTCAGGTAGGTCGCCGGGTTGGTCGGCCGCCAGCCGTAGACCCGTTCGATCAGCCCGAGCCCGATCACCAGCGACGAATACTGGGCGTCGTTGACGACGATGTACAGCACCGGCAGATCGAATTTGCTGCTGGTCCACCAGGAATTGGTGTGGAACAGCGCCGAACCGTCACCGATGACATTGACGATGTAGCGCTCCTCGCGCACGGCGAGGGAGAATCCGATCGACGCGGGCAACGAGAATCCCAGCGAACCACCCGAGGTGCAGAAGTAGGCGTCCGGCGAATCGTACTGAACCACCTTCTGCAAGCTGCTGGCGATCGAGAACGCTTCGTTGAGCACGGTGATCGGCCGATCGAGGGTCTTCTGCACTTCCGCCAGCGCGAACGCCACCTGCTGACCGGGAATCGGCACGGGGACATCGACGACAACGGCCTCGGATTCTTCCGGCACCACCGAATCGACGCTCTCGAGTTCGGCTACGGCCGCCGAATCGAGCAGCTGGAATTGTTCGGCGTCGGCCGAGAACGCGGCGTCGCGTTGCGCACCGAGCCGCAGAATGTTCGCATTGCGCGCTTGCGCCGACGCGAGGTCGAAGTGCGGGCTCGCGGCGATACCGGAAATGATCGGCGGCAGCGTCTTCTTGATGTCACCGAGGACACCGACCTCGGTGAAGTAGTTCTTGCCGATCTGCCACGAATCATTGTGCAGCGCCACCTGAACCAGGTCCGCGGGCAGGATCGGGCCCTTGTCCCAGCGGAAGATCGAGATCTGGGCGTGTGAGTTCACCCCGATCAGGAAGATGGTGTCGTAGCCACGCAACTGCATGTGGATGCCGTCCTGGATGGGCGCCAGTTCACCCTGCCAGTGCGGCAGGTCGTTCGGATAGTTCATCCGGCTCGCCTGGAACTCCGAGTACACGGCCGCGCCGAGCAGGTTCGCGAGACCTTCGATCTCCGGCCACGCGCCGGCCTCTCCGACGCCGTCACCGACCAGCAGCACCGGGTTGTTCGCGTTGGCGAGGGTCTCGACGGCCGCCGCGATCCCGGCCTCGTCGCCCGTCACCGCGTGCGCGATCCGGGTGGAGCGGGCCGGTTCCTGCAAGGTCGGCTGCTCGATCAGGAAATCCCACGGCACCGAGAGGAACACGGGCCGGAACGGCGGCGTGAACAATTCTTTGAACGCACGCTGCATGACAAGCGGAATCTCGTCCGCGCTGCGGATCTCGTGCGCCCATTTCGTGTACTGGCCCGCGGTCCGGACCAGATCCGATCCCAGCAGCGGCTCCTGGATCAGCAGATCACTGTGCTGCTGGCCGCACAGGACGAGTACCGGAATATTCGAGGTGTACGCGTCGAAAAGGTTTCCGACGATATTGGCGGCGCCGGGGGTGATGTGGACCAGTGCGACGCCGGGCCTGCCCGACGCGCGGGCATACCCCATCGCGGCGCCCAGCGCGATGTTCTCGTGCAGGGTCGGGATGTACTCGACACCGTTCTCCGGAATGGTGGTGGCGTCGATCAGCGGGATTTCCTGGGTGCCGGGAACACCGAAGATGTACTCGATGCCGGCATCGCGAATGTAGTCGAAGATGACATCGCGCCCTAGTTTGGGTGAACTCATTGCAGTCCTGTCATACGGTCGAGATCGGGAGATGTTCTCGGCGCCGGTCGCAGCCTGGCGATGCCCATCCGGCCCTGTTCGGGCAGCAAAAAAGCCCTGACCTGAAGGCCGGGCTGACGGGGTCATCGAGAGTGCGCTGCGAGGGGCCGAGAAGCGGGGGTCACCGGCGTAAGCGCCGTAGAAAGCCCAACCTGGCCGGAACTTCGTTGTCTCACAACCATTTTGAGCACGCGAATGCCCGCTGGCTCAATAATGACCCAGCTCGCGGGCGCCGTCAATGGCAAGCGCGAATCCGACCGAACAACCTGGTAGAGCCCGCGCGCGTCGTGAAATTTCCGGCCGGCGCGGCGGCGATCGCGATGGGCGTAAGGCCACGGCAGCCATACCGGACCGCCCGGAATGTGTCCGAGATTGCACACGCGCCGGGAACAAGCACGCGCGAGCCCCCGGTTATACGCCGTATGACGTTCTCCGTACCGGTCCTCGTCCGCGGCTACGAGCTCGACACCCAGGGCCATCTCAATCACGCCGTCTATCACCAGTACGGCGAGCACGCTCGGTGGGAGCTGCTGCGCGCGGCGGGCATCCCGCAGGACAAGTTCATCGCCAGCGGCGTCGGCGCGGTGGTGCTCGAGTCGACCATCAAATACAAGCGCGAGCTGCGCGGTGGCGACGAGGTCACCGTGACGTGTGTGTTCGACTGGAAGGAAGGCGAGAAGGTCTTCCGCTTCCACCACCAGATCATCAAGCTCGACGGGACCGTCGCCGCGGAGATCACCGTCGTGGCGGGCGCGATGGATCTGACGGCCCGCCGACTCGTCGCGAACCCGGCCGACCACTTCCGCGAGCTCGCCGAGAATCCCGAACTGCTCGGCCTCTAGACACCACCCACGGCGCGGCAGGCACCATCCGGCACAGACCCGGAGCGGCCTGCCGCGCCGTTGTCCTCTGCGTTTGCTGCCCGATTGCCCGGGTGAACCCAGTTCCCACATCCGAGTTGTCCGAAATTCTTTCCCCACAAGGCGATCACGCGCCGCTCGGCGGTTTGCCCGGCGCTCCGCAAATCTTGCGAACCCGCTCGGCGGACCACGCGTTCACGTTATGATCCGAAGCACCTTTTGGGGTTCTGGCAAATCGCGAGCAGACGAGAAGATCGGAGTGAGTGCCCATGACCGACGCCATCCACCTCCCCGCTACCGCGTCGTCCCGAGATCGGGGCCCCGCCTTGCGCGGACTGCTGGTGGCCGAGTCCGATCGCGACATCTCGGTGCGGGTCGACGGTGGTACCTGGACTTTCGACCGCAGTGACATCGTCCGGCTCACCGAAGACCGCGCGAGCGCCGGTGAACGTCAGGTGCGGGTCGACATCCGCCCCGGCGCCACCGCCGATTTCACCCGGCGCATGCGCGTCGAGCTCGTCGATCGGCCGATCACCCTCGCACCGGAACCGTCGGAGGCGCTCGGCGACGAGCAGCTGGCCCGCGCGACCCGTGGCTGGGCGGCCAAACTGCGCATCGCCGAACGAGGTGGTGTCACCGGAGCGACGTTCACCTTCCGCGACGGCATCAACTGCGACAGCCTCGACTGAAACGGCCGCGCAAGTCATGGAAGGCGCTACCGACGCCGTGCTCATCGTCTCCGAAACCGACGACCTGCACGCCGATGCGCTGGCGTCGACCCTGCGCGAACACCACGGGCTCGACCCGATCCGGCTCGACCTGCGCGACTTCCCCACGGAGACAGGGAGTTTCCGGCTCGACAAAGCGGGCACCAACCGCGCGATGTCACATGTCCACGGTCTCGACGACGTCCGCGCCGTGTGGTGGCGCAGGCCGCACCCGTGCCGGGTGCCCACCGGCGTGCGCGCGGCCGACGACGCGTTCCGCCAGGCCGAGTGTGACGGATTCCTGCAGGGCATGCTGTGGTCGATCCCGGCGTACTGGGTCAACGATCCGGCCGCCGAGCGCACCGCGAGCCGCAAGATCGTCCAGCTCGAAACCGCGCAGCGGGCGGGTTTCACGATCCCGGAAACGCTGGTCACCAACGACCCGGACGAGGCGCGTAGTTTCGTCGAATCCCGGTGCGGGCCAGTGGTGTACAAGCGCACCGGCACCGGCCGTGGCGAGTTCTCGGAGACGAGGATCATCACCGGGCCCGAGCTGAACAGGCTCGAGTCGATCCGGTCGACGCCGACCACGTTCCAGGATTACGTGGAGGCCAGCTGCGATCTTCGGGTCGTCTGGGTCGACGGCGTCGAGTGGAGTGTGCGCATCGACTCCCAGGCGGGCGTCGGACGCATCGATTCCCGGCTCGACACCTCGGTCGCGTTCGCGGCGGATCGGCTACCGGCGTCGGTCAGCAAGTCCCTCGCGACCCTGATGGGAGCGCTCGGACTCAGCTTCGGCGTGGTCGATCTGCGCCTGGGCAGCGACGGCGAGTACTACTTCCTCGAGGTGAACCCGCAGGGACAGTTCGCGTACCTCGAGATCAAGACCGGCCTGCCACTGTTCGCCAGCCTGGCCAATCTGCTGGTCCGTGGCGACGGAGCCGTCGCAGGCTGGTAACGGCACCGTAGCGCGGCGCGCGGTCAGTCGGCCGGATTCTTGCGCCGATTGGCGCCACCGCGCCCACGCAGTTCTACATGTGACTCGACCAGCACATTGTGGATGAAGCCGTACGAGCGGCCGGTGGATCTGGCCAGGGTGCGAATGGACGCGCCCGCCTCGTACTGCTTCTTCAGCTGGGACTGCAACCGGTCGCGGGACTTGCCCGTCACCCGGGTGCCCTTACCCAGGGCTGCCTTGCCGATCGTCGATTTACCCTTGGCCGACCTAGCGGCCTGTCTGGCACTGTCGCTCATGGCTTCCTCCGAGTCGCCGAGCACTTCTTCCAGGCTAGACACTCCGCACTCGGTGATCAACGAAAACAGTGATCAAACTCACGCGATCCCGGCGAGTTCCGCCACGACACAGCGTTTCACCACGGATCAGGCGAGGTCGATCAGCTCCGCGTACTCCGCGGACCAGTGGTCCTCGGTGCCGTCGGGCAACAGGATGACCCGCTCCGGGTTGAGCGCCTCGGCCGCGCCCGGGTCGTGCGTCACCAGCACCACGGCGCCCGCGTAGGTGCGCAGCGCCTCGAGGACCTGCTCGCGCGAGACCGGGTCGAGGTTGTTGGTGGGCTCGTCGAGCAGCAGCACGTTCGCCGCCGAGGACACCAGCCCGGCCAGGGCCAAACGCGTCTTCTCACCGCCGGACAGCGTGCCCGCCGGCTGCTCGAGCTGCGGACCGGTGAACATGAACGCACCGAGCAGGCTGCGCAGCTCCTGCTCCCCCGCGTCCGGAGAGGCGTGGCGGATGTTCTCCCACACCGAGGCCTGATCGTCGAGGGTGTCGTGCTCCTGGGCGAAGTAGCCGACCTTGAGCCCACGGCCCTGCTCGACGCCGCCCGCGGTCGGCGTCTCGACACCGGCGAGCAGTTTCAGCATGGTCGTCTTACCGGCGCCGTTGAGCCCGAGCACCACCACGCGGCTGCCCTTGTCGACGGCGAAGTTCACGCCGGTGAAGATTTCGAGGGAACCGTAGAGCTTGGTCAGGTCCTTCACCATCAGCGGCGTCTTGCTGCAGGCCGCGGGCTCGGGGAACCGGATGCGGGCGACCTTGTCGCTCACGCGCACGTCGTCGAGCTCGTTGATCAAGCGTTCGGCGCGACGCACCATCTGGTGTGCCGCAGCGGCTTTGGTGGCCTTGGCGCCGAGCTTGGCAGCCTGCTGACGCAGCGCGCCCGCCTTCTTCTCGGCGTTGGCGCGCTCGCGGACGCGGCGCTGCTCGTCGGTGGCACGGGCGTCGAGGTACTTCTTCCAGCCCATGTTGTAGACGTCGGGCTCACCACGCACGGCGTCGAGGAACCACACCTTGTTGACCACGTCGCCGAGCAGTTCCACGTCGTGGCTGATCACGATCAGGCCGCCGTCGTGGTTCTGCAGGAACCCGCGCAGCCAGGTGATGGAGTCGGCGTCGAGGTGGTTGGTCGGTTCGTCGAGCAGCAGGATGCGATCGGAGCGCCCGCCCGAGCCGTCGGACGCGGAGAACAGGATGCGGGCCAGCTCGATGCGGCGGCGCTGACCACCGGAGAGGGTGCGCAGCTGCTGATCGAGCACGCGGTCGGGCAGGCCGAGGCTGTTGCAGATGCGCGCCGCCTCGCTCTCGGCGACGTAGCCGCCGAGCGAGGAGAACTGGTCCTCGAGGCGCCCGTACCGGCGAATCGCCTTGTCGCGGGCGGCATCGTCGGCCACCTCGGCCATCTCGACCTGGGCCTTCTCCATGTCGCGCAGCAGCACGTCGAGCCCGCGCGCCGAGAGCACCCGGTCTTTGGCGATCACATCGAGATCGCCTTCCTTCGGGTCCTGCGGCAGATAGCCGATGTCGGTGGAGCGGGTGATCTTTCCGGCGTACGGCTCACCCTCGCCCGCGAGGATGCGCAGGGTGGTGGTCTTCCCCGCACCGTTGCGACCGACCAGTCCGATCCGGTCGCCGGACTGCACCCGCAGCGCCGGCCCAGGGGCCGAGAGCAGGGTACGGACTCCGGCCCGGACCTCCAGGTCGGTCGCCGTGATCACAGAGTTCTCCTCAGAGTAAGACAAACGGGAAGGGCATATCGGCAAGAACCACTTATTTTACCGTCGACGCTGCCGGAAGCCGAACCCGGCGCTGCCCGATGTGAGCGTGGTTACTCTCTTGCCATGACTACCGATCTACTGGGCCGGACCGCCCTCGTCACCGGAGCCAGTCGCGGCATCGGGCTCGCGACCGCGGCCGAACTGCTGCGCCGGGGTGCGAACGTGCTGATCACCGCCCGTAAACCCGAACCGCTGGAGGCCGCGGCCACCGAGCTGCGCGCGCTGGGCCACCAGGGCCAGGTGAGTTTCATCGCCGGCAACGCGGGCGACGCCGACGCGCGCGCGGACGCCGTGGCGAGGGCCGTCACCGAGTACGGCTCGCTCGACATCCTGATCAACAACACCGGCATCAACCCCGTCTACGGTCCGCTGATGGACGCCGATCTGGGTGGCGTCAGCAAGATCTTCGATGTGAACGTGGTGGCGTCGCTGGGCTATGTGCAGCAGGCCTACCGCGCGTGGATGGCCGAGCACGGCGGTGCGGTGGTGAACGTGGCCAGCGTCGCGGGCATCCGGTCGTCCGGGGTGATCTCGGCCTACGGCGCGTCGAAGGCGGCGCTGATCCGGCTCACCGAGGAGCTGGCCTGGCAGCTGGGCCCGAAGATCCGCGTCAACGCGGTGGCGCCGGGCGTGGTCAAGACCAAGTTCGCCGACGCGCTGTACTCCGACGACGAGGAGCGTGCCGCGAGCGTGTACCCGCTGAAGCGACTCGGCGAGCCCGAGGATGTGGCCCGGCTGATCGCATTCCTGGTGTCCGACGAGGCAGCGTGGATCACCGGCGACTGTGTGCGGGTCGACGGCGGGTTCCTGTCCACCGGCGGCATCTGAACCCGCCAGCTCTGAAACTCGCAGGGGCGGGCGGCGGTTCGGCGTGCCTGCCCCTGCGATGTCTTGTCAGTCCGAGGACTCGCGGCTTCCCGTCGAGGCCGAAATGCTCTCCTGCGCCCGCGAGTTCTCCCGCGCACCGTCCTCGGCCCGCGCCGGGTCGGCCCGCTCGGCCTCCGCTCTGGCCGCTTCCGCCCGCGCCGCCTCCGCCCGTGCGAGTGGATCCACGACGACGATCTCCGCCGGCCTGGCGGCGAGCGGATCACGCACCACCACTTCACGTTTCGACCGGGCCGAGCCGCCCTCGTCCAGGCCCCACCGATCGTGGAGGCGACGCAGGAATTCCGGTGCGTACCAGTTCGCGTCGCCCAGCACCTTCATCGCGGCGGGCAGCAGGAACCCGCGCACGAGGGTGGCGTCGACGATCACGGCCAGCGGCAGGCCGATACCGAAGGACTTCATGAAGGTGATGTCGGAGGCGAGGAAGCCGAGGAACACCAGGGAGATGAGAATCGCCGCGGCGGTGACGATACGTCCGACCCGTTCCAGGCCGAGCGCGACCGCGGTCTCGTTCTTGCCGGTCCGGTCGTATTCCTCCCGGATCCGCGACAGCAGGAACACCTGGTAGTCCATCGCGAGCCCGAAGGCCGCGGCGAACAGCATCACCGGGACGGTGGCCGACAGGTCTCCGGTGACGGTGAAACCGAGCACCCCGGACAGGTGGCCGTCCTGGAAGATCCACACCAGCGCACCGAAGGTCGCGGTCAAACTCAGCGCGCTGAGGATCACCGCCAGCACCGGCAGCACCACGCTCCCGGTGAGCGCGAACAGCACGATCAGCATCATGATCACCACGAAGCCGAGCGCCCACGGCAGTGCGTTCTCGATCGCGGCGACCGAGTCGGCATTGGCGGCGGCCACGCCACCGACCAGCAACTCGCTCGGTGTCCGCACCGCACGCACCTGGTCGACCAGGTTCGCCAGGGCGTCGCTGTCACCGGTGGTCGGCACGATCGACAGGTAGACGGCCTTCTCGACCCGGAACCGCGCGTTGGCCGCGGTGGGTTCGAGGAGCAACCCGCCCTGGGTGTAGCTGCCGGTGGCGGTGTCGACACGGCGGACGTTGTCCAGATCGGACATGTCACGCGCGATGGTGTCGAGTCCCGCGGCGCTGTAAGCGCTTTCGGGCAGCACCGCGACGAGCGTGTGCTGGTCGCTCTCGCCGAAGTCGCGGGCCACGATCTCGGTGACCTGACGGGAGTCCATCGATTCCGGCAGCGTCCGTTCGTCCGGGAATCCGAGTTTCACGCCGAGGAACGGAGCGCCGAGCAGGAGCAGCAGCGCGGTGACAGCGAGTCCGATCGAGATCGGCTTGCGCATCACGGCCGTGGCCAGCTTGTGCCAGGCGCCCTCACCCGGCGCGGGACGCGGCGCGCGCAGGAACCACCAGCCGAGCTGGCCCTTGTCGATGCGGGTACCGATCAGCAACAGCGCGGCGGGCAGCGCGGTGAGCGACACCAGCGCGGCCAGTGCCGCGACGACGATGCCCGCGTAGCCCATCGACCGGATCGCCAGCAGGGGGAAGAACAGCAACCCGGCCAGCGCCACCGCGACGGTGAGCGCGGAGAACGCGACGGTGCGGCCCGCGGTGCGCAGGGTGGTGGCCACCGCGCCCGCCGGCGTGCGGCCTTCGGCCAGTTCGTCGCGGTAGCGGCTGACGATCAGCAGGCTGTAGTCGATGGCCAGGCCGAGGCCGAGCAGCGTCGCCACGTTGGTCGCGGTGACGGCCAGCGGCGTGAACAGGGTGAGCAACCACAGCGCGCCCATGGTGGTGAGCACGGTGCCGATCGCGACGAGCAGCGGCAGGCTCGCGGCGACCAGGCCGCCGAAGACGAACAGCAGCGCGATCAGGGTGAGCGGGAACGCGATGGCCTCGCCCTTGGCGATATCGGTCTTGCTCTGCTGCACCGTCTCGTGCATGAGCATGGCGAATCCGCCCGCCCTGACCTGCAACGATCCTTGTTTACCCGTCAGCTCTGCGGAGATGGCGGTGACGCGTTCGTCGATCTCGCGTTCGCTGCCGAGCACGCTGGCAACGATCAGGCCCTGCTTGCCGTCGACACTGCGCAGCGCGGGCTGGTGGGAGGTCCAGTACGACATCACCTCGGTGACACCGGCCCGTTCCTGCAGGTTGGCGACCAATGCCGTTGCCGCCGTGGTGGATTCGGGATCCTCGACCGAGGACTCGGTTTCCACCAGCAGCAGCAGGTTCGGCGGCGCCTGCCCGAACTCGGTGCGCAACACCTCGAGCGCGCGGCTGGATTCGCTCCCGGAGTCGGTGTATCCGCCGCCCTCCACCCGCTCGAACAGCGTGGCGCCCAGTGCGCCGAGCACCACCGCGAGCACCGCGAAAACGCCGAGCACCCAGCGACTGCGCCGCCTGGTGAATTCGAACACCGGATTGTCCCCTAACTCGTCACACCATCGCGCGAGGCGCATATCGACGTGCGGGGGCACGGTGTAGTTCCGGCCGTCCCGCCTCGTCGGCCCGATCCTGTTGGCGGGTCGGCGCGTTCGCGTGGCGATCGTAGCAACTTCGTGGCGGCACCGCCGGGCCTCTGGCACACCCTTGGTCGTCCGGTCGGCGACAGGTCCCGGCTTCGGCTACCGGCGAGCCGCGCCGACGGCCGAGGTCACGACGGTGCGGCGCAGATTCGGCGGAAGATCGGCGAACAGCGCGCGCATCGCGGCGAGAGTGCCACCGAGGTCATCGAGGCCGGACAGATAGGAAAGCTGCAGGTGCGCGGGCAAACCGAAGAACGTCTCGAAGAAGACCGGTACCTCGCGTGGCGGCAGAGCCAGCAGCGCGCGCAAACCCGCGCGGCGCAAGGCCGCCACGGCCCGCGCGCTGGGCGTCCACACCGCGCCACCCGCGACAACGGTGTCGGCGGCGGCGAGCGCGGCGGCGACGCTGTATCCGGTCGCGGGGTGGGTCAACCCACCGGCCGCACCGAATCGGCCACGCCCGGGCATGCCGCCCTGTACCGGAAACCGCACCCGTTCAACGGGTTCGGCCCCGGTGAGCGCGATCCCCCGCACGCGCAACCGATGTTCGAGCCGGCGTCGCAACACGTCCGGCGCGAGCGCGGGTCGCCCGGCGAGGCAGGTCTCCTCGAACAGCACGGTGTCGGCACTCAGCGGTATCGCGTACAGAAACGACGGTGGGTCGTCGGGATCGGCCCCGTTGTCCGGCCGCCAGTCCATGAACAGTGTCGGCTCGAGTCCCGTACGGTCCACGACCACCCCATAGGCGGTCTGCTCGGCGCGACGCGGCGACCGGGCCAACCCCCGCGCGTCGACTACCTGCCCGGTACGGGTGAGCCCGCCCGCCGTCCGCACCGAGCGCGTATTCACCTCCACGGCGTGGTCGGCGATCACGGCCGCGCCGTCGAGCGTCAACGACGACTGCAGCGCCGCCGTATCGAAAACCTGATAGGTGCGATCGATCCGATGTTCGCGCACCGCCCACGCCGTCGGCCCGTCGATCGCCGCCGCGACCACGCCGGAATCGAGCCACCCGGGCAATTCATCGACCCACGCCGCATAGGTCGGCGTCCATACTCGATCCGGGCGTGGATCGATCACAGTGACGTTGCGCCCGGCCGCCAGCGCACGATGGGCCACGGCCCGGCCCGCCGGCCCGATCCCGCACACGATCACCTCGACACTCACGCGGCAATTGGATCAGACGCAACGATTTCAAGCACCGCCGGATCACGGGCGGGCACCTATTCGAGATCGCTTGCTCGCCCCGGCGCGACATTTCGACCATGATGGGTGGATGAGATCGATCTGGAAGGGCTCGATCGCTTTCGGGCTGGTCAATGTCCCGGTCAAGGTCTATACCGCGACCGAGGACCATGACATTCGGTTCCACCAGGTCCACGCCAAGGACGGGGGCCGGATCAAATATGACCGCGTCTGTCAGGTGTGTGGCAAATCTGTGCAGTACTCCGATATCGACAAGGCCTATACCTCACCGGACGGTGAGCAGGTGGTGCTGACCGACGCCGATTTCTCGAAACTGCCCGCGGCGGAGAAACACGAGATTCCCGTGCTGGAATTCGTGCCGTCCGACCAGATCGACCCGGTGCTGTTCGATAAGAGCTATTACCTCGAACCGGATTCCACGACGCCGAAGGCCTATCAGTTGCTGGCGGCGACCCTCGAACGCATCGACAAGACCGCGCTCGTCCATTTCACACTGCGCCAGAAGACCCGGCTGGCCGCATTGCGCGTGCGCGACGGTGTACTGGTGCTGCAGACACTGCTGTGGCCCGACGAGGTGCGTGCCGTCGAATTCCCGTCGCTCGACGACGCGCCCGCCCCGCGTCCGCAAGAACTGAAGATGGCCGAAACCCTCGTCGAATCGATGTCAGGAGATTTCGACCCGTCCGAATACACCGACGAATACCAGATCGAATTGCAGAAGCTGCTCGACGAGGCGATCGCCAGCGGCACCGGCAAGGTCGAGCCCGCCGCCGAGACAGCACCCGCCGAACAGGCCGATGCCGAAGTCGTGGATCTGGTCGCCGCGCTGCAACGCAGTCTCGAGACCAGCGGGCGCCGGGAAGCCGCCCCGGAGAAGAAACCCGCGAAAAAGGCCGCCAAGAAGGCCGCACCGCGCAAATCGGCCGCGCGCAAATCCACCGCGTCCAAGACCGCGGCCCGCAAGGGCGCGTAGGGCACACTGGCGGCTATGGACACCGCCATCGCTGTCGTGCCGATGGGTTTGGGACACCTGCGTCAAGTCCTCGACCTCGGCCATCAGGTTTTCGACACCACCATCAAGCCGTACACGTCGTGGTCGCTCACGGCCGTCGCCGAGCACCTCGACAGCCCCGACAACGCCTGCTGGGTGGCTCTGGATTCCGACCGGGTGGTGGGGTTCGTCCTCGGGTCGATGGAGTTCGAGCATCGCGACGACTGGGCGTATCTGGAATGGATCGCGGTAGCCCCTGATATGCAAGGCCACGGGATCGCGCGGCGGCTGGTGAACGTGTGCTCGGAGGCGCTGTTCGCCCGCGGCGCACGCCATATCGTCACCGATGTCGAGGACCGCAACAGCGCCTCGGCCGCGCTGATGACCAGCAGCGGATTCGTGCCCGCCGCGACCGTCACCCTGCTGGTGCGGCCCAACCCCGCCGCCCCCGACGACGACGCCGCACTGCCGCCGATCACCAAACGCGATCTCGTCCGCCGCGGCAGACTGTCGGTGGAGCACCCGCTGCGCTGACCCGCCGCCGGAGCGCCTCGAGCACATCACCCCTGGTCGGGCCTACTCTCGGCGGGTGGCTCCTACTCCGCGAGACGAGCACGACGGCGCCGAGCTGACCGTGGTGGCCGATATGTGGTCGCCCGCGTGCACCGTGATCCGCACCTTCCTGGCCCGCAACGAAATCGCTTGTCGCTGGGTGCAACCCACCGACCAGGCCGGCCGCGAACTCCTCACGGACCACGGATTCACCGTCGCGGACACCCCGGTGCTGTTCGGGTCGGACGGGCGCACCCTCAGGCCCACCGATGAAGAGCAGCTCGCGCAGTGGGTGGGTCTGCACACCAAGCCCACCTCCGACAGCTACGACCTGCTCATCGTCGGCGGCGGCCCCGCGGGCATGGCAGCCGCCCTCTACGGCGCGTCGGAGGGACTGCGCACGATCCTGCTCGAACGGTGGGCGATCGGCGGTCAGGCCGGGCTGAGCTCGAGCATCCAGAACTACCTCGGTTTCCCCGACGGCATCTCCGGCTCCGACCTCACCGACCGTGCCCGCAGGCAGGCGTGCAAGTTCGGCGCCGAACTCGTGATCAGTCTGCGAGCCGACCACCTGCGACCGACGGACCACGGTTTCGCGGTGCACTGCACCGACGGCATCACCATCACCGCCCGCTCGGTGATCGTCGCGAGCGGCGCCACCTTCCGCACCCTCGACATCCCGAGCGTCGACAAGTTCAACGGCCGCGGCGTCTTCTACTTCTCCGCGCTCACCGAGGCTCCACTGTGTTCGGGCTCCGATGTCTACATCGTCGGCGGCGCGAATTCCGCCGGCCAGGCGGCGGTCTACTTCGCCTCCTGCGCGCGCAGGGTGATCATGCTGGTCCGCGCCGATTCCCTGGCTGTCGAGATGTCGACCTACCTGATCGAGCAGATCGAGGCGATCCCGGCCATCGAGGTCCGCACCGGCGTCGAAGTCGTCGACGCCTCGGGCGACACCCATCTCGAACACCTCACCCTGCGCGATCGCACGACCGGCGCCGTCGAGCAAGTGCCCGCGACCTGGCTGTTCGCCTTCATCGGCGCCGACCCGGCCACCGAGTGGCTCGACGGATCCTTCGCCCGCGACGACCGCGGCTACCTGCTCACCGGCCCCGATATCGCCATCGTCGACGGGTCCGACTCCCCCTGGCCGTTGTCCCGCCCACCCCTGCACCTGGAAACCACCGTGCCGGGAGTGTTCGCCGCGGGAGACGTGCGCGCCTTCAACGGGCACCGTGTCGCCGGCGCCGTCGGCGAGGGTTCGATGGCCGTGATGCTGGTGCACAAGTTCCTGGGTGACTGACTACTTGCGGAACTTCGTTTCCAGCTCGCGCAGCGTGGCTTGCAGATCGGCGGCGTCGTTGGTCTTGAAGATTCCCGCGTAGCCCGTCTCCGCCTGTACCGTGGCCACCACCTCCGGATCATGGTAGAGCTGCGCGAGTTTCAGGTAGGTGGGGTTGTCCTTGTCGGCTGCCCGCGCCGCGAAGACGTTGATGTACTGCTTCAATTCCGGACGTGCCGGATCGTCGGTGTAGATGACCTGCTGCTGGGTCAGGCCGGCGGGCCCGGCGAACGTGTCGTCGACGAACGCCGCGTCGACGCTGTCCAGTGACTGCGCGGTGAGCGTCGGATCGATCGTGGTGAGCCGCACCTTCGAGGCGCCGGTGTCGACGTCGTCGATCGTGGAGTCCCAGCTCGCGCCGCCCTTCAGCACGATCAACCCCGCCGCCGACAGCCCGAGCAAGGGACGGACCTGTTGCGCCGGATTGTTGCTGAGCGTGATCTGCCCACCCCGCGGGATCTCGGCGACCGAGGTGTGCTTCGTGGAGTACAGAGTGAGCGGGAAGATCTCGGTCGCGCCGATCGGCACGATCGTGTCGTTGTTGGCAACGTTGTAGTTGGCCAGGTACCGCACGTGCTGGAATTTGTTGAGGTCGACCTGTTTCTGCGCCAGCGCCGGATTGGGCTGCTTGTAATCGGTGAAGTTCACGTACTCGACGGTGATGCCCTGCTCGGCCGCCTTGCGTTTGTACACCTCCCAGTGCGGTTGTGCGATGTCGTTCACACCGATCCGCACCACGCCGTCCGGGTGGTCTTGCCCACAGCTCACCGCCCCCGTTGCCAGCGCGACCAGGACCGGAATCGCCAGAAGACGGCGCAGGATTCGCATTGTCCGCAAGTTAGACGGGCGTCCCAGTGTTTGCGAGGATTTCGCTCATGGCAAGTCAAACCGTTGTCGGCGGGTAGTGCCGACAGCTTGGATGGCCGAGTTCATCTTCTGCTAGCAATTCGGGAGTACAAGTGAAATTCCTTCGGACACTGGCGATCCCAGTGCTGATTGCAACCGCGGCCCTCACCCTGACCGCGTGCGGTTCCGATGACGACGCCTCGGGCACGGTCGTGCGGATCGGCACCACCGACAAGGACAAGGCTTTCGAGGTCTTCGAACAGAAGGCCAAGGAGCAGGGCATCACACTGAAGGTCACCAATTTCTCCGATTACAAGCAGCCGAATACGGCGCTGTCGCAGAAACAGATCGACCTCAATCTGTTCCAGCATCTGCAGTTCCTCGGCCAGTACAACGTGGCGAGCTCGGACACGCTCACCCCGATCGGCTCGACTTATATTGTGCCGCTGGGCCTTTACTCGAAGAAGCACAAGGCTCTCGCCGATATCCCCGCCGGTGGTGAGATCGCGATCCCCAACGATCCGACCAACCAGGCGCGTGCGCTGTTCGTGCTGCAGGCCGCCGGCTTGCTGAAGATCACCGGCACCTCGGTCCAGCCGACGCCCGCCGACATCGACAAGGCCGCGTCCAAGGTGCGCGTAACCCCGGTCGATGCCGCCCAGACCGCGTTGTCGCTGCCCTCGGTCGACGGCTCGGTGATCAACAACACCTTCCTCGACCGGTCGGGCGTGGACCCGAAATCGGCGCTGTACAAGGATGACCCGAAGAATCCGGCCGCCGAGCCGTACATCAATGTCATCGTCAGCCGCGCCGAGGACAAGACGAATCCGACGTATCTGAAGCTGGTCGAGATCTGGAAGGACCCGGCCGTGGCCACCGCGCACGCCGAAACCACCAAGGGCACCGCGGTCGCGGTGAACCGTCCCGGCGCCGAGCTCGAGCAGATCCTGGACCGGGTGCAGCAGGGCATCCGCACGGCCAAGTGAGTGCCGAACCCGCCGCTGTCGAATTCCGTTCCGTGACGAAAGTTTTCGGCAGCGGCGACGATCGGCACACCGCACTCGACGGTATCGACCTGCGGATCGAACCGGGTGAGATCTTCGGCGTCATCGGCTACTCCGGAGCGGGCAAGTCCACGCTGGTGCGGCTGATCAACGCGCTCGACAAGCCTACTTCGGGCACCGTCACGATTTCGGGCACCCCGATCACCGGGGTGCCGGAGTCGGCGGTGCGCAAGCTGCGTCGCGATATCGGCATGGTGTTCCAGCAGTTCAACCTGTTCCGATCCCGCACCGCCGCAGGCAATATCGAGTACCCGCTGAAAGTGGCGGGCTGGAAACGGGCCGAACGCAAGGCCCGCGTGGCCGAACTGCTCGACTTCGTCGGGCTCACCGACAAGGCGCGCGCCTACCCCGATCAGCTCTCGGGCGGGCAGAAGCAGCGGGTCGGGATCGCCAGGGCGCTGGCGACCTCGCCCTCGCTGTTGCTCGCCGACGAGGCCACCTCCGCGCTGGACCCGGAGACCACGGGCGAGGTGCTGCGATTGCTGAAGAAGATCAACGCCGAACTCGGGGTGACCATCGTGGTGATCACCCACGAGATGGACGTGATCCGCGCGGTCGCCGACCGGGTCGCGGTGCTCGCCGAGGGCCGGATCGTCGAATTGGCCTCCACCTTCGACGTTTTCGCCGCGCCGCAAGCCGCGCCGACACGGTCGTTCGTGGCGACCGTGCTGCACAACCGGCCCGACGCGACCGAGCTGGATCGGTTGCGCGAGCTCCACGGCGGCCGGTTGGTCACCGTCGACATCGACGACCACAGCGGTCTCGGCGCGGCGCTGGCCGCCGCGACCGCCGCCGACGTGCGCTTCGAGATCGTCTACGGCGGGGTGAGCACGTTGCAGGACAAGACATTCGGCAGCGTCACCCTGGCGTTGCACGGGCCCGATGCCGCGCTGGATCGCGTTGTCGCCGACCTGGAACGGAAGGCGGGCTGATGGAGACCAACTGGGAGAAGCTGCGGCCCACACTGTTCGAGGCGATCGGGACCACCGTCTACCTGGTCGGCGTGACGTTCGTCGTCGCGGGGCTGATCGGGCTGGTGCTCGGGACCGCGCTGTACACGACCCGCAAGGGTGGCCTGCTGGCGAACGGGCCGATCTACTTCGTGCTGAATGTGATCGTCAATGTGGTGCGCCCTATTCCGTTCATCATCCTGCTGGCCGCGCTCGGCCCGGTCACCCTGGAGGTGGTGGGCACCACGATCGGCTCCGAGGCGGCGTTGTTCGTGATGATCGTCGCGGCCTCGTTCGGGATCGCGCGGATCGTGGAACAGAACCTGGTGACGGTCGATCCGGGCGTGATCGAGGCCGCGCGTGCGGTCGGCGCGGGACCGCTGCGGATCATTCTCACGCTGATCGTTCCGGAAGCGTTGGGGCCGTTGATTCTCGGCTATACCTTCGTGGTGATCTCGATCGTCGATATCTCCGCGATGGCGGGCACCGTCGGCGGTGGCGGGCTCGGTGATTTCGCCATTGTCTACGGGTATCAGCAATTCCAGTGGCAGGTCACCATCGTGGCGGTGCTGATCATCATCGCCGGTGTGCAGGGTGTGCAGTTCTTCGGCAATTGGCTGGCCAGGAAAGTACTGCGCCGCTGAATCCAGCAGGGGTACGGGCCTATTCGGTCCGTACCCCTGCCGCTTCGCGTTTCGCTATACGTTCGCCGTGCACGCGGACAGGATGACACTCGCCGCACGCGGCGACGCCGAACCCGGATCCGGGAACGGGGCGGCACTGAAGCCGAGCACGTCCACCGCGGAGCGCTCGGCCGCGTCCAGGGAGTGATCCCACGACCAGCCGAAGCGGTAGTCCGCGCCTTGGGCCACCGCGCCGCACGCATTGCGGAATTCGACGACGACCTGGCAGTCGCGCACACCGCACTCATCGAGCGCGGCCTGGCTCGCCGCGGCCCAGCTGCCGTAGTTCACCGCCGAGGCCACCACGGCGCGGCCCGACGACAATGCCAGCGCCCCGTACAGGTCACCCGAGGCGGTCTCGAATCCACCATCGCGCGACACCGCCGTGTATCCCGGCGCCTCAGCGATCGCCACACCACTCGCCCCCGCGGCCGCGGGCCCGGCGTTCACCACGGTGAACGCCGCCACCGCGGACAGCGCGACCACACCAAGGGCATAGTTGCCCAGACCAGACATCAGAGATTCTCCCCGTCGAAATACCGACTCCGAGCCTCGAAGCCGAACCAATCATGAACGGCCGCCGACTTCCCCGGAAATAGCTTTCCGGCATCGCCACGACACCATTCAGCGAACCTGTCATAGCGCCGAGACATTTCCGGCCACAACAGTTCTCGCTTGTCGAAACGCCCGATTCCTCCCGAACCGCTCGTCCGCCACAGACTAACAACACCCACCGACAAGTAGCGATGGACCGCTATCTACCGGCGAACCAACTCGTCCCGCGCCCGCATCAACGCGAACCCGAGCAGATTGAGCCCCTTCCACCGCGCGGGATCCAGCGCACCCGCATCATCGGCGGCCATCCCGATCCCCCAGATCCGGTCCACCGGACTGGCTTCGACGAGTACCCGCGCGCCGGTACCGACCAGATATTCCCGCAGCGCGTCATCCTGCCCGAACTTGGCCACGCTCCCCGCGACCACGATGTCGAATCGTGCTCGTTCCCAGATATCTTCGTCGAAGTCACGGATCTGCCTGCCGAGCTTCTTCGCCTGGCTCGGATGACCGACCTCGAGGATCTTCGCCGCGGTAGCCGCGTCCTCGAACAGCATTGCCTTGCGCCACATCATGTAGTGCTCGGCACTGGCGAATTCCACACCGTCGACTACGAATGTCGCCGGCCACCACTGGCTCAGGCTGCTCGAGCCGATCGTTCCGTCGCGACGTGGGCTGTGTCCCCAGAACGCCAGGTACTTCGGCGACGCGCCCTGCTCGATCGCCCGACACAACTGCTCTACCGATTCGGCGGTCATCACCCCTCCTAGTTTTAGTCTATATAACCATATACCAAAACCAGTTCACTGCGTTTCCCGATGCGCCGTCCGGTATTCGCTTGGCGGACTGCGGGATCGGCAGTCGAAGGCCCCGGCATCGCGACAGCTTCAGGGTCGCGACGCCGGGGCCGGAGGTGGGGGTTCAGGCCGAGCGGATGCCGTCCAGGTCGGAGTAGGGGTGGGGGGCGGGGCGGCGGGGAATTCGGGCTTCGGTGACGGCGGAGTGGGGGGCGGGGCCGGTGTGGAAGCTGCGGGCGATCATCGAGGAACGCAGTTGCCACAGGCCCGAGGACTGGGCAGGGTCGAGGCCGGTGAGTTGAGCTACCCGGCGCAGGCGGTAGTCGACGGTGTTGGTGTGGATGTGCAGCAGCCGGGCGGTGCGCTGGCGGTTCATGTTGTTGGCGATGTGCACGCGCAGGGTTTCGTAGAGCTCCGGGTGGTTGTCGAGGGGGGCGAGGAGTTCACCGAGCCGGGCGCGACCGGGGCCAGGGCGAGTGAGCTGGTACTCCAGGGCCAGGTCGCCGAAGCGGTAGAGGCCGGGGGCACTGTCGAGACGCTCCACCATGTCCAGGAGTTCGTGGGCACGCTGGGCCGCGTCGGGGATCTCCTCCGTGGCCGCGGGCACCAGAGCCGCGGTGATGTCGACATGCGCGGCCCTCGACAGCGCTTCGACCAGTGCGTCGAGTTGCTCGCCGACCAGCAGATCGGCGGGGATCAGCAGCGTGCCGCCGTCGACCGACAGCAGCGACAGCACCTGCTCACCGCACCGGTGCGCCAATGCCGTCTGTACCCTGCGCAGCTTGCGCCGCGCCACCACCGCACCGTTCACGCGCGGGTCGCGCTCGTCGGGGTGCGCCCCGATCGAGAGTGCGAGCACCGAATACGCGTCGGAGACGGTGATGCCGACCTCGCGGGCCATGGTGACGGTCGACTGACCGGCCAGCAGTGCCGAGGTGAGGGTGTGCACCGCCGTGTGATGTTCGCCGACGGCCTCACGGTGCTCACGGATGTAGGAGCGAGTCACCGTGGTACACAACAGGTCCGAGATCTCGACCACCCGGCGGAAGCCGTGGATCAGACTCGCGCGATCGACGTCGGCCACCTCGTCGTAGACCGCGTCGAAGGAGAGCCGGAAGCCCTCGTGGAAAGCGTGCAGGATCGTGTCGATCGGCACGCCTTCGCGCGCCCAGCCCGCCGCCGCCACCGCGAGCCGGTTCAGCTTCACCTCCTCGTCGCGGCCGTCCAGCATGCCGCCGACGATTTCCAGGCACATGCGGGTGACCGAGGTGACGTCACCGGCGATCACATCGCCGGGTAGCGTCCGGCAGGTCGCGACATTGTCGACGAAGTGGCCGACCAACCGGCTGGTCATCGTCCGGACATCGCGCAGGGGCTGCCACAGGGCCGTCTCGTCCAGTGGGATCGTCATCGTCGACTCCTCCTTCTTCTACACCCCGGCGCCGCCGGTAGTGGTTGTGCTTCCGTCATGTCGGCCGATGTGATGGCCTACACTGCGGTTTCTCTGTGATCATGACTGTAGGGTGAGCAACCGCTCACCTTCTACTCTTCTTTCTGCCGAGGTCGATAGATGCCCCCGCAAGCCGATAAGCAGCGCAAACGCCCCAAGCAGGACCGGGCGAAAGAGACGAGAACACGCATTCTCACGGTGGCCGCTCATCTTTTCGGCACCCGCGGTATCGGCAATACCTCGACCAACCGGATCGCGACCGAAGCGGGCATGAGCATCGGCACGCTGTACCGGTATTTCAACGACCGCGACGAGATCGTCAAAGAGCTCAACGACAGCCTGTTTCTGCAGGTAGAAGAGCGCTACAGCCAGCTGCTCACCGCCAGTTCCGGCCAGTCCCCCCGCGATGCCGTGATAGGTCTGATCCGCTCCGCCGTCGACATCCTCGTCGCGAACGGGCCGCTCGTGCGCGCCCTGGTCGCCGATCTGCAGTTCTACGGCAGCGGTATCCCCGAATTCGAACCCCGGCTGCGGATGCTCATCAAGCTCTACATCATCCAGTTCATGGGCCCGATCAAGCACGTCGACATCGACGTGATGGCCTTCGTCGTGCTCAACGCGGGCTTCGCCACCGCGCTGCGTTCGGTCGAACTCGACGACGCCGAGCTCGACGCCATCATCGCCGGGACCGCCGACATGATCAGCGCGTGGATAGACTCGGTCGCCGTGGTCGAGAACGCTTAGTACACAACAGCAAAGGGCCCGGATCCTGGGTGAGGATCCGGGCCCGTTCGCTACGCGATGGTCAGCGCGCGTTCGCCGTGCAGATCGCGTCGACGATTTCGGAGCCGCTCAGTCCCGCCGAGCCCGTGTTGGCCAGCAGCGCGGTCGGCGTCAGCTCCGAGAGGTTCTCGTACGCCTTACGCTCGGCCTCTGCGCGCGTCGCACCGGTCGACCACGCGATGCCGTTGTCACTCTCGACCAGCACGGCGCAGCCGTTGGCCCACGTCGTCACCACGTTGCAGTCCGCCAGGTGGCAGTCGGCGATCGCGGCGGCCTGCGCGGCCTCGGGGCTTTCCTCGTTGACGCTGGTGCCGTAGATCGCCTGGCCGTCGCTCAGCGCGATCGACGCCCACTGGTCGCCTGCCGCACTCGCCGTACCGGCGCCCAGCACCGACCCGGCCGCAAGAACCGACGCCGCAACGGCGAAGACGGCCTTACCCATGAAACTCATTCGAAAGATCTCCTCTGGAACCTGTTCCGAAAGTCCGGAACCTTCAAGATCATCACTGATGACCCGGTGATAGCCAACCGTTCGGTGAAACATCACATCACCGCCGTCAGCACATGAATCCGGGCCCGCATGCTCCGCCGTGATCAGCGTCTGGGCCGAAGACGACACGAGCCCGGACCGCTGCGCGGCCCGGGCTCGAGAATCGCCGTGACGATCAGCGCGCGTTGGCGGTGCAGACCGTTTCGATGACATGACCGCCGGCCAGCTGCGACGAGCCGACGTTGACGAGCAGGCTCTGCGGAGTGCCCTCGGTCAGCGCGAGGTAAGCCTCCCGCTCCGCGTCGGCGCGGGTCGGGCCCTTGCCCCAGGCGATGAATTCATCGTTCTCCACCAGGGCCGCGCAGCCGTTGACCCACACGGCCTCCACCATGCAACCATCCGCGGCGCACTGTTCCAGTGCGGCAGCCTCGGCCTCGGCGCGCGTGGGATAGCCGACCGAACGACCGTAGTTCGCCCAGTCGCCGTCCGCGGCCATCGCGCCCCACTGGTCGAGGCCGACCGCGTTCGCCGAACCGGCACCGAGCACCGAGCCGGCCGCAAGGCCGAGCGCCGCAACGGCAAGGCCGGCCTTACTCATGAAATTCATTCGAAAGATCTCCTCGTGAAACAGTTCCGGCAAGTCCAGAACCGTCAAGATCATCACTGATCGCCCGGTGACAACCAACCAGAACGGGAATCATCACACCGGAACCGGTCGACACATAACCGCAAAAAGGGCCCGGATCCAGCCAGGATCCGGGCCCGAAAAGTGCGGTGCTACACCGTGAAGCCGAGGGCACGCAGCTGTTCGCGGCCGTCGTCGGTGATCTTGTCCGGGCCCCACGGGGGCATCCAGACCCAGTTGATCTTCAGGTCCTCGACCAGACCGCTGCGCACCAGCGCGTTGCGGGACTGATCCTCGATGACGTCGGTCAGCGGACACGCCGCCGAGGTGAGCGTCATGTCGAGGGTGCAGATGTTCTCCCCGTCGACCGACAGGCCGTAGACCAGGCCGAGGTCGACGACATTGATGCCGAGTTCGGGGTCGACGACATCACGCATCGCCTCCTCGAGGTCCTCGAGGTGCTGAATCTGTTCGGCCGTCAACTCGACCTCGGCGGGTTTGTCGACCTCGGCTGCCGCCGCGACGTCCGGGGTCTGTGCGATATCGGTGCTCTCACTCATGTGGCAGACTCCCCATTTCCCATCGGTGCCTTGGTTTCCTCGGCCGAACTGATCTGCACGACAGCGTCTTTGAACGCCATCCACCCGAGCAGCGCGCACTTGACCCGCGCCGGGTACTTGCTCACACCGGCGAGGGCGATGCCGTCGCCGATCATGTCCTCGTCGCCTTCGACGGTGCCGCGGCTGGAGATCATCTCGCTGAACGAGTCGACCACCTTCAGCGCCTGCTGCACCGGCAGCCCGATCACCTGATCGGTGAGGATCGAGGTGGCTGCCTGGCTGATCGAGCAGCCCTGGCCGTCGTAGGAGACGTCGGCGACCTCACCGGCGTCGTCGATCTGCACCCGCATCGTCACTTCGTCACCGCAGGTCGGGTTCACGTGGTGCACCTGCGCACCGAACGGTTCCCGCAGCCCGCGGTGATGCGGGTGCTTGTAGTGATCCAGGATCACTTCCTGGTACATCTGTTCCATACGCATGATCTAGGCAACTCCGAAGAAGGTCTTGGCCTTCCGCACGGCCGCGACCAGTGCGTCGACCTCATCGAGGGTGTTGTAGACGGCGAACGAGGCACGCGCGGTGGCGGCGACACCGAACTTGCGGTGCAGCGGCCAGGCGCAGTGGTGCCCGACCCGGATGGCCACACCCTGGTCGTCGAGGATCTGGCCCACGTCGTGGGCGTGGATCCCGTCGACCACGAACGACACCGCGCCACCGCGATCCACGTTCTCGATCGGCCCGACGATGCGCACGCCCTCGATCCCGGACAGACCGTCGAGCGCGGCGCCGGTGAGGGCGTGCTCGTGCGCGGCGATCGCGTCCATGCCGAGGTCCTCGAGATAGCGCACCGCGGCGGCTAATCCGACGACCTGCGAGGTCATCGGCGTGCCCGCCTCGAAGCGCTGCGGCGGCGGCGCGTAGGTGGTCTTCTCCATCGTGACGGTCTCGATCATCGACCCACCGGTGATGAACGGCGGCGTCTCCTCCAGCAGCGCGCGGCGGCCGTACAGTCCGCCGACACCCATGGGGCCGAGCATCTTGTGGCCGGAGAACGCGGCGAAATCGACACCGAGCTCGTGGAAGTCCACCGCCATGTGCGGCACCGACTGGCAGGCGTCGAGCACGACGAGCGCGCCGACCGCCTTCGCCCGGCGGACCAATTCGTCCACCGGAGCCACCGCGCCCGTCACGTTCGACTGATGGCTGAACGCGAGAACCTTTGTCGCGGACGACAGTTCGAGCGAATCCAGGTCGATGCGGCCGTCATCGGTGATGCCGTACCACTTCACGGTGGCACCGGTCCGACGCGCGAGCTCCTGCCACGGAACGAGATTCGCGTGGTGTTCGAGCTCGGTGATGACGATCTCGTCGCCGGGGCCCACCTTGTAGGGAAACCGGTCGTCGCCGAACGCGTTGGCCACCAGGTTCAGCGACTCGGTCGCGTTCTTGGTGAACACGATCTCGCCGGTGTCGGCGCCGACGAAGCGGGCGATGTCGGCGCGCGCCTCCTCATAGGAGTCGGTCGCCTCCTCCGCCAGCTGGTGGGCACCGCGGTGCACCGCCGAATTCCGGGTGAGCAGGAACTCGCGCTCGGCGTCCAGCACCTGCAGCGGGCGCTGCGAAGTGGCACCGGAGTCCAGGTACACCAACGGTTTCCCGTCCCGCACCGTGCGGTGCAGGATGGGGAAGTCGGCCCTGATCCGGGCCACGTCGAGCGCTGGCACCGTCGCGGTCATGTCAGGCTCCAGCGGTCGCGGACGTGAAGCGCTCGTAGCCGTTCGCGTCGAGTTCCTCGGCCAGCTCGGAGCCACCTTCGGCGACGATCTTGCCGTTGACGAACACGTGCACGAAGTCGGGCTTGATGTAGCGCAGGATGCGGGTGTAGTGGGTGATCAGCAGCACGCCGCCGTCCGTACGCTCCTTGTAGCGGTTGACGCCTTCGGAGACGATGCGCAGCGCGTCGACGTCCAGACCGGAGTCGGTCTCGTCGAGGATGGCGATCTTCGGCTTGAGCAGACCCAGCTGCAGCACCTCGTGACGCTTCTTCTCGCCACCGGAGAAGCCCTCGTTCACCGAGCGGTCGGCGAAGGCCGAGTCGATGTCGAGTTCCTTCATCGACTCCTTCACCTCCTTGACCCAGGTGCGCAGCTTGGGGGCCTCGCCGCGGATGGAGGTGGCAGCGGTGCGCAGGAAGTTCGACATCGAGACGCCGGGGACCTCGACCGGGTACTGCATGGCCAGGAACAGGCCGGCGCGGGCGCGCTCGTCGACCGACATCGCGAGGACGTCTTCACCGTCGAGGGTGATGGTGCCCTGGGTGACGGTGTACTTGGGGTGGCCCGCGATCACGTAGGACAGCGTGGACTTGCCCGAGCCGTTGGGGCCCATGATGGCGTGCGTCTCGCCGGACTTCACAGTCAGGTCGACGCCGTTGAGGATCTGCTTCGACTCACCCTCGGGGGTGGTGATCTCGGCGTGCAGGTCCTTGATTTCCAAAGTTGTCATCGAATTGAAGTCCTTCGTGGGAAGTAGGTGAGTCAGATACCGACAGTGGCGAGTTCGGCCTCGATGGCCGCCTCGAGCCGCTCCCGGACCTCGGGGACTGTGACCTTCTGGATGATCTCGAAGAAGAAGCCACGCACCACCAGGCGGCGGGCGACGTCTTCGGGGATGCCGCGAGCGCGCAGGTAGAACAGCTGCTCGTCGTCGAAACGGCCGGTGGCACTGGCGTGTCCGGCACCGGCGATCTCGCCGGTCTCGATCTCCAGGTTCGGCACCGAGTCGGCGCGCGCGCCGTCGGTGAGCACCAGGTTGCGGTTCGCCTCGTAGGTGTCGGTGCCCTCGGCGGCCGCGCGGATCAGCACGTCGCCGATCCAGACCGTGCGAGCATCGCCCTTGGGCGAGGACGGATCGCCCTGCAGCGCACCCTTGTACAGCACATTGGACTTGCAGTTGGGCTCGGCGTGATCGACCAGCAGGCGCTGCTCGAAATGCTGGCCGGCGTCGGCGAAGTACAGACCGAACAGCTCCGCTTCACCACCGGGACCGGCGTAGCGCACGGTGCCCGACAGGCGAACCAGGTCGCCGCCGAGGGTCGCCGACACGTGGCGCAGGTTCGCGTCACGGCCCAGCTTCAGGTGATGCGCGGTGACGTGCACGGCGTCTTCGTTCCATTCCTGGACCGCGACGACGGTGAGCTTGGCGCTGTCACCGAGCACGAATTCGACGTTCTCGGCGTAGGTTCCGCTGCCGCGCTGGTCGATGACCACGGTGGCGACGGCGAAGTTGTCCAGGCGCACCTGCAGGTGACCGTAGGCGGTCTTGCCCTCACCGGGACCGGTGATGGTGACGGTGACCGGGTCCGACACCTCGGTTTCGGGGCCGACGGTGATCACGGTCGCCTCGGAGAAACCCGAGTAGGCCTGGGCGGCGACACGATCAGCGGGCGTACCGGCCTGGCCGAGACGAGAGTCGGTGCGGCCCACCGTTTCCACGGTGACACCGGCGACTTCACTCACCTCGACGGTTGCCTGACCATCGGCGGCAGCGGTGCCGTCGTGCAGGCCGCGCAGGCGGCGCAGCGGGGTGAACCGCCACGCCTCGTCGCGACCCGACGGGACCTCGAATGCGTTCACGTCGAACGAGGTGAAGACCTCGCCCTTGTTGACCGCGGCGCCCGCGCCAGGATTCTGGATCGGCGTCTCGAGCGTCGACATCAGCCCACGGCCCCTTCCATCTGCAGCTCGATGAGCCGGTTCAGTTCCAATGCGTATTCCATCGGCAGTTCCTTGGCGATCGGCTCCACGAAGCCGCGCACGATCATCGCCATCGCCTCGTCCTCGGTGAGGCCGCGGCTCATCAGGTAGAACAGCTGCTCCTCGGAGACCTTGGAGACGGTCGCCTCGTGACCCATCGTCACGTCGTCCTCGCGGATGTCGACGTAGGGGTAGGTGTCGGAGCGGCTGATGGTGTCGACCAGCAGGGCGTCACACTTCACGGTCGACTTCGACCCGTGCGCGCCCTTGTTGATCTGGACCAGACCGCGGTACGACGCGCGACCGCCACCACGCGCCACCGACTTCGACACGATGGTCGAGGAGGTGTGCGGGGCCAGGTGCAGCATCTTGGCACCGGTGTCCTGGTGCTGGCCGGGGCCCGCGAACGCGACCGAGAGGACCTCGCCGTGCGCGTGCTCGCCGGTCATCCAGACCGCCGGGTACTTCATGGTGACCTTGGAGCCGATGTTGCCGTCGACCCACTCCATGGTAGCGCCGGCTTCGGCCTTGGCCCGCTTGGTGACCAGGTTGAACACGTTGTTCGACCAGTTCTGGATGGTCGTGTAGCGGCAGCGGCCGCCCTTCTTCACGATGATCTCCACGACCGCGGAGTGCAGCGAGTCGGACTTGTAGATCGGCGCTGTACAACCCTCGACGTAGTGGACGTAGGCGTCCTCGTCGACGATGATCAGCGTCCGCTCGAACTGGCCCATGTTCTCGGTGTTGATCCGGAAGTAGGCCTGCAGCGGGATGTCGACGTGCACGCCCGGCGGCACGTAGATGAACGAGCCACCCGACCAGACGGCGGTGTTGAGCGCGGAGAACTTGTTGTCACCGGCGGGGATGACCGAACCGAAGTACTTGTGGAAGATCTCCGGGTGCTCCTTCAACGCCGTATCGGTGTCGAGGAAGATGACGCCCTGCTTCTCCAGATCCTCGCGGATGGAGTGGTAGACGACCTCGGACTCGTACTGCGCCGCGACACCGGACACCAGACGCTGCTTCTCCGCCTCCGGGATGCCCAGCTTGTCGTAGGTGTTCTTGATGTCCTCGGGCAGGTCTTCCCAGCTCTCGGCCTGCTTCTCGGACGAGCGCACGAAGTACTTGATGTTGTCGAAGTCGATGCCCTCGAGGTTGGAACCCCAGTTCGGCATGGGCTTGCGGTCGAAGATGCGCAGCGCCTTGAGGCGCAGGTCGAGCATCCACTCCTCTTCGCTCTTCTTGGCCGAGATGTCGCGAACGACAGCCTCCGACAGGCCACGTTGGGCGCTGGCGCCTGCCACATCGGAGTCGGACCAGCCGTAACCGTAGGTGCCCAGCGAGGCGATGGTTTCGTCCTGGGTAAGCGGTTGTACCTGGTCGGTCGAGGTCGTCATTCGGCACTCCTTCCGGAGTCGTTCGTTCGTCCCGCCGCGGGCTGTGCGGCGGTTGGGGTCTTCGGCACCGCGACCAGCGGTACGTGGGTGGTGCAGGCGCAATCGCCGTTGGCGATCGTCGCAAGGCGCTGCACGTGGGTACCGAGCAGGTCGCGGAAAGCGTCCAATTCGGCGGCGCACAACTGCGGGAACTCCTCGGCGACATGGGCCACCGGGCAGTGGTGCTGACAGATCTGCACACCGGCGCCGACCTGACGGGTGGTGGCGGCGAAACCGGCCTCGGCGAACGCTTCCGCGATCTCGGAGACCTTGGCCTCGATCACCGGTGCGGTGTGGTCGGCGACGGGTTCGATGCCGTCGACGATCACGCGAACCCGCTTGCGCGCGAATTCGGCGATCGCGGCGTCGCCACCGATCTCGCCGAGCTGACGAATCGCCGCGCCGGCCAGATCGTCGTAGGCGTGACCGAGGTTGCCCCGGCCCGCCGCGGTGAGCTGGTACTGCTTGGCCGGTCGACCGCGCCCTTTCTGCTGCCACGGCGCGGAGCGGCTCGCCCGAGCCTGGCCCGCGTCGATCAGCGCGTCGAGGTGCCTGCGCACCCCGGCCGGCGCGAGACCGAGTTCGGTGCCGATCGCCGTCGCGGTGATCGGCCCCTGCTCGAGCAGCAACTGGACGATGGCCGCCCTGGTCTGCCCCTCGTGCGCGGTCGCCGCGGGGACAGCCGACGACCGAGCGCCGGTCGTCTTACGACCGTCACTTTCCACGCCTGTCCGCAAACCCACGGTTTTCACAACACCAGTGTGGCGGAATTGCTTCCCTAAATCTAATAAGGGTCACCTGACAAAGGGTGCCCTGACCTGCATGAAGATCATCGGGGCGCTCCCCCGCCCGACAAAACCCCAGGTGCGGACCCTGCGGACCGATCCCGGTCGCTCGTCCGGGTGACCCATCGCACAGGTCGGCTACCGCGACCACCCGGCGCCCAGCAACACCGAACCCGGTCCCGAACGGTCCGCCCGGCACGCTCACGCGGCGTTGCTCGCAGGAAATATTCGCACCACAGCGCGGCGATCGACGATCCGGGTGCGCAGTGGCGAACGCGGCGGGCGCAGGGGGCGGTCTGGCACGATGGCAGGGTGTCGAACCCGCTCACACCCACGTGTGTCCGTCATCCTGATCGGCCTACCGGACTCGCGTGTACGCGATGCGGGCGGCCCGCCTGCCCCGACTGCCTGCGTCCGGCAGCGGTCGGGCAGCACTGCGTGGACTGTGTACGGCAGGGGCAGCAGGACGTGCGGCCGGTGCGGACCGTCGGCGGCGCACGCGAGGGCGGCGCGGTTCCGTACGTGACCTACGGGTTGATCGCGGTCAATGTGCTGGTCTATGTGCTCACCGCGGCGCAGGCCGGCAGTCCTATGTACAACTACCGCGGGTCGTCGGTGTTCCGGGAGTTCGTCCTGGTGCCGTTGCTGGTGGCCGACGGCGAGTGGTGGCGGCTGCTCGGGTCGGGGTTCCTGCATTACGGCGCGATCCATCTGCTGGTCAACATGTTCGCCCTGTATGTCGTGGGGCGCGACCTCGAGCAGGTGCTGGGCAGGATCAGGTACGGCTGCGTCTACCTGGTCTCGCTGCTGGGCGGGTCGGCGGCGGTGATGGCGCTGTCGGATTCGGTGACGGCGACAGCCGGCGCCTCCGGTGCGGTGTACGGCCTGTTCGGCGCTGTCACGGTGACGCTGATCCGGTTGCGGCAGAGCCCGACCCCGATGCTGGTGGTCATCGGCGTGAATGTGCTGATCAGCTTCTCGATCCCGGGAATCTCGCTGTGGGGCCACCTCGGCGGTCTGGCCGCGGGCACGTTGAGCGCGCTCGGCATCCTGTTCGTGCCCGGCTGGCTGTCGGCCCGCGATCAGCGATCCGCGCAGCGCATCGGCTGGGCGGCGCTCGGTGCGGTAGCGCTGATCTGCGTGGCCGTGATCGTCGCCGCCGCGCTCTCGTTGCGCTCGGACCCGGTGTTCGTCGGACCACCGGCCGTGACCGCGCCGACCCCGGTCGAAGCACCCAGGTAGTCCGCCGCGACAGGCGCACCTCCGGTGCGCGAACGACTGACGAACCCTGTCGCGTCCACGCACACTAGGCTCTGACTTCGTGGCGGTACTGGAGGGCGCGGCGCGCAAGACACTGGCGTTCGGGCGGCGAGCTCTCGGGCTCGACGTGTCGGCGCCCGATCACACCGTCGCGGTGCTGCATCGCGACGAGACCGAGGTCCCCGGGCTCGACAAGAGCGAACGCGCGCAACTGGACCGGATCCGGCTGATGGGCGCGACCGGCGCAGTATTGATGGCGATCGCGGCGCTGGGCATCGGCGCCCAACCCGTGCACCAGAATCCGGTCTCGGGCGTGCGGGTGCTCGGCATCTTCGCGCGAGCGCACACCGGATCCCTTGCGATGTGCATGTTCGGCACCGCGCTGGTGATCGGTGCGTGGTTGCTGCTCGGGCGCTTCGCGATCGGCGGGCTCGCGGGTTCGCCACTGCACCGGCTGAGCCGCTCGCAACTGGACCGCACGCTGCTGCTGTGGATCATTCCGCTGTCCGTGGCGCCGCCGATGTTCAGCAACGACGTCTATTCCTATCTGGCACAGAGCGAGATCGCCGCCCGCGGCATCGACCCCTATTCCGAGGGTCCCGTCGCCGGACTCGGAATCGACAATGTGCTCACCAACAATGTGCCGACGATCTGGCGCGATACGCCCGCGCCGTACGGGCCGCTGTTCCTCTGGATCGGTCGCGGTATCGCGGAGCTCACCGGGGACAACATCATCGCCGGGGTCTGGGTGCACCGGTTGCTGGCGCTGGCCGGAGTGGCGCTGATCGTGTGGGCGCTGCCGCGGTTGTCGGTGCGCTGCGGGGTGGCGCCGGTGAGTGCGTTGTGGCTCGGTGCGGCCAATCCGCTGGTGCTGTTCCACCTGGTCGGCGGCGTGCACAACGACGCGCTGATGCTCGGGCTGATGCTGGCCGGGGTGGAGCTCATGCTGCGGGCGATCTACGGCGAAGGAGGCAGACCCGACCGGCTGACGGCCATGAATCTGCCACCGTTCGACAGCCGCGCCTACGGGCTGCTGATCGGCGGCGCGGTGGTGATCACGCTGTCGTCGTCGATCAAGCTCACCTCCATCATCGCGCTCGGCTTCGTCGGCATGGCGCTGGCCAGACGCTGGGGCGGCACGCTCACCGCCGTCGTCAAGGCCGCGGCTCTGCTGGGCGTCATCGCCGTGGCGACAACGCTTCTCATCGGTTTCGCCAGTGGGCTCGGCTTCGGCTGGGTCAATACCCTCAGCGTCGCCAATGCCGTCCGGAGCTGGATGTCGCTGCCGACCATCATCGGGATCGTCACCGGTTTCGGCGGTGTGCTGCTCGGGCTGGGCGACCACACCACCGCGCTGCTGTCGATCACCCGGCCCATCGCCGCGGTGGTCGCGGGCTACGTGACAGTCCGCATGCTCGTCGCCACCGGTATGGGCAGGCTCCATCCCGTCGGCGCGCTCGGCGTCTCGCTCGCGGCCATCGTGCTGCTGTTTCCGGTGGTCCAGCCCTGGTACCTGCTCTGGGCGATCGTGCCGCTGGCGGCCTGGGCCACCCAGCCGGTGTTCCGGGTGCCCGCCGTCGCCTTCTCGGCGGTGGTCTCCATGCTCGTGATGCCGCGCGGTGCGGAATTCCAGGTCTTCCAGATCATCGGCGCCGCGCTCGCGGCCGTCGTGTGCTTCGCGTTGTTCTTCGCGCTCACCCGGCACACGCTGCCCTGGCGGGCGCAGCCGGGGGTGTCGGCTCCGTCACAGGAGGGCACGGCTTACCGTGTGACAACGTGAGGGAGCGCAGCGAGCGAACCGAGGGCACAGCACCTTTTGGCGCGACGGAGCCGAGCGTCAGCGAGGCGCAGTTGTGACAACACGCCTTGGACCCGCCGTTAGCGTCGACGGTGTGGTCAAGCGCTATGGCGAGACCACAGCGGTAGACGGTCTCCGGTTCGACGTGGAGCCCGCCCAGGTGTTCGCTCTGCTCGGCCCCAACGGCGCGGGCAAGACCACCACCGTCGAGATGTGCGAGGGCTTCGTGCGCCCGGACGCGGGCACGGTCCGCGTCCTCGGTCTCGACCCGATCGCCGATTCCGAGCAGTTGCGTCCGCGCATCGGCGTGATGCTCCAGGGTGGCGGCGCCTACCCCGGCGCCCGCGCGGGCGAGATGCTCGACCTGGTCGCGTCCTACTCCGCTGATCCGATCGATCCCGACTGGCTGCTGTCGACGCTGGGCCTACAGGACAATCGCCGCACTCCCTATCGTCGCCTGTCGGGTGGTCAGCAGCAGCGCCTGGCGCTCGCGTGCGCGCTGGTCGGCAAGCCCGAGATCGTGTTCCTCGACGAACCCACCGCCGGCCTGGACGCGCAGGCCCGGCTGATCGTCTGGGAACTCATCGACGCCCTGCGCCGCGACGGCGTGAGCGTCGTGCTCACCACGCACATGATGGACGAGGCCGAGCAGCTCGCCGACCAGCTGGTCATCATCGATCACGGGCAGATCGTCGCCCAGGGCACGCCCGCCGAGGTCACCGCCCACGGCGCGGCGGGCCAGCTGAGATTCTGCGCCCCACCCAAACTCGATCTGAACCTGCTCACCTCGGCTCTCCCGGAGGGCTTTTCGCCGCGCGAGACGACACCGGGCACCTACCTCGTCGAGGGCGAGATCAACCCGCAGGTGCTGGCCACCGTCACCGCCTGGTGCGCCAGGATGGACGTGCTGGCCACCGACATCCGCATCGACCAGCGCCGCCTCGAAGACGTCTTCCTCGAACTGACCGGACGGGACCTGCGCGGATGAGCGAGACCACCAGCCGTTTCCTGCCCGGCACCTTCACCCCCGATCCGCGGCCCGCCTCGCGCGCGACGATGCTCACCGCGCAGACCGGGCTCGAGCTGAAACTGTTGTTGCGCAACGGCGAACAGCTGCTGCTCACCATGTTCATCCCGATCACCCTGCTCGTCGGGCTCACCCTGCTGCCGTTCGGCGACCTGGGCGAGCACCGGGTCGACCGGATCGTGCCCATGGTGATGATGACCGCGGTGATGTCGACCGCGTTCACCGGCCAGGCCATCGCGGTCGGCTTCGACCGCCGCTACGGCGCCCTCAAACGACTCGGCGCGACACCGCTGCCCCGCTGGGGCGTGATCGCGGGCAAGTGCGCCGCCGTCCTCATCGTGGTGGTGCTGCAGGCGATGCTGCTCGGCGCGATCGGTGTCGCGCTCGGCTGGCGCCCCGGGATCGGCGGACTCGCCCTCGGCGCGCTGGTGATCGCCCTCGGCACGGCCACCTTCGCGGCGATGGGATTGCTGCTGGGCGGGACGCTCAAGGCCGAGGTCGTGCTGGCGCTGGCCAATATCCTGTGGTTCATCATGCTCGGCATCGCCAGCCTGGTACTCGTCGGCGATACCCTGCCCACCGCCCTGACCGTGATCGCCCGGCTCATCCCGTCCGGGGCGCTGGCTTTCGCGCTGGACACGGCGCTGACGGGGTCGATCGACTGGTTCGGCGTGGCGGTGCTCGCGGCGTGGGGCGTGGTGTGCGGATGGCTGGCGACCCGGCTGTTCCGGTTCCACTGACGTGACCAACGACGCGCTGTAGTAGCCCTGGTATCAGCGCCGAAATCCTGGCCGGTACCATTCCTGACGTGCTGTATCGCGCCTTCGTTGGCCTCGTCGACCGGCTGCCGCTCCCCTCGCTGCGGGTGCAGCGGCTCATCGCCATCGCGGTGATCCTGAGCCAGGCGGGAATCTCGGTGACCGGCGCGATCGTGCGCGTCACCGCCTCCGGCCTCGGCTGCCCGACCTGGCCGCAGTGCTTCCCTGGCAGCTTCACCCCCATCGGGGTGTCGGAAGTGCCCGTCCTGCACCAGACCGTGGAGTTCGGCAACCGGCTGCTCACCTTCGCGGTGACGCTGTGCGCCGGGCTGATCGTGCTGGCCGTCATCCGGGCACGGCGGCGCAGGGAAGTCCTGACCTATGCCTGGCTGATGCCCGGCGGCACGGTCGTGCAGGCGATCATCGGCGGTATCACCGTGCGCACCGGCTTGCTGTGGTGGACCGTCGCCGTGCACCTTCTCGTCTCGATGGTGATGGTCTGGCTGGCCGTGGTGCTGTACGCGAAGATCTGCGAACCCGACGACGGCATCGAGACCGTCCAGGTGCCCGCTCCCCTGCGCTGGCTCACCGCACTGTCGGGCGTGGCCCTCGCGGGTGTGCTGATCGCGGGCACGCTGGTCACCGCGGCCGGCCCGCATGCCGGTGACAAGAGCATCGAGCGGCAGGTCGAGCGACTGCAAGTCGAGATCGTCACCCTGGTTCACCTGCATTCGCAGTTGATGATCGGATATCTCGCACTGCTCGTCGGGCTCGCGTTCGGGCTCTTCGCCGTCGGCATCACCCCCGCCATCCGCAAGCGGCTGTTCGTCCTGCTCGCGCTCGTGCTCGCGCAGGGGCTGGTCGGTGTCGTTCAGTACTTCACCGATGTGCCCGCCGCGCTCGTCGCGATCCACGTCGGCGGGGCAGCGGCGTGCACCGCCGCGACCGCCGCACTGTGGGCGTCGCTGCGGACACGCGAGAAGGTCGACGTTCCCGCGGTGCCCCAGGCTTCCGTGCACTGACCCGTCACAACGAAACAGCCCGCGATCGGTATACCCGATCGCGGGCTGTTCGATGTTCGTCGGTAATTCTGCGCCGCGGAGATCAGGCCCCCGCGAACAACTTCCAGTTGCGCGCCTTCGGGAACTTGGTCTGATGGGCGACCCAGCCGGCCATCTTGGCCCAGTGCGTCGGGGCGGGGGTCACGATCGAGCCCAGCTCGCGGCTCCATTCGTCGGTCTCGGCGAGGCCGTCGACGCGCTCCACGAGCGCCTTCGCGGTCGCCATGTCGCCGACCACCCGGTCGCCGAGGATGCCGTCGGCACCGACCAGGGTGATCCGCACGCCCTGCTTGCCGATGTACTGCAGCACGGCCGTTCCCGAACCACCGTGCTGGGCGAGGAACTTCACGATGGACTTCTCGACCTCGGCCGGCACCTTCACGGCCTCGGGGGCGGCGGTTGTACTCATGAACCGGAGTTTACCGGCAGGTAGTTTCCAGTCCAGCCTCGAGTGGCCTGGAACACGGGGTGTAGAAAGAGGACTCATGCGCGCGATTCAGGTTTCCGAGCACGGCGGTCCCGAGGTCCTGCAGTACGTCGAGCTGGCAGACCCGCAGGCCGGGCCCGGTCAGCTGCTGGTCGAGACCCAGGGTGTGGGCGTCAACTACATCGACATCTACTTCCGCACGGGCCAGTATCCGCAGGCGACGCCCTACATCCCCGGCTCCGAGGGCACGGGCATCGTGGTAGCGATCGGTTCTGATGTCACCGAGTTCGCCGTCGGCGACCGCGTCGCCTGGGCGTCGGCGCCCGGCAGCTACGCGGACCTGGTCGCCGTCGACGAGGCCGTGGCGGTGAAGGTGCCCGACGACGTCGAACCGGCCGTGGCGGCCGCCGCCCTCCTGCAGGGCATGACCGCCCATTACCTCACCGAATCGGTGTTCTCGCCCGAACCCGGCGACCCGGTTCTCATCCACGCGGGCGCGGGCGGCGTCGGCCTGCTGCTCACTCAGATGGCCGTCGCGAGGGGCGCCCGAGTCATCACCACGGTCTCCACCGACGCCAAGGAGAAACTGTCCCGCGAAGCGGGCGCCACCGACGTCCTGCGCTACGGCGACGACCTGGCCGCCCGCGTCCGTGACCTCACCGACGGCATCGGCGTGGCCGCGGTCTACGACGGTGTCGGCGCCAGCACTTTCGAAGCGAGCCTCGCCGCCCTCCGAATCCGCGGCACCCTCGCGCTGTTCGGCGCGGCCAGCGGCGCGGTCCCGCCCTTCGACCCGCAACGCCTCAACCCCGCCGGTTCCCTCTGGCTGACCCGCCCGTCCCTGGGCGCCTACACCCGCGATCGCACCGAATTCCTGTGGCGTGCCACCGATGTCTTCGACTGGATCGCCGCGGGCACCCTGAACCTGCGCATCGGCGCCACCTATCCGCTGGCCGACGCGGCCCAGGCCCAGCGCGATCTCGCGGCGCGAAAGACCACCGGCTCGATCGTGCTGCTGCCGTAGCCCGGCTGTCCACTCACCCCGGGAAGCGGACACCGGTCAGTTCCTCGGAAGCTTCCCAGAGTCGGCGCGCGCTCTCGCGGTCCATC
This sequence comes from Nocardia sp. NPDC057272, assembly GCF_042668615.1. Classification (NCBI taxonomy): domain Bacteria; kingdom Bacillati; phylum Actinomycetota; class Actinomycetes; order Mycobacteriales; family Nocardiaceae; genus Nocardia; species Nocardia sp. NPDC057272. The sequence goes on along the minus strand of NZ_JBHUYK010000007.1, from coordinate 41,769 downwards.
GAGCGAGAGCTGGAGCGCACCCGCTCCGGATAGCCGCCGATCTCGAAAAGTCCTGAGGGTCCGTAGTATTCACTCCCCTGCGCGGCCGGATCGGTCGCGGCACGCAGAGTCGGGAGCGCCCCCATGGCGGGGGTGCGCCCGAACAGGCGGGCGACGGCGAGATTCGGCAGACGGAAGACCGCCGGGGAGTACCGGAACACCTCGGTGCTCGCGCCGCCGGGATGAGCGGCCAGTGCGCAGGCCGACGTTCCCGCGAGTCGGCGATCGAGCTCATAGGTGAACAGCAGATTCGCCAATTTCGATACGGCATAAGCATTTCCAGCGGATCTCGCAGGGTCGTCGAGATCGATTCGCCCGAAGCGGTGGCCGATGCTGCTGACGGTCACCACCCGCCCGGCCTCGGCTGCGACGAGGTGATCCAGCAGCAGTCCGGTGAGCGCGAAGTGACCGAGATGGTTGATCCCGAACTGGCTCTCGAATCCGTCCTCGGTCGTGCCGGACAGCCCGGTGACACCGGCATTGTTGATCAGCAGATCGACGCGGTCGTAGCGGCTGCGCACCGTCTCGGACGCGGCGCGGACCGACGCGAGAGACGCCAGGTCGAGAGCGACCGTGTCGACCTTCGCTCCGGGCGCCCGTCTCGCGATGCGCTCGGCAGCGTCGGCCGCCTTACCGGAATCGCGACAGGCGAGCGCCACGGTGGCGCCTCGCGCGGCCAGGGCTCGTGCGGTTTCGAAGCCGAGTCCGGTATTGGCGCCGGTGACGACCGCGATTCGCCCGGCCAGGTCGGGGATGTCGGCTTCGGACCACTTCATGACAGCTCCTAACATGAACGATGCATTCACATTAAAGTGAACCAGTCGTTCATGTTATTGGCAAGGCACTCGAGAAGGATGGCACCGAGATGACCGACCGCCCCCTGCGCGCGGACGCGCGGCGCAATCGCGAGGCGATCGCCGCCGCCGCACGCGAACTCGTCATCCGCGAAGGGCCGGGCATCGGCATGGACGAGATCGCCACGGCAGCGGGTGTCGCGACCGGCACGCTGTATCGGCACTTCCCGACCAAGCAGGATCTGATCGAGAGCATCGTGGCCGACCTGGCCGAGGGCATCGACCGGTCGCTGAACTCGGCGCTCGCCAGAGCCGAGGACGGGACCAGCTCGGCCATCGACGAGGTGATCGCACTACTGCGCCACGTGATGATCGATATGCGGCAGGAACGCCTGCTCCGGTTCGCCGTCGCCGGGGTCGCCGAGGACTCACTCCGCGAGATCCAGGCGCGCGGGCGTGCCGCCGTCGAGCAGCTGGTCGCCACCGCGCACCGCAACAATTCGCTCTACCCGGACGTCACCGCGGACGACGTGGTCCTCCTGCTGTCCACCGCGCCGACCGACGCCATGTCCGAGGTGGAGCAGTCGCGCTGGTTGACGCTAGCTCGCCGAGCACTCACACCGAACCCGGCCACCGGAGTTCGGAACCCGGCACGCGGCTAGTAGTCGCGGCCGGTCAGACCGCGGTAGACGAAACGGGTGATCGACTCGATCGCCTCCTCGTCGGTGAGGGTCACCGAGCCGTCTTCGACCATCCGCAACATCCCGTCGACCGCGGCGAACATCATCGCCAAGCTGGCGTCGACCGTTCCCGGCAGGCGTAGCCCCCGTTCCGGGAAGTCCGCCACGTGGTCGGCGATGTCGGTGCGCTGTTCGGCGCCGAAGCCCGCGATGATCCGGGCGAAATCCGGGCTGACCTGCGCCGCCTGGCCCATCGCGCGCAGGACCGAGGCGTGTTCGCGGGCGAAGGTCCAGTAGCCGCGGACGTGGTAGCGGACTGCGGCCGGGTCGGTGAAGTCACCGTTGTGCTCCGGGTCGGCCGCTCGCTCGTCGCTTGCCACCGCCATATCACGCAGAAGCGCTTGCAGCAGTTCCTCTTTGCTCGCGAAGTGGTTGTAGAACGATCCGGCCGCGCGGCCCGCGGCGGTGGTGATGTCGGTGATCTTCGCGTTCAGGTAGCCGTGTTCGGCGAAAACCTGCCGGGCGGCGTCCTTGAGCGCCTGCTCGGTCTCCGCGGATTTCTCGCGCCTGCTGCCCACCACCGGACATCACCTCCTTGACAAGCACGGTACCAACACTGAAACTGAATTCATATTCACTGAATATCAGTTCAGTTCTTGTCGCAGGAGGCATTGCCATGTCAGAGCAGGTACTCATCGCGGGTGCGGGCCCGACCGGTCTCACCCTCGCCCTCGATCTCGCACGGCGCGGCGTGCACGTCCGGCTCGTCGACCGGGCCGATTCGCCGTTTCAGGGGTCGCGCGGCGACGGCATCCAACCGCGCACCCTGGAGGTGTTCGACGACCTCGGCGTCATCGACGCGGTACTGGCCGCCGGGCGCGAGGTCCCGGTGATGCGCGCCTATTTCGCGGGGACCTTCGTCGGCGAGCGCCGCATGGCCGACCCGGTCGAGCCGACCCCGGATGTGCCGTATCCGAATACCTGGGTGCTCGGCCAGTCCGACACCGAGGCGATCCTGCGGGCGCGGCTCGCCGAGCTCGGGGTGACGGTCGAATTCGCCACGGCGCTGGTCGATTTCACCCAGGACGACGCCGGCGTCACCGCGACACTGCAACGCGGCAGCACATCGGAGACGGTGCGTGCGAGCTATCTGGTCGGTGCCGACGGTGGCGCGAGCACGGTGCGCAAGCGCCTCGGGATCGCGTTCGAGGGCAGCACCGACGAGTCGATCAAGATGCTGCTCGGCGATGTCCGCGCCGACTCTCTCGACCACGAGTACGGCTACTGGTTCGCCGCCGCGGCCGACCAGCCGATGACCGGTTTCGCCTTGTCCCCGCTACCGGGCGCGCGGCGCTTCCAGTTCGCCGCCCCGCTGACCGACGACCGCTTCCCCGACCTGGCCACCCTGCAGGATCTGGCCGACCGCCACGGCCCCGAGACAGGCCTGGTGCTGAGCGACCTGTCCTGGATCACGGTGTGGCGCCCCAATATTCGACTCGCCGAACGCTTCCGCGACGGCCGGGTGTTCCTCGCGGGCGATGCCGCCCACGTCCATCCGCCCACCGGCGGCCAAGGCCTGAACACCGGCGTTCAGGATGCCTACAACCTGGGCTGGAAACTGGCCGCTGCCCTCGGTGGCGACCCGGCCCCGCTCCACACCTACGAACCCGAACGCCGCACGGTCGCGGCCCGCATCCTCGGCCTGAGCACTGAGCTCCTCGACAAACTCGTCGACGGCGACGAGGACGCGATGCACCGCGGCCCCGAAACCCGCCAGCTCGCCATCACCTATCGCTCCCCCGCCGACGACGGCCCCCTCGTCGCGGGCGACCGCGCGCCGGACGCCACACTGCACGACGAAACCGGCCGCCCGATCCGCCTGTTCGACGTCTTCCGGGGACCCCACGCGACCCTGCTCCGCTTCGCCCCGACCAACGACTCACTCGACATCGAGCTCCCGGCCTTCGCGGCAGGCGCGAACTCCACATCCGTGTCCCCAGCGACACCGATCGACGGATCCGGCGTTCTCACGGTCGAGATTCGCCGCGTCGACACCCCGTCCGAGTCATCCACCCGACCGGCGTCTGTGACACTTGTCGACACCGACGGACACGCCTTCACTGCCTTTTCGGCGACGGCGGGCACCGACATCCTGATCCGACCCGACGGCCACCTCGCACGTCGCTGGTGAGCTTCCAGGTCGGCCACTCCCCTGATCCGGCGAGGCCGCGACCGGACCAGGTCCGGACATGACAGTGGCCGGGCATCGCTGCCCGGCCACTGTTCCAGAAGTCTTACAGCCCGACGAGGCTGCCGATCGTGTCCCACCCGAGCACCGAGTCGACGGCCAGACCACAGAACACCACCGCGAGGTAGTTGTTCGACTGCAGGAACAGCTTCAGCGGCTTCACCGACTCGCCACGGCGCACCCCGGCGTAGAGCTGATGCGCCATCAGCAGGAACCAGGCACCGGCCACCAGGGCGACCGCCGCGTAGATGACACCGGTCGCGGGCACCAACGCCATCGTCGCGAGCACCGTCAACCAGGTGTAGATGACGATCTGCTTGGTCACCACCTGCTCGGTCGCGACCACCGGCAGCATCGGCACGCCGGCCGCGCGGTAGTCCTCCTTGTAGCGCATGGCCAGCGCCCAGGTGTGCGGCGGTGTCCAGAAGAAGATCACCGCGAACAGCACCACCGCGGGCCAGCCGATAGTGCCGGTCACCGCGGACCAGCCCACCAGCGCGGGCATGCAGCCGGCCGCGCCGCCCCACACCACGTTCTGCGAGGTCCGGCGCTTGAGGCCCTTGGTGTAGACGAAAACGTAGAACAGGATCGTCGCGACGACCAGCAATCCGCTGAGCAGGTTGGCCTGCCACCACAGCCAGGCGAAGGAGATCGCGCCGAGCACGACACCGAAGACGAACGCGTGCGAGGTGGGCACCGCCTCGCGGGCCAGCGGGCGGCGCGCGGTCCGCTTCATCACCTTGTCGATATCGGCGTCGGCCACACAGTTGAGAGTGTTGGCGCTGGCCGCGCCCATCCAGCCACCGAACAGGGTGACCAGGATCAGCCGGATGTCCACCGTGCCGCGGTCGGCCAGCAACATCGTCGGAATGGTGGCAACGAGCAGTAACTCGATGACGCGTGGTTTGGTGAGCGCGATGTAGGCAAGGGGCTTGCGCACTATCCGCGCGGCCAGGCTGTCGCCCTGGAGTCGGTCGGCCAGCGCCGTCGACGAAGTTCCGTGCGCACCGCTACTACCCGGCTCGTGACCGATCCGCACTGTTTCTCCTCGCACGCTGTGCTTCGCTTCGCATCCGGTAATGGAACGAGCAGCGCGCGGCTGCGGCGCGGCCACTACTACAGAGGATGGTAGACCCACTCACCTGCCGCTCCGCGCCAGACCCCCGCCACCGTGGGCGCGGTCACTACGCCCCACGAGCCCGCATCCCGGGCCCACGCGGCGGTGAACCCGCATCGACGCGCAGGTGAACGGCATCGCGACGGGCTCCGCCCGCGCGGCGGCGATGGTCTACACCGCACACCGCCGACTCACGGCGATCCGAACTAGACTCAACGCCAGGGTTCGCGCCAACCGCTGTAGCAGCACCACTAGGGTATTCCTGTACATCGGTACGCATCCCGGCCGCGTGCGACCCGCTGTCGAACATCATCGCCGCTGCCAAGCTATCGCCGTCGACGAAACCTAGGTCAGGAGAACTACGGTCGTGCCAGTCACAGACGACATTCGCGCCCTCACTCAGCGGAACTATCCCAGCGACTGGACGGACCTCGACACCAAGGCCGTCGACACCGCCCGGGTACTCGCTGCCGACGCCGTGCAGAAGGCGGGCAACGGGCACCCCGGTACCGCGATGAGCCTCGCGCCGCTCGCCTACACCCTGTTCCAGCGCACCATGCGTCAGAACCCGGCGGAGCCGCGCTGGGTCGGTCGCGACCGGTTCGTGCTGTCCTGTGGGCATTCCAGCCTCACCCTCTACATCGAGCTCTACCTGGCCGGTTTCGGCCTGGAGCTGACCGACCTCGAGCAGCTGCGCCAGTGGGGCTCGCTCACCCCGGGCCACCCCGAGTTCCGCCACACCGACGGCGTCGAGATCACCACCGGCCCGCTGGGCCAGGGTCTGGCCTCGGCGGTCGGCATGGCGATGGCCGCGCGGCGTGAACGCGGGCTGTTCGATCCGGACGCCCCCGAGGGCACCAGCCCGTTCGACCACTTCATCTACACCATCGCCTCCGATGGCGACCTGCAGGAGGGCGTCACCGCCGAGGCCTCCTCGATCGCGGGCACCCAGCAGCTGGGCAACCTCGTGGTGATCTACGACGACAACGAGATCTCCATCGAGGACGACACCGACATCGCCTTCACCGAAGACGTGGCCAAGCGATACGAGGCCTACGGCTGGCAGGTGCAGATCGTCGAGGGCGGCGAAGACGTCGTGGCCATCGAGAAGGCGCTGGCCGCGGCGAAGGCCGAGACCAGCAAGCCCTCGATCATCATTCTGCGCACCATCATCGGCTTCCCGGCCCCGAACAAGATGAACACCGGTGGCGCGCACGGCGCCGCGCTCGGCCCCGACGAAGTCGCCGCGGTGAAGAAGGCGCTGGGCTTCGACCCGGAGAAGTCCTTCGACGTCGACCCGGCCGTCATCGAGCACACCCGCAAGGCACTGGCCCGCGGCGCCGAGGCACAGGCGAAGTGGCAGCAGAGCTTCGACGAGTGGGCCGAGGCCAACCCGTCGAACAAGGCGCTGTTCGATCGCCTGCAGACCCGCTCGCTGCCCAAGGGCTGGACCGAGGCGCTGCCGAGCTTCGAGGTCGACCCCAAGGGCATGGCCACCCGCAAGGCGTCGGGCAAGTTCCTCGCCGCGGTCGCCGACGAGCTGCCCGAGCTGTGGGGCGGTTCGGCCGACCTGGCCGAGTCCAACAACACCACGATGCCCGGCCAGGCGAGCTTCGGCCCCGAGTCGATCTCCACCGGCGCGTGGAAGGCCAACCCGTACGGGCGCACCCTGCACTTCGGCATCCGTGAGCACGCGATGGGCTCGATCCTCAACGGCATCGCGCTGCACGGCCCGACCCGCCCCTACGGCGGCACCTTCCTCGTGTTCAGCGACTACATGCGCCCGGCGGTCCGCCTGGCCGCACTGATGCGGGTGCCCGCCATCTACGTGTGGACCCACGACTCCATCGGCCTCGGCGAGGACGGCCCGACCCACCAGCCGGTCGAGCACCTGGCCGCGCTGCGCGCGATCCCGGGCCTCAACGTCGTTCGCCCCGCGGACGCCAACGAGACCGTCCACGCCTGGCGCACCGTGCTCGAGCGTGACTCCGACGAGCACACCTCGCACTTCCCGGTGTACGAGTCGCCGCAGCAGGACGGCCCGTCCGCGCTGGCACTCACCCGCCAGGACGTGCCGACCCTGGAGGGCACCAGCTACGAGGGTGTCAAGAAGGGCGGCTACGTGCTGGTCGAGGCGTCCACCGGCACACCGGAAGTGATCCTCATCGGCACCGGCTCCGAGGTCCACCTCGCGGTCGCCGCGCGCACTACGCTGGAAGAGCAGGGCATCCCGACCCGCGTGGTCTCGATGCCGTGTGTGGAGTGGTTCGACGTGCAGGATCAGGGATACCGCGACGAGGTGCTGCCCCCGTCGGTGCGGGCCAGGGTCGCGGTGGAGGCCGGTATCGCGATGCCGTGGCACCGATTCGTCGGTGACGCGGGTGAGGTCGTCGGCATCGACCACTTCGGCGCGTCGGCCGACTACAAGACTCTGTACCGCGAATTCGGTATCACCCCCGATGCCGTCGTCCGCGCGGCACTGCGTTCCACCGACAAGGTGAAGGGGTAAGACCATGGCACAGAACGAGAATCTCGCCGCGCTCTCGGCCGCGGGCGTCTCGGTGTGGCTCGACGATCTCTCGCGTGAACGCATCCAGTCCGGCAATCTCGCCGACCTGGTCGCGACCCGCAGCGTCGTCGGTGTCACCACCAACCCGAGCATCTTCCAGGCCGCGATGAGCGTGGGCCACGCCTACGACGCGCAGCTGAAAGACCTTGCGGCCCAAGGCGCCGACGCCGACGCGGCGATCCGCACGATGACCACCGACGATGTGCGCGCCGCCTGCGACGTGCTCGCGCCGGTGTTCGAGGCGACCGGCGGCGTGGACGGGCGGGTGTCGATCGAGGTCGATCCCCGGTTCGCCTTCGACGCCGACAAGACCGTCGCCCAGGCGATCGAGCTGTGGAAGATCGTCGACCGCAAGAACCTGTTCATCAAGATCCCGGCCACCGAGGCCGGTCTGCCCGCCATCACCTCGGTGATCACCGAGGGCATCAGCGTGAACGTGACGCTGATCTTCTCGGTGCCGCGCTACCGCGCGGTGATGGGCGCCTACCTCGACGGTCTGCGCAACGCCAAGATCGGTGGCCACGACCTGGCCAAGATCCACTCGGTGGCGTCGTTCTTCGTCTCCCGCGTGGACACCGAGATCGACAAGCGCCTCGAGGCGATCGGCACCCCGGAGGCCCTCGCCCTGCGTGGCAAGGCCGGTGTGGCCAACGCGCGTCTGGCGTACGCCGAGTACCAGGACGTGTTCGACGGTGGCGCGCACACCTCCACCTACAACCACCTGGCCGCACAGGGCGGCAACCGGCAGCGGCCGCTGTGGGCGTCGACCGGGGTGAAGAACCCGGATTACCCCGACACCCTCTACGTCACCGAACTCGTCGGCCCGAACACGGTCAACACCCTGCCGGAGAAGACCCTGCAGGCGTTCGCCGATCACGGTGAGGTGCTCGGCGACACGCTCAGCGGCCGTGGCGCCGAGGGCGCTCAGGTCTTCGCCGATCTGGCAGCGGTGGGTATCGATCTCGACGATGTGTTCGCGCTGCTCGAGCGCGAGGGCGTCGAGAAGTTCGAGAGCGCGTGGGGCGAACTGATCGAGGCCACCACCGGCCAGCTCGACATCGCGGCGGAGGGCAACTAGCACGATGGCCGGCACAGCATCGACGGATCAGGCGGCGGGGCTGTGGCACAACCCGCTGCGCGACGAACGCGACAAACGGGTCCCCTTCATCGCGGGCCCGTGCAGCATGGTGATCTTCGGTGTCACCGGAGATCTGTCCCGCAAGAAGCTGATGCCGGCCATCTATGACCTGGCGAACCAGGGGCTGTTGCCCCCTGGTTTCGCCCTGGTCGGCTTCGCCCGGCGCAATTACGCCGACGAAGACTTCGCCTCGGTGGTACTCGAGGCCGTGAAGAAGCACGCGCGCACCCCTTTCCGCCAGGAGGTCTGGGACCACCTGGCAGAGGGGCTGCGCTTCGTGCAGGGCAGTTTCGACGACGACGCGGCCTTCGCGACGCTCGCCGACACCTTGCGCGATCTTGACGAAACCCGCGGCACCGGCGGCAATTACGCCTTCTACCTGTCGATTCCGCCGAACATGTTCCCCGTGGTCCTCGATCAGCTCTCCGAGCACCACCTGGCTCAGGCCAAGCCGGACCCCGACGGGTACACCCCGTGGCGGCGCGTGGTGATCGAGAAGCCGTTCGGCCACGACCTGACCAGCGCCAAGGAACTCAATGCCCTGGTCAACCGGGTCTTCCCCGAAGAGCAGGTCTTCCGCATCGACCACTACCTCGGCAAGGAAACGGTCCAGAACATTCTGGCGCTGCGCTTCGCCAACGAGTTGTTCGAGCCGATCTGGAACGCCAACTATGTCGACAGCGTGCAGATCACCATGGCCGAGGACATCGGATTGGGTGGTCGCGCGGGCTATTACGACGGGATCGGCGCCGCGCGTGACGTCATCCAGAACCACCTGTTGCAGTTGCTCGCGCTGACCGCGATGGAGGAGCCGACCTCCTTCGAGCCGATGCAGCTCACCACCGAGAAGATCAAGGCCCTCTCGGCCACCAAACTCGTCGCGCCGCTGGACGAGACGACCGCGCGCGGGCAGTACACCGAGGGCTGGCAGGGCAGCGAACACGTCGTCGGCCTGCACCAGGAAGAGGGCTTCGATCCGCAGTCACGGACTGAGACCTACGCCGCGCTCACCCTGCACGTGGAGAACCGGCGCTGGGCGGGTGTGCCGTTCTATCTGCGCACCGGAAAACGCCTGGGCCGCCGGGTGACCGAGATCGCGGTGGTGTTCAAGCGCGCGCCACACCTGCCCTTCGACCAGACCATGACCGAGGAGCTCGGTCAGAACGCCCTGGTCATCCGGGTGCAGCCGGACGAGGGCATCACCTTGCGCTTCGGCTCCAAGGTCCCCGGATCGGGCATGGAAGTGCGCGATGTGAACATGGACTTCAGCTACGGCGAGGCGTTCACCGAGTCCTCCCCCGAAGCCTACGAACGGCTCATCCTCGACGTGCTGCTCGGCGTGCCGTCGCTGTTCCCGGTCAACGCGGAGGTCGAATTGTCCTGGCGCATCCTCGATCCCGTGCTCGCGCACTGGGCCGCGGGCGGCAAACCCGAACCCTACGAGGCCGGGACCTGGGGTCCCGGCTCGGCCGATGAGATGCTCGCGCGCAGCGGGCGGGAATGGCGGCGTCCGTGATCGTCGACATGCCCGACACCAACACCGTCGATGTCGGTAAGCGGATGGTCGAGTTGCGCGAGACCAACGGCGTGATCACCCAGGGCCGGGTGCTCACCCTGGTGGTGTGCACGCTGGACTCCTCCGAAGCCGAGGACGCGATCGACGCCGCCAACGACGCCAGCCGCGAACATCCCTGCCGGGTCATCGTGCTGGCCCGCGGTGACCGCGACGCCGACACCCGGCTCGACGCGCAGATCCGCGTCGGCGGTGACGCCGGTGCGGCCGAGGTGATCGTGCTGCGCCTGCAGGGCGCGCTGGTGAACCACGAAAGCAGCGTCGTCACCCCGTTCCTGCTCCCCGACACCCCCGTGGTGGCGTGGTGGCCGCGTGGCGCGCCGGAGTACCCGTCGATGGACTCCGTGGGCAAGCTGGCCAAGCGCCGCATCACCGACGCCACCTACGCCCCTGATCCGCAGGCCGCGATCAAGAAGCGCCGCTTCTCCTACGCCACCGGTGATACCGATCTGGCGTGGAGCCGCATCACCTACTGGCGGGCGCTGCTGGCCGCGGCGCTGGACGAGCCGCCGTTCGAACCTGTCACCTCGGTGACCGTGTCGGGCCTGGCCTCCGAACCCGCACTCGACACCCTGGCCGGTTGGCTGGCCTCCCGCCTGCACTGCCCGGTGATCCGCAAGACCGGGGAGCTGAAGGTGGAAATCCAGCGCGCCACCGATTCGATCGCCATCGAACGCCCGCAACTAGGAAGGACGGCCACGCTGACCCGCACCGGCGAACCCGACCAGCGGATCGCGCTGGCACGCCGGGAAACTCGCGACTGCCTCGCCGAAGAACTGCGCCGGCTCGACGCCGACGAGATCTACGCCGAAGCGCTCGCCGGAATCGAGAAGGTGACCTATGAGTGACCACATAGACGTGCACGACGACCTCGGTGCCGAATTCCCCGCCAACACGATCGAGATCCACGACGACGCCGAGCTGCTCGCCGACGCGGCCGCCGAACGCTTCGTCGACGTGATCGTCTCCGCCCAGGCCGAACGCGGCCACGCGTCGGTCTCGCTCACCGGCGGCAGCGACGGCATCCGCCTGCTCCAACGCGTGCGCCAGTCCCCCGGCGACATCGACTGGTCCGCCCTCTACGTCTACTGGGGCGACGAGCGTTTCGTCCCCGCGGGCGACAAGGACCGCAACGAACTCCAGGCCCGCGAGGCGCTGCTGGACTTCGTCGCGCTGAACCCGGCCCACGTGTTCCCGATCGGCCCCTCCGACGGCCCCTACAGCACCCCGGAGGAAGCTGCGGCCGCCTACGCCCAGGTCGTACACACCGAACTCGACGAGCGCGGCGAGTTCGACCTCACGGTCCTCGGCATGGGGCCCGAAGGCCACATCGACTCCCTGTTCCCGCACTCACCCGCGGTCCAGGAGACAACGGATTATGTTGTCGCCGTACACAATTGCCCGAAGCCCCCGCCTACGCGGGTCACCATGACCCTGCCCGCGATCCACCGCTCCCGCCACGTGATGCTCGTGGTCAGCGGCGAAGGCAAGGCCGCCGCGGTGGCCGCCGCCGTCAACGGCGCCTCCCCCGACGACATCCCGTCGGCCGGCGCGGTCGGCATCGAATCGACCACCTGGGTGATCGACGAGGCCGCGGCAACAGGCCTGCTGCTCGACGACGAATAAGCCACTGACGAAGCCCGGGCCCGCTGATCGGGCCCGGGCTTCGTCGTGTCGGGTGAGGCTCGCCGAGTCAGGTGACCGGGGTCAGGGAGCTCGTCCAGAAGTCGGCGTAGCGGCCTGCTCGGTGGAGGAGTTCTTCGTGGGTGCCGTCTTCCGCGATGTGGGCGTTGTCGAGGAAGATGATGCGGTCGGCGCGGTGGACGGTGCGCAGGCGATGGGCCACCATGACCACGGTTCGGCCCGACATCAGGCGTTCGATGCCCTCGTGGACCGCGGCCTCGTTCAGCGGGTCGAGGGCGGAGGTCACCTCGTCGAGCAAGACGATCGGGGCGTCTTTCAGCAGGGCTCGGGCGATCGAAACGCGTTGGCGCTCACCACCGGACAGGAGGGTGCCGCCTTCGCCGACGTTCGTTGTCCAGCCGCCGGGGAGCCGGTCGATCACCTCGTCGAGGCGGGCCGCGGTGGCGGCGGTTCGCACCTCGTCGTCGGTGGCGTCGGGGCGGCCGAGGCGGATGTTGTCCTCGATCGTCCCGTCGAACAGGTAGACGTCCTGGAAGACGATGGCGAACTGGGCCATCAGTGTTTCGGTGCTGATGGAGCGCACGTCGACGCCGCCGATGCTGACGGTGCCCGCGTCGACATCGTAGAAGCGGGCGATCAGTTGCAGGAGAGTGGTTTTGCCCGCGCCGGACGGCCCGACCACGGCCAGCCGTTGTCCGCGGGGAATCGTCAGCGAGACCTCGTCGAGCACCGTGCGGGTGCCGTGCCGGAAGGTGACGGCGTCGAAGGTCAGGTCATGAGCCCGCGGTTCCAGGGGCGTGCCGGGTTCCGGCAAGGTTTCGGTCCGCAGCAGCGCCTCGAGGCGCACCAGCTCGGATCGGGCACCGCGCAGCCGGCCGCCGATATCAGCGAGGGACAGCAGCGGGTCGGCGCACCGAGCAGCCAGAATCAGGATCGCCAGGAATTCCGCCGCACCGATGTCTCCGCCGAGAGCCAGATACGTGCCGAGGGCGAGCAAACCGGTGAACACCGCTTGCACCGCGAGCGAGAGACCGAGGATTCCGGGCAGCGCCGTGAAGGCTCGGCGGCGCGAGGTGCGCGCGACTTCCTGGAGCGAACCGTCGAGCAGGTCGAACCGTTGCGCGGTACGCCCTCCGGCCCGCAGAACAGGCTGGGCCTGCAGATATTCGATCACCCGCTGCGCGGCGTCGTGGTCGCGTTCGTGTCGCTGCGCGTCACCGGCCGCCATCGCACGCCCCGACCGGACCTGGATCGCCGCCACGAGCGGCACGGCGGCGGCCGCGGCCAACCCCAGCTGCCAATTGAACGCGAACATCACGACGATGATCGTGAGCGGCGTTACGGCCGCCGAGATGAGCGGCGCCAGCAGGTGTGCGAGCACGCTCAACGCCTGCAGCACACCGCGACTGGCGAGCACCGACACCTCACCCACCCGACCGGCCGTGTACCAACCGATGGGCAGTCGGGCCAGGTGGTCGCCGAGTCGGTAGTACACCCCGCGCAGCAGCGTGGTGCCGACGCGGAATCCGGACAGGTCACTGCGGTAGCGCAGGGCGGCATAGACGGCGACGGCACCACCCAGTGCGATCAGCCAGGGTCGGGCAGCGGCGGGGTCGTCACCGAACAGCTCCCGCAGTACCGGAACCAGCAGCGCATAGGACAGGCCCTCGGCGACCGCGGTGACCGTCATCAGCGCGACCGTGCGCCGAACCGGGCCTGCGTAGTCGGCTCCGAGCACGCGCAACAGCATGCGAATCATCGTGGGTCTCCCTGTAGTTCCGCGGTCACCGTTCGGTGCGCGTGCCAGAAGTCGGCGAATCTTCCCGGTCGGGCAAGCAGATCCGCGGGTCTGCCCTGTTCGACGATCGTGCCGTTGTCGAGCATCACGACGGTGTCGGCGTCGGCGATCGTTTCCAGCCGGTGGGCGATGACCAGGATGGTCCGGTCACGTCCCAGCGATGTCAGCGCCTGCCGGACGGCCTGCTCGGTCTGCGGGTCGGCGAAGGCGGTCGCTTCATCGAGGACCAGTACCGGAGTATCGGCGAGCAGGGCACGAGCCAGCGAAATCCGCTGTGCCTCACCGCCGGACAAGACCGCATCGTCGCCGATCACCGTGTCGTAGCCGTGCGGCAGTTCGAGGACGCGGTCGTGGATGTCGGCCAGGCGGGCCGCGCGTACCACGGCGTTACGGTCGGCAGAGGGAACGGCGAGGGCGATATTGTCCGCGACCGAGGCCCGCAGCAGCCGCACGTCCTGGAACACGAACGAGACCGTCCGATAGAGCTCGCGGCTACCGAGTTCGCGCAGGTCGACGCCGCCGAGAGAGACCGTGCCGTGGGTCGGGTCGAAGAACCGCGGCAGTAGCTGGACCAGGGTGGATTTGCCGCTGCCCGACGGTCCGACGAGTGCGGTGACAGTGCCGGGCTCCAGTACCAGGTCGATCCCGCGCAGCACTTCGTGTTCGGCGTCGTAGCCGAACCGGACGTCCGCCAACCGCACGCGATGCCCCTGCGGCATCCTCGGTCGGGTCGGCTCGGGCAGCGGCGCCTCGTCGAGTACGTCGCGTATCCGGCCTACCGCGCGCCGCGCGGCCTGGAGGTCGTCGAAACCGTGTCCGAGCGCCGCCACGGGGGCGGTGAGCCCGATGCCGAGCAGCAGGAACGGCAGCAGATCGGCCGGGGCCATTCCGCCGTTCGTGATCAGCACCGTGCCGCCGATCAGCACCACCAGCAGTACGAACGGCGGCGACAGCGCCACCTGCATGCCCGCCGCGATACCCGCCAGGCCACGCACCATCCGCAGGAAGATGTCGGCGAAATCATCAGTGGCGGTGCGGAATCGGCGATGGGCGCGTTCGGACCCGCCGAAGGCCTTGACCACCGCGATGCCCTGCACGAACTCGACGACCGAGCTGGCGATACCACCCATGGCAGTGTCGAAATCCTGCTGTTCGCGCAGCCGGGTGGGGGTCATCATCAAGGGGACGAGCGCGATCGCCAGCACCACCGGAATCAGGGTGATGAGCGTGAGCCGCCAGTCGACGGTGAACAGGTAGATCAGCGAGACCGACGGCACCACGAACGCCGACACCAGTTCGCCGGGCGCGTGCGCGATGAAAGGATGCACCGCGCTCACGTCGTCGCCGACGATCTTCGCCAGCTCACCGGTGCGACGCCGCGCGAACCAGCCGATCGGCACCCGGCCCAGCTGATCGGCCAGTTGCCGCCGCAACGACAGCTGGACGCGATCGTCGAGGAGGTGCCCGATCGCCGAAGAGCCTGCGGTACACAGCAATCGGACGAGCAGCCCCACCGCACCGGCCAGCACGACGAGCCACGCATGAGCGTGGTCGACCTCGCCGGGCGACAACAGGATTCGGCCCAGCTCGACCACGGCCAGCAAAGGAGCCAACCCGGCCACGGCCCCGACGACCTGCAGGATCACCACCGCGCCGAAACCGCCGAGATACGGTCGAAGCAAGCTCATGAGACTCGTTGCCCGAGTGGGCTGTTCGTCGACGGTGGTCATCGACGCACTCCCGAGCGCACAGCCAGGTGGCTTCGCAGATGGTCGAGGATCTGCGCGCGGGCGGGTCCAGCGGCCGGGATCAGCCCCCGCATGCTCAGGAAACCGTGTGTCGCCTCGGGATAGCGGGTCAGCGTTACCTCGACCCCCGCCTGCCGCAGACGATCGGCGTAGGCGGGCGATTGATCTTCCAGCGGATCGAGACCGGCGGACTGGATGAGGGTGGGGGCGCCACCGGCGAGATCGTCGTGGAACATCGGCGATATCTGTCGCGCGTCGAATCCCTCGGGGAGCGCGATGCGTTGCACCGCACGGCAGTTCGCGGGGGTCGCGGTGGGGCTGTCCGCGTTCTCGGTGAACGAGGGATAGTCGAAGACCCCGTCGGTCCAATCGAGTTGGGGGTTGATCAGTACCTGCGTCCGCAGGTCACGAATGTCGAAGGCGGTCAACGCCGCGAGGGTGGCACCCGCGCTACTACCGAGCAGCGCGAGCCGAGTACCGTCCGCACCCCACTCCCCCGTCCGCGCGACAAGAAGCGGTACCGCCTCGCGGGCATCCTCGACAGCGGCGGGAATCGGATGCTCGGGCGCCAGCCGGTAGTCCACCGAGGCGACCACCGCCGGACACTCGGCAGCCAGGTGACTCAGCAGCCAATCGTCCTGCTCAGGAACTCCCGTGATGAACCCACCACCGTGAAACGCGACGATCAACGGCAACCCCGAACCACCGCCCACCGGCCGATGCACGCGAACACGCAGCGTGCGACCGGCCAGTTCGAGCGTGTGATCGGTACCGAGCGCACCGCGATGCGACCGACCGGTGATGAACGTCCCGAAAGCCGACCGACGCAACTGCTCCTGCGCCGCACGCCCCTCGACAACCTCCGCCGGGGTGATCGAATCCCAATCCGGCCCACTCTTCAGTGCGGCCAACACCCGCATCCGAACTGGAACTCTGCCTCGCATGATCTGCCTCCTGGCGCTCACTCACCGCCCGCCTCCCGGCGGCGTAGCGCTACCCTGACAGCCGCGACCACCACTGCGCTTTCGGAAACATGCGGTCACCCTCTCGAGCAGGGGCTGCCGCAGCCCTTACGCCATTCGCGCGATCACCGATTCGCGGGGCCCATTGCCGACTGTCAGCCCAAGACCGCGCGTGGATCCGGAAGGTACATACCGGCTTTGCCGCGCACGGTACTCCACATCGCGAATCCCATCACCGGAGTGTTCTGGGCGATCATCATCTGCCGGTTACTCAGGTCGATCACCGCGGGTACGACGACGGTGCCGAAGCTCATCGCCTTGTTGGTGACGGCGCCGAAGCTGGCCGGGTGTACACGATCGGATATCAGCGCGGCGACGGCGCACGCGCCACCCTTCATCGCGAAGGCGCTCGGGCGCCGAATCGAGCGGGCGAATTCATCGACCTGCCTGGTGAATCCGGCGACGGTGGCGGGTGAGATCTCGCCCGCATGGCCGACACACACGGCCAGTTCGATCGGATTCAGCGAACTCTTGATCACCGCCCCGACGCCGATCAGCGACAGCACCGGACCGACCCAACTCCGGCTCACCTGGAGCCCACCCATCGTCATGTGGTGGGCAACCGCCGCCAGATAGGCCTGCACCGCCGCGCTCTCCTGCGGACCACCCGGCGGCGAGGATTGCTGCGGCGCAGCGTAATTCGCCTGCGGTGCACTGTAGTGAGCAGGAGGCTGCTGGTATTGCGGTTGCTGCGGCGGAAAGTTCGGCTGCCCGTACGGCTGCTGCGCATACGGCTGCTGCGGCGGCGCCCCGAAAGGCCCCGACTGCTGCTGATACCCCCACGGACCGCCCGGCCCACCTGGCGTCGTCATAGCCCCTCCTTCACCGTCCCACCTGAACACCGGACACTACCGGCTGCCCGAACCACCCCAACACTCCAGCTACGACTCTCTCGGTTGCGGGATTCTTCCCCCTTTCTGGTTCTCCCTGGATCCGGCCGGACAGGCACTAGCATCGGGTTCTTGGCATGCCGACGGTTCGGACGTCGACTCGACTGCGGGCGAGGAGTTGTTGCGGTGGTGCTGGGTTCGCTTGACCTGGATGGGGCGTTTCGGGCCGCGATGGACGGTCTCGTCGTGTCCGATCGGATCGACGCGGTCGGGAGCATCGACGCCACGTTCGGGGTGGAGTTGTTCGAATCCCAGGCTGCCAGCAGGCATCTCGATCTGGCGGCGCGGCGGTTGGGGGCCGCTCGGCAGGGCTACTACAGCATCGGGTCTTCGGGACATGAGGGAAACGCGGCGGTGGCGGCCGCGCTGCGCGTCGATGATCCGGCGTTGTTGCACTATCGGTCGACAGCGTTCTTCGTGCAGCGATGCCGCCAGATTCCGGGGCTGGATCCGATTCGGGATGTGCTGCTGGGGGTTGTCGCGGCGGCCGCCGATCCGATTTCCGGTGGCAGGCACAAGGTGATCGGCAGCGCGGCGGCATCGATCATTCCGCAGACCTCGACCATCGCCTCGCATCTGCCGCGAGCCGTGGGGCTGGCATTCGCGTTGGATCGCGCTGCGAAGCAGGGGATTTCGTGTCCATGGCCTGCCGATGCGGTGGTGGTGTGCAGTTTCGGGGACGCGTCGGCCAATCATTCGACGGCGGTCGGGGCGGTCAACGCCGCCCTGCATGCCGCCCATCAGGGTGTGCCGATGCCGCTGGTGTTCGTCTGCGAGGACAACGGGCTCGGCATCAGTGTGCCCACCGCGCCGGGCTGGATCGAGCGTGCCTACGGTCCACGGCCGGGTCTCACCTACCTCGCCGCCGACGGCTGCGATCTGCCCGATGTTCTCGGCGCCGCCGAAGACGCGGTGAATCTGGCACGGACCTGGCGGGTGCCGGTCTTCCTGCACGTGCGCACTGTCCGGCTCGGTGGACACGCCGGGTCCGATGTCGAGTCCGCCTACCGTGGTCCGGCCGATATCGCCGCTGACCTAGCCCGAGATCCCCTCCTCGGCACCGCCCGCTACCTGATCGCGGCGGGTGCCGCTGACGCCGGCGACCTGTTCGAGCGCTACGAGCGGATCGGTGCCCGCGTGCGGGAGACCGCCGACGAGGTGGTTCACGAGGCTCGCCTCGATTCCGCGGCGGCCGTGGTCGCGCCGCTCGCGCCGACTCACCCCACCTCGATCCGCGAAGACGTCACCCGCTGTAGCCCGTCGACTCCCGCACCACAGGCCCCTGACTCCCGGATGACACTGGCTCGAGCGATCAACCACACACTCGGCGAACTCCTCACCAGAGACCCCGATGTACTGGTATTCGGCGAGGACGTCGGCCGTAAAGGCGGCGTATACGGTGTCACGAAGGGCCTCAGAAAACGCTTCGGAGTACGTCGGGTCTTCGACACCCTCCTCGACGAACAGTCCATCCTCGGCACCGCGCTCGGTACCGGGTTGGCCGGATTCATCCCGATCCCCGAGGTCCAGTATCTGGCCTACATCCACAACGCGGCCGATCAGATCCGCGGCGAAGCGGCTACTCTCCAATTCTTCTCCAACGGGCAGTACCGCAATCCGATGGTGGTACGCATCGCGGGCCTCGCCTATCAGAAGGGCTTCGGCGGCCACTTCCACAACGACGATTCCCTGGCCGCGCTGCGCGATATCCCCGGCGTCGTCGTAGCGGTGCCCGCGCGCGCCGACGACGCGGCAGCCATGCTGCGCACCTGCGTCTCAGCGGCCCGCGTCGACGGTCGGGTATGCGTGTTCGTCGAACCGATCGCCCTGTACCACACCAGAGATCTCCATCCAGGCGACGAAGCCTGGCTGGCCTCCCCCACCACCGACCACATCCCGATCGGCGCAGCACGCACCTACGGCGACGGCACCGACCTCACCATCGTCACGTTCGGCAACGGCGTCCCGATGAGCCTGCGCACCGCGAATCGCCTTGCCGCCCAAGGAATTCACACGCGAGTACTCGACCTCCGCTGGCTCAATCCCCTACCGGCCGCCGACCTGCTCCACCACGCCGAAGCCACCGGCCGGGTCTTGGTCGCGGACGAGACCAGGCGCAGCGGAGGCGTCTCCGAGTCGGTTTTCGCGGCGCTCATCGACGGCGGTTACCACGGCGCGCTCGCGCGGGTCACCAGCGCGGACAGCTTCATCCCGCTGGGACCGGCCGCGGACACAGTCCTGCTCGGTGAATCAGCGATCGAAGCAGCGGCCCGACGAATTGTGTCGTCGAGCTGACGCGTCAGGCGAACTTGATCTCGAGGCCGATGCCGAGGATCGCGATGAACCAGACGATGCCGACGAAGATGGTGATGCGGTCGAGGTTCTTCTCGACGACGGTGGAGCCGGACAGGCTCGACTGGACGCCGCCACCGAAGAGGCTGGACAAGCCGCCACCCTTGGCGCGGTGCAGCAGCACCAGCAGCACCAACAGCAAGCTGGTGATCACAAGGAGGATATCGAGGAACAGCGACATGAGGTTCATCCTAGGTGGTGTGGGACCGACTGGTCTAACCAGGCTCGACTGCGACCAGGTGTGAGACCGTGTGGGGGCCTGCGGAGTACTGGGCGACGGTCTCTTCGATTTCCCGGTCACGGGCGGTCAGGCGCACCTGGTGCTGGTGCATGTGCTCGGCCCATGACCGCACGACGAAGGCCTCGACGAACCGGTCGACGGTGCCGACATCGCGGTAGAGCCGCCATTCCATCGCGCCTGTGCGCTGCCTCGATCGCCCGACCAGCGCCATCGAGTCGGTGAAGGCGGCGACGTCGGCGGGTGGCACGTCGTAGCCGCGCATCACCAGGACGGGGCCGTCCTCGGGTTCGGGCTCGACGACGAGTTGCGGTTCTGGCCAGTACGCCGCCGGGGAGAGGTCGATCTCCTCGACGTTGTGCCGGATCGGCCACCACAGGGTGCTCACGGCACAGCACGCCAGCAGCGCGGCCGCGATCATCAGTGCCGTCACGGCACCGTAGGCACCGGCGACCAGGCCCCAGAGCAGGGAACCGATGGCCTGCCCACCCATGAACACCAGCATGTACACCGACAGCCCACGGGCGCGCACCCAGGCGGGCAGCAGCAACTGCATGGTCGAGTTCAGCGTCGCCATCGCCAGCAACCAGGCGAGGCCGGATCCCACCAGCAACACGAGCACCACCACCACGTGGTGGACCAGTGCGGTCGCGACCGCACCCATGCCGAACAGGACCGCGGCGAGCGCGAGCCGCTGGGTGGGGGTGAACAGGACCCGCAGGCGTGACAATCCGAGCGCGCCACACACCGCGCCGAGCCCGAGCGCGCCGAGCAGCAGACCGTAGCCGGAGGACGACAGGCCGAGTCGGTCGTGGGCGATCACCGGCAGCAGCGACCACACCGCGCTGGCGGGAGCGATGAACAGGATTGCGCGGAACAGCACCCGCCGGATCGCGGGCGCGGCCCGAATGAAGCGGGTGCCCGCCTGCAGCGCCGCGAGGGGCCGCTCGCTGGGCAGCGGACTCGTTCGCGTCGGCCACTTCGACACCAGCAGCACCGCGACGATGCCGACGAACGACACCGTGTTGAACCCGAACACCACGGTCGGCCCGGCGATCGAGACGATCACACCCGCCACCGCGGGCCCGACGGCTCGGCCGATATTGACGCTCATGCTGCCCAGCGCCGCCGCCGAGGTGATCTGGTCGCGCGGCACCAGCTCGGGCTGTACCGCCTGCCAGGCGGGCGCGGTGAGCGCCTGCCCACAGCCGAGCAGGAACAGCAGGCTGAGCAGCACCGCGGGCGTGGTGTGGCCGGTGGCGGTGAAGACGGTGAGGGTGAGCGAGGCGACCGCCATCCCGGTCTGCGCGCCGATCAGCAGCCTGCGCCGGTCGACCAGGTCGGCCAGCACGCCGGACGGGATCGACAGCAACATCACCGGCAGGGCGAGCGCGGTCTGCACGAACGACACCAGCGCCGCGGCGTTCGGTTGATCCACGAGGATCCACTGCGCGCCGACCGTCTGCATCCACGTGCCCAGATTCGACACGAGCTGGGCGATCCACAGCGCCCGGAACACCGGTGAACGCAACGGGGCCCAGGTCGAGATCCGCTCCGCCGCCACTGTGCTCACCGGTCGAGCATATCCCTGGCGACCGCCGATCCCCGGCCAGCACTCCGTGCCGAGGCAGCGGGACGACAGTGGCGACGGCTTCCGCGACAGATCCCCGTGATCGGTCAGAAATACTGTGGTGCAAGACAATAGAAGAGCGAATCGTCGATGCGGTGTTATCTTCTGGTCGCTTTCGAGCGATCAGTACAGAGCTCCCGTTTCGTTCGGCGGGCCTGCACGACACGGAGGAAAATCGCATGACTGTCCCACCCGGCCATCCGCAGCAGCCCTATGGCCAGCAACCGCCGCCTTACGGCCAGCAGCCCTCGGGTGGCTACCCACAGCAAGGTGGCTACCCGCCCCAGGGTGGTTACCCGCAGCCGCCGCGCAAGAAAAAGGTGTGGCCATGGGTGCTCGGCGGGGTGCTGGTGGTCCTGCTGCTGGTCGTCGGCGGATGTGTCGCGCTGGTCGGCACGGTCGCCAATGAGATCGAGAACGAGGTGAGCCGGGAGGTCACCGTCTCCTATCAGGCCGGCGGAACCGGTACCTCCACGGTCATCTACACCGATGGCAGCCTGGACGTGGTCACCGAGTCCGATACCGCGCTGCCGTGGTCCAAGGACGTGACGATCACCGGGCTGGTGAAGTTCGTGTCGCTGAGCGTCATGTCGGGCATCGACGGCGGAACGGTGTCCTGCAAGATCACGGTCGGCGGCAAGGTGATCGCCGAGGATCAGGCCACCGGTCAGCTCGCCAGCGCCAGCTGCACGGGCGACGCGGGTAAGTAGTTCCCCGCCGGATCGCGACCCGCCCCGAACATCGATGAGCGGTGCTCGGGGCGGTCCGTACCATCGGCTCCATGCGGATATCACCTCGTCCTCTGGCCGCCTCGCTCGCCCTGGTCGGCCTGGTGGCGGCCGGGTGCGGATCGACCGGGGAGGAACCGGTGGACGACACCGCCACGCCCATGGGCCACACCTATGTCTCCACCGAGGTCGTCGGCGACGAGATCCCGGGCGGCGGTCCGATGACGCTCGGCTTCACCGACGGACGGATCTCGGCGAACTCGGGCTGCAACTCCGCGGGCGGCACCGTCGACCTGAGCAACCACATCCTGCACACCTCGCCACTGGCGAGCACCCTGATGGCATGTCCCGGCGACCGCGAACGCGCCGACGCCTGGCAGAGCAACTTCCTGGAATCCGACCCCACCTGGCGCCTCGACGGTGATCGGCTGACGCTGACGGGCAAGTCCGTCACCATCCATCTCACCGACAAGAAGATCGTGACTCCCGACAAGCCGCTGACCGGGACCGCGTGGGTGGTCACCACCATGCTCACCCCGGACGCGCAGATCCGCTCGACCACGCTCGACGAGGTGAGCCCGAATCTCACCATCGGTGACGGCGGCACCGTCAACGGCTCGGCGGGCTGCAACCGGATCACCGGCACCGCGGGCGTCGGTCCCGGCGACGCGGTGAACTTCGCCGTCGCCACCACCAAGATGATGTGCGCGCCGGAGGTGATGGAGGTCGAGCAGAACGTGCTGCGCGCACTGGAGGGCCGAACCAGCGCCACTATCGACGCCGACACCCTCACGCTGCGCAACGACAACGGCTACGGCCTCATCCTGCACGCGCGGTAGCCGCACCCCGTTCACGAAAAGCGAAGGGCCGGAAACCACTCGGTTTCCGGCCCTTCGGTGTTCAGTGCCCGATCAGGGCAGCGGACCGCCCGCGGCGATCGCCGACAGGGTGGCGAACTCGTCACCCTTGAGCGAAGCACCGCCGACCAGCGCGCCGTCGATATCGGTCTGCCGGATCAGCTCGCCGATGTTCTTGGCGTTCACCGAGCCGCCGTAGAGCACGCGCACACCGGCGGCGACCTCCGGAGAAGCCAGCTTCTCCAGCTCGCCGCGGATAGCACCGCATACTTCCTGCGCGTCGGCCGCCGAGGCGACCTTGCCGGTGCCGATGGCCCAGACCGGCTCGTAGGCGATGACGACCTGCGAGATCTGTTCCGCCGTCAAGCCTTTGAGCGATCCACGCAGCTGCTCGAGGTTGTACTCGACATGCGTGCCCGCCTCGCGGACACCGAGACCCTCACCGATGCAGACGATCGGGGTGATCTCGTTCTTCAGCGCCTGCTTGGCCTTGGCCAGCACGGTCGCGTCGTCCTCGTGGTGGTACTGACGACGTTCCGAGTGCCCGACCACCACGAAGGTGCAGCCGAGCTTCGCCAGCATCGACCCGCTGATCTCGCCGGTGTAGGCACCGGAGTCGTGCGCCGAGACATCCTGGGCGCCGTAGGTGATCAGGAGCTTGTCGCCGTCGACGATCGACTGCACACTGCGCAGATCGGTGAACGGCGGGATCACCGTCACGTCGACCTTCGCGAAGTACTTCTCGGGCAGCGCGAACGCCACCTTCTGCACCAGCGAGATGGCCTCGAGGTGATTGAGGTTCATCTTCCAGTTGCCCGCGATGAGCGGTTTACGTGCTGCCATCGCTCAGCCCTCCAACACCGAAATACCGGGCAGCTCTTTGCCTTCCAGGTATTCCAGGGAAGCGCCGCCACCGGTGGAGATGTGCGAGAAGCCGTCATCGGGCAGGCCGAGCGCCCGCACGGCGGCCGCCGAGTCGCCGCCGCCGACGACCGTGAACGCACCCTTGGAGGTAGCGGTCACGATGGCTTCGGCGACACCGCGGGTACCCGCGGCGAACTTCTCGAACTCGAACACGCCCATCGGGCCGTTCCAGAACACCGTCTTGGCCTCGGTCAGCAGAGCTGCGAACCGCGACACCGACTCGGGGCCGATGTCCAGGCCGAGCCAGCCGTCGGGGATCTCGGTCGACGCGACGGTCTTGGTGTCGGCGTCGGCCGCGAACTTGTCGGCCACCACGATGTCGACCGGCAGGTGCAGCACGTCGCCGAAGCGCTCGAGCAGATCCTTGCAGGTGTCGATCATCTCGGCCTGCAGCAGCGAGCCGCCGACCGGAAGACCCTGCGCGGCAAGGAAGGTGAAGCACATGCCGCCGCCGATCACCAGGGTGTCGACCTTGGGGGCCAGCGCCTCGATCACCGCGAGTTTGTCGGAGACCTTGGAGCCACCGAGCACCACCGCGTAGGGGCGGGCCGGGTCCTGGGTGAGCTTCTGCAGCACCTCGACCTCGGCCGCGACCAACGTGCCCGCGTAGTGCGGGAGCTGCTGGGCGACGTCGTAGACCGACGCCTGCTTGCGGTGCACCACGCCGAAACCGTCGGAGACGAACGCACCGTCGTCGCCGACCAGCTCGACGAACGCCGCGGCGAGCTTGGCCCGCTCCGACTCGTCCTTGCTGGTCTCGCGCGGATCGAAGCGCACGTTCTCCAGCAGCAGCACGTCGCCGTCGGTGAGGCCCTCCGAGCGCGAGAGCGCGTCGTAGCCCACCACGTCACCGGCCAACTGGACATTGCGCCCCAGCAGCTCGGCCAGTTTCGCCGCCACGGGGGCGAGCGAGAACTTGGCGTCGGGCTCGCCCTTGGGGCGGCCCAGGTGTGCCATCACGACCACCTTGGCGCCGGCCTCGACCAGCGCCTGAATGGTGGGCACCGAGGCGATGATGCGGCCCGGATCGGTGATCTGACCATTGTCGTCGAGGGGAACGTTCAGGTCGGAGCGCACGAGCACGCCCCGACCTTCGACACCCTCGGCCAGGAGATCCTGCAGTGTCTGAACAGTCATCGCGTTCAGAGCGACTTGCCGACGAGATCGACCAGGTTGGCCAGACGGTTCGAGTAGCCCCACTCGTTGTCGTACCAGGAGACGACCTTGACCTGGTTGTCGATGACCTTGGTCAGCGGCGCGTCGTAGATCGACGAGTGCGGGTCGGTGACGATGTCACTGGACACGATCGGGTCCTCGTTGTACTTGAGGATGCCCTTCATCGGGCCCTCGGCGGCGGCCTTCATCGCGGCGTTGATCTCGTCGATGGTGGCCGGCTTCGCCAGGGTGGCGGTGAGGTCGGTGACCGAGCCCGTCGGGACCGGAACGCGCAGCGCGTAGCCGTCGAGCTTGCCCTGCAGTTCGGGCAGCACCAGGCCGATGGCCTTGGCGGCACCGGTTCCGGTGGGCACGATGTTCAGGGCGGCGGCGCGGGCGCGACGCAGGTCCTTGTGCGGCGCGTCCTGCAGGTTCTGGTCCTGGGTGTAAGCGTGGATGGTGGTCATCAGACCGTTCACGATGCCGAACGAGTCGTTGAGCACCTTGGCGATCGGGCCCAGGCAGTTCGTGGTGCACGACGCGTTGGAGATGATGTTCTGGCTGCCGTCGTACTTGTCGTCGTTGACGCCCATCACGATGGTGATGTCGTCGCCGGTGGCAGGCGCGGAGATGATGACCTTCTTGGCGCCGGCGGACAGGTGGCCCTTGGCCTTCTCCGCGGCGGTGAAGATGCCGGTCGACTCGACGACCACGTCGACGTTCAGGTCGGCCCACGGCAGTGCCGAGGGGCCTTCCTTGATCGCGAGCGCCTTGATGCGCTGCTCGCCGACCACGATGGTGTCGCCCTCGACGGAGACGTCCTGCGGCAGACGACCCAGGATCGAGTCGTACTTCAGCAGGGTGGCGAGGGTGTTGATGTCGGTGAGGTCGTTGACCGCGACGATCTCGATATCGGTCTCGCCGACGGCCTTCAGCGCCTCCACCGCACGGAAGAAATTACGTCCGATACGACCGAAGCCGTTGATACCTACCCGGACAGTCACGTTATCGCTCCTCAGCTTTCAAGCGGATTCATTCCGACGGTAACCACAGTAGTAGCCGCGCCAGCCTTCACGACAGCCACCTGTGAGTTGTGAGCTCCCCGGCCTCAGGCCTGCGGAGACCCCAGAATAGAGGGCAGAGCGGTCATGTATGACCGCTCTGCCCTAATCGTCGGATTCGCCACACCTTTCGGCGTGCGGAGTCTGTTGCCGTTCCTACTACGCGTCGTCGAGCAGTTCCGCGGTCACCGCGGACTCGGTATCGGGGATGCCGAGGTCCTTGGCGCGCCGATCGGCCATCGACAGCAATCGCCGGATCCGGCCCGCGACAGCGTCCTTGGTCATCGGCGGCTCGGCCAGCTGACCGAGTTCCTCCAGGGAAGCCTGCCGATGCTGTACCCGCAGCCTGCCCGCCGCGGCGAGATGCTCGGGAACATCGTCGGCGAGGATCTCGAGCGCCCGTTCGACCCGAGCCGCCGCCGCGACGGCCGCGCGCGCCGAACGACGCAGGTTCGCGTCGTCGAAGTTGGCGAGCCGGTTGGCGGTGGCCCGCACCTCGCGGCGCATCCGACGTTCTTCCCAGGTGAGCCTGGTGTCCTGCGCGCCCATCCGGGTGAGCAGGGCACCGATCGCCTCGCCGTCACGCACCACGACCCGGTCCGTGCCGCGCACCTCCCGCGCCTTCGCGGTGATGCCGAGCCTGCGCGCCGCGCCGACCAGTGCCAATGCCGCCTCCGGACCGGGGCAGCTCACCTCGAGCGCCGAGGAACGACCCGGCTCGGTGAGCGAGCCGTGCGCGAGAAACGCGCCACGCCATGCTGCTTCGGCGTCACCGATGCTGCCGCCGACCACCTGCGCGGGTAGCCCGCGCACGGGGCGGCCGCGCACATCGAGCAGTCCGGTCTGACGCGCCAGCGCCTCGCCTTCCTTCGACACCCGCACCACGTACCGGGAGGTCTTGCGTAGCCCACCCGCGCCGAGCACATGCACGTCGGAGCCGTATCCGTACAGCTCGAAAATCTCTCTGCGCAGTCGCCGGGCGATGGACCCCATGTCCACCTCGGCTTCCACGATCACCCTGCCCCCCACGATGTGCAGACCGCCCGCAAACCGCAGCAGCGCCGACAGCTCCGCTTTACGCGAGCTGACCTGCGACACCACGAGCCTGCTCAGCTCGTCCTTCACCTCGGCTGTCATCGCCACGAGACGCGCTCCTTTCCCACCGACCCCGAACGCTCATCTGGAACACTGTGCACATCTGAGGCACTGTGCCGTCTCTCGAATCGAAGCCCAGTCAGTTGCGGCCGCGGCGACCGGATCAGCTGATCCAGTGCGGCGGCAAGTTTTCCGGGATGATGCCGATCCGTTCCCGGCTCGGCGACATCGCAGAACGTTACCCGTGCCCGCAACTGTTCGGCGGCTCTTGCCACATGTTCCCGTTGCCGCCCCTCCGGCACCGACGCCGAGTCGACGAGCACATCGTCGACCGTGAAATCCGGTGCGTGCTGGGACAATACATGCAGATGACGCTCCGCGGAAAAGCCGGCTGTCTCGCCGGGCTCCGCCGCCAGATTCAGAACGAGCACCTTGCGGGCCCGCGTGCGCACCAGCGCCGCGTGCAATTGCGGCACCAGGACATGCGGAATGACGCTGGTGAACCACGAACCAGGTCCCAGCACAACAACATCCGCGTCGTCGATAGCCGAGGTCGCCTCGGGGCTGGCAGGCGGATCGGACGGAATCAGCCGCACCCGCCGGACCTTACCCGGCGTGGTCGCCACCGCAACCTGACCGCGCACGCACCGGCCGATCCGCGGATCCGACTCCAGGCCCGATACTTCGGCCTCGATGTCGAGCGGAATCGGCGACATCGGCAGCACCCGGCCGGTGATCCGCAGCAGCCTGCCCACCTCGTCGAGCGCGGCCACCGGATCACCGAGGATGTCGGTGAGTCCGGCCAGGATCAGATTGCCCACCGAGTGCCCGGCGAGCGCGCCGGTGCCGCCGAAGCGGTGCTGCACCGTCGTGGTCCACACACCGTCGGCGTCGTCGGACAGCGCGGCCAGGGCCATCCGCAGATCACCCGGCGGGAGCATGCCCAGTTCGGCGCGCAGCCGGCCGGAGGACCCGCCGTCGTCGGCGACGGTGACGACGGCGGTGATCCGCCTAGTCAGCCTGCGCACGGCCGTCAATGTCGAGTACAGCCCATGTCCGCCGCCCAGCGCGACGACGGCTGGGTCGGCTTCGATTCCACTCATTCGCGCCCCAGATCCCGGTGGACGACGCGCACGACGTCCACCGCCACGTGCCCGGTATCGGCGCCGATGCGCTCACCCAGTGCCTCGGCGATAGCGACGCTGCGATGTTTGCCGCCGGTGCACCCCACTGCCACGGTCATGTATCGCTTCCCCTCTTGGCGGTATCCGGTCGTCGTCAGGTCGACCAGGTGTTTGCCGGTCTGCAGGTAGTCCCGCGCACCCGGCCTGGACAGCACGTAGTCGCTGACCACCGACTCCTGTCCTGTGTGTTCCCGCAATTCCGGAATCCAATGCGGGTTGGGCAGGAATCGCACGTCCAACACCATGTCGGCGTCGAGGGGAACACCGTACTTGAAGCCGAACGACTGCACAGTCAGTTGCAGTGCGGCTGGCGCGCCCGCGCCGTATGCCTCCTCCAGCTTGCGGTGCAGCTGGTGGATCGAGAGCTCGGTGGTGTCGATGACGAGGTCGGCGGCCCCCTTGACCGGGGCGAGCCTGGCTCGTTCGGCGGTCAGACCGGCCGAGAGCGTCCCGTCGGGGCTGTCACTCTGCAGCGGATGACGGCGCCGGGCGAAGCCGAACCGCCGGATCAGCACGTCGTCGGAGGCCTCGAGGAACAGCACTCTGGTACGGATGCCCGCGCCGCGCAACTGCTCGGTGACACCGGAGAGCTCGCCGGTGAAGAACCGGCTGCGCACGTCCATGACCAGCGCGAGCCGCCGGATCGGCGGGTCGGCCGCGGCGCCCAGCTCGATCATTCGCCCGATCAGCTCGGGCGGTAGGTTGTCGGTCACGTACCAGCCGAGATCCTCCAGCACGCGCGCGGCAGTGCCGCGGCCCGCGCCGGACAAGCCGGTCACGATAACCACTTCTACTGGTTGCTGTGTGTCGGTGACCGTCCCGGATTGCCCGGGTGCCGCCCCCGCATTGTTATTCGATTCGACGCGTGTCATGTCCTACCGGATCCGTTTCTGGGTGCCTTTCGATCATCCCGCACCGGTTCGGGTATCGGGCGCAGACACACAACGTACGGCACACGCAATGTTGCGTCCTGCGATACCGGCCGTCGGCGGCTACGGACTGTTGAGTGCCGCGAGCACCGCTTTCGCCGTCGAGACCCCGATTCCGGGCACCGAGGTGATTTCCTCGACAGTCGCGTCCTTGATTCTGGCGACCGAGCCGAAGTGGGTGACCAAGGCGGTGCGCCGGGTCTCGCCGAGGCCCGGCACCGAATCCAGCGCCGACGCCGTCATCCGGCGTGAGCGTTTGCTGCGGTGGAAGGTGATGGCGAAGCGGTGGGCTTCGTCGCGCACGCGTTGCAGCAGGAACAGCGCCTCGCTGTTGCGCGGCATGATCACGGGGTCGGCTTCGCCGGGCACCCAGACCTCTTCGAGTCGTTTGGCCAGGCCGATCACCGCGACATCGGTGATGCCGAGTTCGTCGAGGACCTCGGCCGCGGCGGCGACCTGCGGTGCGCCGCCATCGACGACATAGAGGTTGGGCGGGTAGGCGAAGCGGCGCGGTCGGCCGGTGGTGGGATCGATGCCGGGGCGTGAGGCGGGTTCGTCGACCTCGTCGGGTTCGATCTCGACGGGTTGTTCGCGGTCGCGGGCCAGCCGGGCGAAGCGGCGGCGGGTCACCTCGGCGATGCTGCCGACATCGTCGGAGCGGCCGTCGCCCGCGGCTTCCTTGATCGCGTAGTGGCGGTAGTCGGACTTGCGGGCCAGGCCGTCTTCGAAGACCACCAGCGAGGCGACGACGTCGGTGCCCTGCACATGGCTGATGTCGACGCATTCGATCCGCAGCGGGGCGCTGTCGAGTTCGAGTGCGTCCTGAATATCTTGCAGCGCTTGCGATCTCGACGTGAGATCACCGGCCCGGCGGAGCTTGTGCTGAGCCAGCGCCTCGGCGGCGTTGCGCTGCACCGTCTCGGCGAGTGCCTTCTTGTCGCCGCGCTGCGGGATGCGCAGCGAGACCGCGGAGCCGCGCATCTTGCTGAGCCACTCCCCGATCTCCTCGGCGTCGGCGGGTAGTTCGGGGACCAGCACTTCCCGCGGGACGACGATGGCGGCGTCACCGTTCTGGTCCGCCATCGCGGCCTGCTCGCCGTAGAACTGGGTGAGGAACTGTTCGACCAGGGCAGCCATCTCGGTTCCCGATTCCGCGACGTCGAGCGCGTCGCCGGATTTGTCGACGACCCAGCCACGCTGGCCGCGGACGCGTCCGTCGCGGACGTGGAAGATCTGGACCGCGGCTTCCAGTTCGTCGGTGGCGAAGGCGATCACATCGGCGTCGGTGCCGGTGCCGAGCACCACGGCCTGCTTCTCGAGGGCCCGCCGTAGCGCCTGCACGTCGTCGCGCAGGCGGGCGGCGTTCTCGAAGTCGAGGTCTTCGGCGGCCTCGTGCATGCGGCGTTCGAGCGCGCGCACCATCTTGTCGGTCTTGCCGGACAGGAAGTCGCAGAAGTCCTCGACGATCTGGCGGTGCTCGTCGGCGCTGACCCGGCCCACGCACGGCGCGGAACACTTGTCGATGTAGCCGAGCAGG
Source organism: Nocardia sp. NPDC057272 (assembly GCF_042668615.1). NCBI lineage: Bacteria > Bacillati > Actinomycetota > Actinomycetes > Mycobacteriales > Nocardiaceae > Nocardia > Nocardia sp. NPDC057272. The sequence continues at coordinate 10,819 of NZ_JBHUYK010000007.1, read as the reverse complement.
CACGGACGCCCGATCTGGCTGTGCCGCTTGAAGACTCCGTTGGAGCAGGTTCGCGCGGGGAACACCCGCAGCAACAGGTCGAGGGTCTCGCGGATGGCCCAGGCGTGCGCGTAGGGACCGAAGTAGCGCACGCCCTTCTTGCGCGCGCCCCGGTAGACGAACAGTCGCGGATACTCCTCGTTGAGGGTCACCGCGAGCACCGGATAGGTCTTGTCGTCGCGGTATCGGACGTTGAATCGCGGATCGAATTCCTTGATCCAGTTGTACTCGAGCTGCAGCGCCTCCACCTCGGTGGACACCACCGTCCACTCGACAGCGGCCGCCGTGGTGACCATCTGCTTGGTGCGCGGATGCAACGAGTACACATCGGCGAAGTAGGAGTTCAGCCGGCTCCGCAGACTCTTCGCCTTACCCACATAGATGACCCGCCCGTGCACGTCCCGGAACTTGTACACACCGGGTTCGACGGGAATCGTGCCCGGCGCCGGCCGGTACGTCGCGGGATCTGCCACCCATCCAGCCTAGCGAGGGGCCCCGACAGGTCCGCACCGCCGAGGTGTCAACCGGCGCAGCAGCCCTACGGACAATCTTCGGCCTACATCGATGCGATGGCCGGCGCGGTCGGCAACCAGCTCGATAATGGCCGCCCCGGCGTCGGTCGAGGGAGCGAGCGAGGTCGCTGGGGTGGGCTGTGCGCCCGCCTGTGTAGCGTGAGTGCTCGGATTATGTGCCCGAAAGGACGTCCGATGAGCAATGCCCCCGCCCTGCCCCGAACCGGCGACGACCTGTACGACGACGAGGTGTCCCCGCACGGAGTCATGCCGGGGACGGTGCGCGGAGCGCGGCTGATCGCCGCGGTCGCCACCGCCGTCGGTGTGGTGCTGATCGCGATCACGGTGGCGCTGGGCGGCTCGCTCGGCGCACTGCTCGCCGGGTATCTGCCGTCCTTCGCGCTGGTTCCGCTGGTGCTGCTGTTCCGGCAGGGTGGTGATCTGTTGCGCAAGGCGACGATCGGCGTCGCGGTGCTGGCGTGTCTGGTGTCGTCGACGGGCATTCTCACCGGGCTGCCGCCGGGTGTGGTCGGGGTCGTCGCCAATGGCGCGGTCGCGGGGATGCTCCTTCGGCCCTCCGCCCGGACCTGGTTCACCCGCGAACGCTGACCTGCTGCGGTCAGTCGGCAGTTCGGATGCCGTGTTCGGCGAGTGCGTCGATGAGGGCGCGAGGGCGATCGATGGTGGGGACCGCGTCGACGAGGGCGAAGCGGGCGCCGAGGGTGGTGGCGCCACCGTCTGCTTCGGTGCTGTCGCCGATCATGAGGACACGTTCGGGGTCGACGCCGAGGCGGTCGGTGGCGTCGCGGAAGATCTGGGCGTTCGGTTTGATGGCGCCTACTTCGTAGGACAGGGTCATCGCACCGATCAGGTCCGTCCAGCCGTGCTTCGCGAAGGCGGGGCGGATGTCGAAGGCGATGTTGCTGACGATGCCGACCGGAATTCCTTGTGCGGCAAGGGATTTCAGGACCGTCCCGGTGTCGGGGTACGGAGTCCAGGTGAGTGGGTCGATGAGGCGTTCGTAGAGGCGGGTCGCCTGAATGCCGGGAACGCCGGAGCCGCGCAGCACCTCCAGGTAGGCGTGGCGGTGCAGGGCGGGGTCGAGGTCGCGGTTGTCCCAGGCGTGTTGGCCCGCCGCGTCGAAGGTCATGAACTGCTCGACCGGGGCCGTCATCCGCCGCAGCACTTCGGCTTTCGCCGCGATGTCGAAGGGTGTTCCGTCGTCGCCGACGAGTTCGTCGGCCCAGGTCCGGTCGTCTTCCAAACGGAAGACCGTGCCCGAGTAGTCGAACAGCACCGCGTCGATGTCCATATCAGCCAGGGTAGCCAGCCGGCGACTGCGGCTCCGGCGGAAACCGGCCGGGGAGTCCAGGATTCGCGAACTCGTCATCCGGGCGTCGAGATCGTCGAGGTGGTCCGTGGCATGCGCCCCGGCGGAAAAAGCTCGAAGGGTGTCGGACCGGCGAGTTACGCTGCCTACATGACGCCAAGGCGACGGACGTGGATCGGGGCCACGACGGCCGCAGTGCTCGCGGTGGGGGTACTGGCCGGTTGTTCGACAGATGAGAAGACGGCTGCCGAGTGTACGAGCACACCCAACGGCACTCCGGTGTCCGCGGCGCCCGCGACGGGTGGCGGTGCGCCGACCTCGCAGAACCTCAGCACCAATCCTGAGATCTCGTCGGGATACCGCTCGGATATGACCGCGGTGCGCACCAGCACCTACGCGGTGTCGACCGCCAATCCGATCGCCACCGAGGCCGCGTGCCGGGTGCTGCGCGCGGGTGGCACCGCCGCCGACGCGCTGGTCACCGCGCAGGCGGTACTCGGGCTGGTCGAACCGCAGGCCTCCGGCATCGGCGGTGGCGCGTTCCTCGTGCACTACGACGCGAAGTCGCGCACGGTCGACACCTACGACGGCCGCGAGACCGCTCCTGCCGCGGCGACCGAGAACTATCTGCGCTGGGTCAGCGACACCGACCGCACCGAACCCGCGCCGAACACCCGCGCCAGCGGTCGTTCCATCGGCGTGCCCGGAGTGCTGCGGATGCTCGAACTCGCACATTCCGAACACGGGATGAGCGCCTGGAAGGAACTGTTCGATCCCGCGATCAGCCTGTCCGACAACGGTTTCGAGATCAGTCCGCGGCTGGCAGGCCAGATCGCCGAATCCGCGAAAGACCTGGCCGCCGACGAGGCCGCGCGTGGCTACTTCCTCGAAGCCGACGGCTCGCCCAAGAAGTCGGGCACCGTCCTCACCAATCCGGCACTGGCGAAAACGCTCTCGGCGATCGCGACCGACGGCGCGAAGGCCTTCTATAGCGGCGCCATCGCCCAGGACATCGTCGAGGCGGCGGGCAGCACGGCGGGCGGTCGTACCCCCAGCGCGCTGACCACCACCGACCTGGCGAATTACGAGGCGAAGAAGCGCACGGCGCTGTGCACCGGGTATCGCAAGTACGAACTGTGCGGCATGCCCGCGCCGTCCTCGGGCGGCAGCACCGTCGCGGCGACGCTGGGCATTCTCGCCAATTTCGATCTCCCGGCGCTGCGCCCACAGGAGCTCGATGCCAACGGCGGGCGTCCCGACGCGCAGGCCGTGCACCTGATCTCCGAAGCGGAACGACTGGCCTACGCCGACCGCAACAAGTACGTCGCCGACCCGGATTTCGTTCCGTTGCCGGGCAATTCGGCGCTCTCGCTCGTGCACCCGCAGTACCTGAAAGAACGGTCGACGCTGATCGACCCGCAGCGCAGCATGGGTACCGCCAAGCCCGGCAACCTCGGGCCGGTCCCCCTCGGCAACGGTCCGCAGCCGCCCGAGCACGGCACCAGCCACATCTCCGTCGTCGACAAGTACGGCAACGCCGCCGCCATGACCACGACGGTCGAATCGGCGTTCGGGTCTTTCCATCTCGTCGACGGGTTCGTGCTCAACAATCAGCTCACCGACTTCGCCGCCGACCCGGTCGACCCCGACGGGACACCCGTGGCCAACCGGCTCCAGCCCAACAAGCGCCCGCGCAGTTCGATGGCCCCGACCCTGGTGTTCGATCGTGACGATCAGGGCGACCGTGGCGAGCTGAAGCTCGTCACGGGTTCGCCCGGTGGTTCGGTGATCATCCAGTTCGTCGTGAAAACGCTGGTCAATGCACTGGATTGGGGTCTCGACCCGCAACAGGCGGTCTCCGGGGTGTCGTTCGGCGCGGGCAATACGCCGGTCACCGGCGTCGGGGGTGAGCACCCCGATATCAATGCGACCGACAACGGCGACCACGATCCCCTGGTCGAGAAGCTGCGGGCAATGGGCCATCAGGTGTCGGTGGCACCGCAGTCCAGCGGGCTCAGCGCCCTGCAGCACAACGGCAAGGACGGCTGGATCGGCGGTGCGGATCCGCGCCGCGAGGGAGCGGTCCTCGGCGATACCCGCTGATGCGCTGGTCTGTGCGTCACTACTCGGTGGCGCACAGACAGCAGCATTGCCGGCAATCTGTCGGCTCGAGGGGCCAACCGCTCAGCGAAGTCAGTCCCGCGGGGCGTAGCGGGCGCCGAGTTCGCGGACGCGCTCGATGGCGTCGGCGGCGTGGGTCTTGTCGTTGGAACGAATGGCGAGCATCGGGACGTAATCGTCGTCGGCCAGTTCGAGGCGGGCCCATGCCTTGCGGTCCGGGAAGGACGCGCCACGGATGTAGGCCCACGGGTACACCTGCTCGCCCAGGATGTTACGCACCCCGACACCCTGGCTGCCCACGCGCACTCGCGGACGGGTGAGCATCAGTACCGCGCCCGCCCCGACCACCCCGATCAGGATCATCGCGACCTGATCGGCGACCCGGAAGTTCACCCCGGTCGATCCGGTGCGCAGCAGCAGCCCACCCGCGGTGAACGCGACGAGGATGACGATCGCGACCACGATGGCGGTGCGAGTCGCCCGGCGCGGACGCACCTGGAACTCCCAGCCCGCGTCGGGCTGGGGAGCGCTACGACGCCAGGTCCGCACCACCGGCACGGTCACACCGATCGCAGCGCGCGCAAGGTGAGCGCGGCATCGAGAGCGGCGGCGCAGGCCTGTTCGCCCTTGTCCTCCGCCGAACCGGGTAGCCCGGCCCGATCACGCGCCTGCTCCTCGTCGTTCGTGGTGAGCACACCGTTGGTGACAGGGGTGGCCGCATCGAGCGACACCCGGGTCAGCCCGGCCGTCACCGCATCGCACACGTACTCGAAATGCGGTGTGCCACCCCGGATCACGACACCCAGAGCCACGACGGCGTCGTGCGTGCGCGCCAGTTCCTGCGCGACGACCGGCAGCTCCATCGCACCGGCGCAGCGCACCACGGTCACATGTTCGACGCCGGCTTCCTTGGCCACCCGTTCGGCATTCGCCACGAGGGTGTCGCAGATCTCGGTGTGCCAGCGCGAGGCGACGATGCCGAGTTTGACGTCTTTGGCCTGCGCCAGAGCGAAGCTCGGGACACCTGTACCGCTCATCGTTGCCGCCTTTCGTACGAAGTGATCACTGCGCGGTTTCGCCGAGGTCGAGATCGTCGAGGCCGACCAGGTCGTGGCCCATCCGATCCCGCTTGGTGCGCAGGTAGTGCAGGTTCTCGGCATTGGCGCGCAACGGCATCGGGACGCGCTCGGTGATCGCGAGACCGTAACCGTCGAGGCCGACCCGCTTGGCCGGATTGTTGGTGAGCAGGCGCATCGAGCGGATGCCGAGATCGACCAGGATCTGCGCGCCGGTGCCGTAGTCACGGGCGTCGGCGGGCAGACCGAGATCGAGGTTGGCGTCGACGGTGTCGCGACCGGTGTCCTGCAACTGGTAGGCCTGCAGCTTGTGCATCAGGCCGATGCCACGGCCCTCGTGCCCGCGCATGTAGAGGACGACACCGCGACCCTCCTGATCGACCATCTCCAGTGCCGCGTCCAGCTGCGGGCCGCAATCGCAGCGCAGCGAGCCGAAGACGTCACCGGTCAGGCATTCCGAGTGCACCCGCACCAGCACGTCCTCGCCGTCACCGATGTCGCCGCGCACCAGCGCGACGTGCTCGGCCTCGTCGAAGATGCTCTGGTAGCCCACGGCCTTGAAATCGCCGTGCGCGGTCGGAATACGGGCCTCGGCCACCCGCACGACATGCTTCTCGTGCTTGCGCCGCCAGGCGATCATGTCGGCGATCGAGATCATCGCCAGGTTGTGCTCGTCGGCGAACACGCGCAGCTCGTCGGTACGGGCCATGTGCCCGTCGTCCTTCTGGCTGACGATCTCGCAGATCACGCCCGCGGGACGCAACCCGGCCATCCGGGCCAGATCGACCGCGGCCTCGGTGTGGCCGGGCCTGCGCAGCACGCCGCCGTCCTTGGCGCGCAGCGGCACCACATGGCCGGGGCGGGTGAACTCGTCGGCCTTGGCCTGCGCGCTGGCCAGCAGGCGCATGGTGACGGCCCGGTCGGCGCCGGAGATGCCGGTGGTGATGCCCTCGCGCGCGTCCACCGAGACGGTGTAGGCGGTGCCGTGCTTGTCCTGGTTCATCGCGTACGCGGGCGGCAGACCGAGCCGGTCGCAGTCGTCGGCGGTCAACGGCACGCAGATGTAGCCGGAGGTGTAGCGGATCATGAACGCGACCAGCTCCGGGGTGGCCTTCTCGGCCGCGAAGATGAGGTCGCCTTCGTTCTCCCGGTCCTCGTCGTCGATGACGACAACAGCCTTGCCGGCCGCGATATCGGCGACCGCGCGCTCGATGCTGTCCAACCTGGTCACGTCTGCTTGCTCCGTATATTTGGCGGCCGGGGCCGCGGGTTTCTCGGCCCGGTGGGCCTCGATCTTCCCTCCCGGCGGGCACTCTTCCGTCGCACTCTCTGGTCAGTCCAGATCGAGGCGGCCGAGAAACTGCCCTGGGGATGGCAATGACTTCCTACATTACGGCGTGGCCTCGGGGTGTTCGGTGAGGCCCGGCGCCGATCGGTGTCAGCCTCGCTGGGCGAGACGTTCCACGTACTTGGCGATGACGTCCACCTCGAGGTTCACGGTGGCCCCGACGGGGGCGGTGCCGAGGACGGTCAGGGCGAGGGTGGTCGGGATCAGGGAGACCTCGAACCAATCGCGGGATCCGTCGGCGTTCGGCTCGTCGTCGATGCCGAGCGCGGAGACGGTGAGGGAAACGCCGTCAACGGTGATCGAGCCCTTCTCCACCACATAGCGCGCGATGGAATCCGGCAGCGAGATCCGCACGACCTCCCAGTTCTCCGACGGGGTGCGCCGCAGCACGGTGCCGGTGCCGTCTACATGGCCCTGCACGAGGTGGCCACCGAGGCGGCTGTTCAACGCGGCCGCGCGCTCGAGGTTGACCGGCGATCCGGGGACCAAGCCGCCGATGCTCGAGCGCTTCAACGTCTCGTCCATGACGTCGACGGTGAAGCTGTCGCCGTCGATCACGTTGACGACGGTGAGGCAGACGCCGTTGACGGCGATCGAATCGCCGTGCCCGGCATCGGAAGTCACCAGCTTGCCGCGGATCGTCAACCGGGCGGCGTCGGTCAGCGCTTCGGTGGCCACGATCTCGCCAAGCTCCTCGACGATCCCTGTGAACATGCCTGACTCCCTTGTCGCGTCATCCGTACCCGTTGGGCCCAACAGCAGGTGGGTGGCCGCTATTCCCGCGAGGCCACCCAGCTCGTCGCACAGCCTAGTAGCGCGGCCCGTGAGCCCGGGTCGGGGGCCGAACCCGACCGCACGCAGCCCTTGATCACCGAAAGCGATCGATAGCGCATCGATTCGGCCGCGAACGTGTATCGACATGACGCAACGCCGCCGTTAATCAATACGGCGGTTGTCGTTCAATCCAATTTTCGGCGAACCGATCCCCGGCATTCATCAGGCTGCCTTAGCCTGGTATTACCCGCCACTACGAACTGGAAACACGGTGAGTGTAATGCTTGCGCCCGCCGCGCCGTTGACGCAATATTGTTACGTCAACGATTCCTGCTGTTCAGCCAGATGTCGGGCCCTGGAACTGCAGGTTCTCCCGACATCATCGCCCGGAGCACAGCGGCTACCGGGAGTTCGCCCCAGGGATAGTCCACCACTCCAGGAAGACAACACTGTGGGTCACAACAGGTTCGCTATATGTGGGGGTGCCGCGTGAGCACATTGATCGATTCGACGCTGGAAATGCGCTGCGTGCGTTATCGGCGAGAACTGCACCTGCCGGCCAAGATCGATTTCGATTCCCGCCGCATTCTGCTCCAGATCGGCGCGCACTACGGCGCGGTCACCATGCCCGGCGATCTGGGCGAACGCGTCCAGGCCCGATTGCGCGAGGCCGCGATCGCGGGTCCGGTGGTCGATCACCCCCGCGCGCGGCGCTGGACGTTCCTCACCGGCCCCTGCCGCCCGGACTCCGTCACCGCGACCGCGTCGGCCGAACTGTTCCGCCTGTACGCGACCGTCGCCTGCGCGGGCAGCCAGATCGTGCTGCCTTCCCCCGACGACGAGCGCACCGGCTACCGCACCTGGGTGCAGGAACCCGAATCCGGCGACCAGCGGCCGCCGGTGCAGGCCGTCATCGACGCGGCGCGGGCGCTGGGAACCCGCAAGCTCCGCGCCCTGTAGTTACGGCAGCCAGGCCGAGGTGGCCAGGTTGCGCAGCTTCTGCACGGCAGCGCCCGGGTCGGCCGTGTTGTAGACGGCCGACCCGGCCACGAAGCAATCGATTCCGGCCGCTGCCGCCTGCTCGATGGTGTCGTCGTTGATGCCGCCGTCGATTTCGACGACCAGGTGCAGCTCGCCCGAATCGACAAGATTGCGCACGATCCGCGCCTTCTCCAGCACGCCGGGGATGAACGACTGCCCGCCGAAACCGGGTTCCACGCTCATCACCAGCACGGTGTCGAATTCGCGCAGGATTTCCAGGTACGGCTCGATCGGGGTGTTCGGCTTCACCGACAGCCCGGCCCGCCCGCCCGCGGCGCGGATATCGCGCGCCACCGCGATCGGATCATCGGTCGCCTCGGCGTGGATGGTGACGTTGTAGGCGCCCGCCTCGGCGTAGCTCGGGGCCCAGCGGCCCGGATCGTCGATCATCAGGTGGCAATCGAACGGAATATCGGTCGCCTTCAGCAGGCTCTGCACGATCGGCAGACCCAGCGTGAGGTTCGGTACGAAGTGCCCGTCCATGACGTCGACGTGCAGCCAATCGCATCCTTCGACAGCGGCGGCCTCGGCGGCCAGATTCGCGAAGTCCGCGGACAGGATTGACGGGGCGATCATCGGCTGGGACGGACGGGAGAACGTCGGAGTGGACACAGCGCGCCAGTGTAGCGACGGCGATGGTGATTGCCCTGCCGGGATATGGGTAGCCTTCTCAGGGTGACCAATTTTTCGGCGGAACATGGGCCCTTCGGCGCCCCGGTGGAGATTCGTGTGGCAGCACAGCTGACGCAGCTGCCAATCGTGCGCGGACTGGCCGAAACACTGGTGCTACTCAGTGATTTCACCCTCGACGAGGTAGCCGACGTGCGCCTCGCCGTGGATGAGGTGTGCTCGACGATCATCGCGATCGCCGGCCCGAATACGCTGCTCACCTGCGAGTTCCTCGTCGGCGACTTCGAACTCCAGGTGCGCGTCGACGGTGTCGCCGCGGCGCAGGGCATGCCGGATCAGCGCAGCTTCGGGTGGCATGTGCTGCGTACGCTCTGCGACGAAGTCATCGCCGAACAGCAGGATTTCGACGCAGGCGTGTCCGGGTACCCGACGACGGTCCGATTCCGCAGGGTCCGGGGGAAGGCATAGTGCACGGCGAGGACAACCAGCCCGACCAGCACAATCTCAGCGAACCCGACAAAACCGACTCCCCTGCCGCGGAGTCGGAGAACGCCGCGGAACCGGACAAGGAAGCCCTCGAGCAGGAAAGTCTCGAGGAGGAGACCGAAACTCCGGAACCGGTGTCCGGGTACGACGACGTCAGCGCCCTGTTCGAGCGTCTCGCGGCGACCGAGCCGGGCAGTGTCGCGCACGCGGTCGCGCGCGATGCGCTGATCAACCGCTGCATTCCGCTGGCCGACCACATCGCCCGCAAATTCAGCGGACGCGGCGAGCCGTTCGACGATCTGTCGCAGGTGGCGCGCGTCGGGCTGGTGCACGCGGTGGACCGGTTCGACCTGAGCCGTGGCTCGAACTTCCTGTCCTTCGCGGTGCCGACGATCATGGGTGAGGTCCGGCGGTACTTCCGGGACAACACCTGGGCGATGCGGGTTCCGCGGCGAGTCAAGGAAACCCACCTGCGGATCGGCGCGGCCGTGGATCAGCTCTCGCAGCGATTGGGGCGCTCCCCCACCGCCAAGGAGATCGCCGCCGAACTCGATGTGGACCCCGACGAGGTCACCCAGGCCGTTATCGCGGGCAATGCCTATCAGCCGACGTCGATCGACGCGGCCTCGATCGGGCGCGACAGCGACGCGTCGCTGCTCGACACGCTCGGCGAGGAAGAGTCGCAGTTCGACCGCGTCGAGGAGTACATCGCGGTGCGGCCACTGCTGGCGGGCCTGCCCGAACGTGAGCGCCGCATCCTGACCATGCGATTCTTCGAGTCGATGACGCAGACGCAGATCGCGTCGCAGCTGGGGATCTCGCAGATGCACGTGTCCCGGATTCTCGCGAAAACCCTGGCACGCCTGCGCGAATTGTCCGAACGGGACTGACTCGGGGACAGGACAACGGCGTCCTCTCCTATGCACCTTGCCTCGCGCGCCGCAGCTTCGCGGGTGCGCACAGCCACCAGGCACTGTCGAGTAGCTCGACGAGCTGCTGTGGGTCGACCGCGTCGAGATCGATGAGGATGTACGGGTACCCGTCATAGTGTGGGGTCGTGTAGAAGGCTGGGTCGCCGGAGGCCAGCAGCGCTTCCTTCTCCATGGGTTCACAGAGCAGCACGAGGCCGCCTTCGGCTTCATCACGCAGTCGAGCGAAGCTCGTGCCGCCGACATTCAGGCCGGGACTGCGCCACCAGGTGCCTTCCGCCACACCCGGCAGTGCCGTTGCCATCGCGACCACCTGATCCCATGTCATCGCCATACGCCGATTCTCCTCCTCGGCGCTCGCTCCTCGCTTGGACAAATGGAACGGCGCCGCCCCCGTGGGGGGACGGCGCCGTCGTGCTGTCGCGGCTACTTCTTGCGCAGCGTCGCCAGGAACATGGCGTCGGTGCCGTGGCGATGCGGCCACAGCTGCGCGGAGGGGCCGTCGCCGAGATCGGTGACACCGGGCAGGAACT